>NZ_CP146069.1:0-300000 GCF_037023735.1 Roseovarius sp. S88 | reverse complement strand
TCACAAGTCCCGGATTGCCATTGCGCAAACGTGCCAGACCCGTGTCGGTGCATATGGTTTTCGGAAGATCGGCCAGTCCAACCTCGAGTGGCTTCAGGTAGGAGTCCAGTTCCGGGCTATGCGCCATAGCATCAATCTGATCCATGGTCAGCCCATCCTCGGCCTGAAACGGCCCCGACCATAGTCGCCGAAGCGAAAGAACATGGCCATAACAGCCCAGCGCCGCGCCGAGATCCCTGGCGATGGAGCGAACGTATCCGCCTTTGCCGCAGGTCATTTCAAGCTCAATTGTATCTGCATTCGCCCGATCGGTCAGGATCAGTTCTTCCACCCAGAGCGGGCGCGCCTCGACGTCAAAATCCTCACCGTCGCGCGCTAATTTGTAGGCGCGTTGACCGTCTATTTTTACTGCCGAAAATTTGGGCGGGACCTGTTCGATATCCCCGACGAACTGACCCAGTGCTGCCTTGATGGTGGCATCATCCGGGCGCACCTCACTTTCCTTGATCACCTCGCCTTCCGCATCATCGGTGTTGGTTGCTTGTCCCAATCTCACTGTAAACCGATAGCACTTCAGTGCGTCAGTGACATAGGGGACGGTTTTTGTGGCCTCACCCAACGCCACGGCCAGTACACCAGTTGCCTCTGGATCAAGCGTGCCGGCATGCCCGGCTTTTTGCGCCTGTAGCGCCCAGCGAACTTTGTTCACAACTGCGGTCGATGTTATCCCTGCGGGTTTGTCCACGACCAACCATCCCGATAGCGTGCGGCCTTTGCGCTTACGTCCCATGTGTATCCTTACACCTCACCAGAAGGGCGCGGCGTATCGCAGTCGTTTGCGGGTGTCAAACAGGCCCCTCATGGACATTTGGCGTTCATTTCTGTGTCACTACTCCAACGATAGGCCCCATCGGAAACCCACCATCATGTCGGCCAATACCAGGGGCATAAAGACGTGAAATGTTGCCGTCAAAATACAACGCCTGCGGCGCACCCAAATGATCCCTGAACAACCGGGCGAATTGGTGAAAATTAACCGGTTCATCGGAAATCGCAAACCATGTTGTTGCGCCATTTTCAGACGTGCCCACTCCATTCCGAATGAACAGGCTGTCGCTGTTGTCGAGGAATTTGGGGTGCAGCGCGCCATTGATGACCAGCATCGGTCCTGATTGCGTCGCAAACGTGCAGTCCGGTTTGTTTTGTTCAAACGCCAGCGTCTCAATCACATCTGCACGACCGGCGCGGATGCAGAACACGCCATTGGGCAACAGTCCAAAATTCCCCGGACCTTCGCTGGTGATCAATGGGGATTTGGCCGTGTTATTTTCTACGTAGTGACCAACTGGGCTTCTATCTTGATGATACATGCCTGCGTTCATTCCAAAGCTCAGCTTTTGATCGCTGCCCGTCAAATGCGCATCCACATTGTCAAAACTTGCGAGCGGCGTGCCAGAGACAGGATCATTCAGGAAAAGCTGTAAAGTGTCCTCGGCTGCGTGCACTTCACAAATCGTGTAGCGCGCACCGTCAAATTGAATGCTCTCACAGTCCGCGGCATGTGCAAAGAAGGGGGCAAAGGCCACAACGACGATCAATCGCCACATCGTGTTAGGTTTCCAAATCACGCCGCACAGCATCCTGGGCGAACAACCTGCGGGTTTCATCAAGCTGATCGAATGTCTCATCAAGACGAAACCGCAATTCCGGTGCGAATTTCAGCGCAAGCTTCTTACCAATGATCCGGCGCAGCTCGCCTTGATTGCGGGCAAGAAATTCGATGACGTCGTCATGCCCCTGCCCGGCCAAGGGCAACACATAAGCCGTCGCCACCTTCAAATCCGGTGAAATGCGAACTTCGCCTACGGTTACCGAAAGCCGGTTCAGATCAGGATCGTGTATATCCCCGCGCAACAACACGTCCGACAGCGTGCGCCGGATCAACTCTCCGACACGCAGCTGTCTTTGTGATGGGCCTGGGCCATTGTGAAACTTGTTCTTTGCCATAACCCTGCATCTATGCCCTGCGTGAGGCTTTGCCAAGCGATGATCACCACGTTAAGGAAGTCGGGCGGAATTTTGGAGACAGGTTATGACAGACGCGCCAGGTATCGTTGTTACGGGGGCCTCAGGCCGGATGGGTCAGATGCTGATCGAAACAATCAACGCGTCTGATCGGGCAAACCTCGTAGGCGCAATCGAGCGACCCGGGCATGGCTGGATTGGCAAAGACCTTGGCGAAATGATGGGCGGTATGTCTTCGGGTGTGATTGTGACAGATGATGCGCTGGAGGCATTTGCCAAAGCACAGGCGGTCGTGGATTTCACGTCGCCGGCAGCATCTGTTGACTTTGCCGCGCTCGCAGCCCAGGCGCGCTGCGTGCATGTCATCGGAACCACGGGCTTTGCCGAAAGTGATCTCAAAAAGATAGGCGCAGCGGCGCGTCACGCGACGGTCATCCGGGCGGGGAACATGAGCCTTGGGGTAAACCTATTGGTGCAACTGACCAAGAAAGCGGCCGCAGCCCTTGACGATGACTACGACATCGAAGTCATCGAGGCGCACCACAACCAAAAGGTCGATGCCCCCTCGGGAACGGCGCTCATGCTTGGCCAAGCGGCAGCAGACGGGCGAAATATTTCTCTGGAGAACGCCGCCGACAGAGCCCGCGACGGCATCACCGGGGCACGCGAACGCGGCCAAATTGGATTTCACGCGGTCCGCGGCGGCGACATTGTGGGCGAACATGATGTGCTTTTCGCGGCACCCGGAGAACGCATTGTGCTGCGCCATGTGGCCTCTGACCGCGCGGTGTTTGCACGTGGTGCGGTTAAGGCCGCGCTCTGGGGTCAGGGACGTAGGCCGGGCGAGTACGACATGCTAGACGTCTTGGGCCTGAAAGAAAACTGATCCAAACCATATTGCCCGCCGTATTAAACGAAACAGTTAATACGGGTGTGGACACATGCGACTACTATCAGCTCTTATCGTCGGCCTTTTGGCGACGTCACCAGCGTTTGCTGATGGCTTCAACAAGATTGATGATCGCGACGCATTTGTCGAAGTGATCAAGGACAAGAAACTAAAGAGATTTGGAATTGATCTTACCGTTACACCGGGCGGAGAAATTGCCGGGCGGGCGTTTGGTCGCTCTGTTACCGGAGCCTGGCAATGGAAATCCGGATACTTTTGCCGAGATCTCTATTGGGGCAAACGTGATCTTGGCCCGAACTGCCAAGCCGTAAAGATCCAAGGTGAAACAATTCGCTTTATTTCTGATCAAGGAACAGGGCAGTTCGCCGATCTTGTTCTGAAATAGCCGTATCAACAGTGCGGTCTGATTAAAAATCGACCGCGATCCCCTTTTTTCCCAATCGCCGTAACGAACGGGTTCAGGCCCTTTGCGACCTCCCAGTTCTTTGGGAAGACTAAGGTCTTTGGCCAGTTTGCGCCGTTCCTCAGCCTCCGCAAGTGCGCGTTTCGCGGCCTCTGGGAAATCCTTTTGATCTTGGCTCATCGTGATTTTGGCCTCTGGCTCTGGTGAAAAAGGTCTTTGCTTGATATACGCCGCCTTCGTCGAAAGGCCAATCAAAGCATATGACACCTCGGAAACCTCCTTCTGCGCGCGGCGCGGCTGTGGCCCTATTGGATCAAGTGATCGGTCAGGGACGTATGTTGTCAGACTCGTCTGGTGTGCTGCGAGATTTGAAGGGGTCTCAAAGGGCCGAGGCGCTTCGACTTGCCACCGACACGTTGAGAGGTCTGGAGCGGGCAGATCGATTGCTCTCTCGTGTAGTCCGAAAAAAGCCGCCGCTTCATGTCCGCAATGCTCTGCGGCTTGGCACGGTAGAACTGTGTCTTGGAGGCGATGCGCATGGTGTGGTCAGCGATCTGGTAAGCCACATCTCCACCAACAATCGCTACCGTCATCTCAAGGGGTTGGTAAACGCAGTGCTTCGGCAAATGGCCGAAGGAGCCGGGCGTCCGTGGAACGACCTGCGCATTCCTCGTATGCCTCGCTGGTTGCGCGAGCCACTGGCTCAGGCGTGGGGGAATGGCTCTGTTTCAGCCATGGAAGCCGCGCATTTCAAAGGCGCGCCTCTGGATGTCACGGCAAAGTCAGACAGCGCACGTGTCGCAGAGATGCTCGGTGGAACGCTGTTGCCGACGGGATCAATCCGCCTCACAGATTTTGGTCAAGTCTCGGCCCAGCCAGGTTTCGAAACCGGCGAGTGGTGGGTGCAAGATGCTGCAGCCGCCATTCCTGTCAGGGCTCTCAACCCAAGTCCCGGAATGCGCGCGCTCGATATGTGTGCGGCACCTGGCGGAAAAACACTGCAACTGGCGGCTGCGGGGGCGGAGGTGACCGCGATTGATACGTCTGAGCGTCGCATGGACCGAGTGCGGGAAAACCTTGAGCGCACCAACTTGTCAGCCGAGCTTGTCATCGAAAACGTATTGGCGTTCGATAAGTCTGGATATGATCTTGTCCTGCTTGACGCACCCTGCTCGGCGACAGGAACAATCCGGCGTCACCCCGATTTACCCTACGCCAAGGATGGATCGGAGTTCGGCGAACTGATCGCACTACAAGCCAAAATGCTGAACCACGCGGTGTCACTGCTTGCACCTGGCGGGCGGCTTATGTTTTGCACCTGCTCACTGTTGCCCGATGAAGGCGAAGTACAGATTGAAGAGCTTCTTGAACGGCGGGAAGATCTTCAAACCGAGCCAACTGTTTTTGACAATCTCGGGATAGAACCTGAATGGCTTACCGAGGAAGGCGGTTTGCGTTTGCGTCCAGACTATTGGTCCGACCTTGGCGGCATGGACGGATTCTACATGGCCTGCGTAACTCAGCGCACATAGGCGAAAGCGCCGTGACTCAGGCGATTCCTGAGGGTATACTTGCACGACAGCGCCACAAAGAGCGTGCCGAGGCCGGGAACACATGTCGCGATCCGAGAATTTGTCCCATCGATTAACTGATTTGCGCAATCGCTTTGCGGCGCGTCGTGCCACTATGACCCGTGCCGCGACAGCTTTTGTCTCACAGCCAGAACCACGCACGATCGGCAGTTTCGCCAAGGGGCGGCAATTGACGGCAGGCAACTTCCTGTTTGCCGGACACTTGGTGCAAAAACCGGGTGCGACCTTGTGGCAGATCACACCGCCCGATCAGGGGTTCGTAAACGAAATTCACGGGTTCACATGGCTTGATGATCTGGCTGCGGTTGGCGACAGTGCCGCACGCTCGGCCGCGCAAACCTGGCTTTGGGGCTGGATTGACGCCTTTGGACAAGGCAAAGGGCCAGGGTGGACACCCGATTTGACCGGGAGACGATTGATCCGTTGGATCAACCACGCCATCTTTCTTTTGACCGGCCAACACAAAGAACACTCTGACACATTTTATCTGTCGTTGGCACAACAAACCAAGTTTTTGGCGCGACGCTGGCACGCAACAGCGCCAGGATTGCCCCGGTTTGAGGCGTTGACCGGACTGATTTATGCAGGTTTGTCACTGGAAGGTATGGAAGAGCACATCGCCCCAGCGGTCAAAGCCCTGGACCGCGAATGTCTTGATCAAGTTGACGAACAGGGCGGTCTTCCGACGCGCAATCCCGAAGAACTATTGGATGTGTTTACGCTTTTGACTTGGGCCGCAGTCGCCCTGAGCGAATCCGGTCGTAGCCCGTCAGAAGCGCACTGGTCTGCGATCGAGCGCATTGGTCCAACTTTACGCACGTTGCGCCACTCTGATGGTGGATTGGCCCGGTTTCATGGTGGAGGCCGTGGTCTGGACGGACGGCTCGACAGCGCACTCGCCGCCAGTGGCGTGCGCGGGCGCAAAGCCGACGGACTGGCCATGGGGTTTGCACGGATCAGTGCGGGGCGAACATCGATTATTGTTGATGCAGCGCGCCCGCCTACCGGACCGGCCTCTGGCAACGCTCATGCCTCGACGCTGGCGTTTGAGCTGACCTCGGGAAGAAGACCGATGATTGTGAATTGCGGGTCAGGGTCGAGTTTTGATAAGGACTGGCGTCGCGCCGGTCGGGCAACACCGTCACATTCCACCCTCGTTCTAAGCGGGCAATCGAGCAGCCGCCTTGGAGCGTCTGCTCCCAAACAGAACTGGTTGATGGATGTTCCGAGCAATGTTCCAGTTGGGATCAGTCAGGTGCCGGATGGTTTCCGATTTGAAGGCGGTCATGACGGGTATCTTCAGAATTTCGGTCTGACCCATATCCGAAAGCTTGAGGTCACGTTTGATGGGGCAGGCATGGTGGGCGAAGATAGCCTGGCTGCGCTGGATGACGCCGCACAAAAGCAATTTGACCGGGTCATGGATCAAACCCAACTGCAAGGCATCCCGTTTGAAATTCGGTTCCATGTACACCCGGATGTCGATGTCTCGCTTGATATGGGCGGTGCAGCGGTATCGCTTGCATTGAAAAGCGGGGAGATCTGGATATTTCGTGGCGAAGGCGCGACACGAATTCAGGTTGAACCCAGCGTTTACCTGGAAAAAAACCGTCTCAAACCGCGTGCGACCAAACAGATCGTTCTATCCGGACGCGCAATGGAGTATGCGACGCGTGTTAGGTGGTCGCTTGCGAAGCCCGCAGATTCCCCGGTTGGCATTCGCGACCTGGTGGAAGACGAAACATTCGCTTAGGCCGCCGACACATAACTGACTGTTTTCTAAGGAAATGCTGCTAATGTCTGATCTTGCTCCCGTGCGCCGCGCTCTGCTGTCTGTGTCCGATAAAACCGGATTGATCGAACTGGGTCGCGCGCTCTCGGAGCGCAGTGTTGAGCTGGTTTCCACAGGCGGAAGTGCCAAGACTTTGCGCGAGGCGGGACTGGATGTGCGTGATGTGGTCGAGATCACCGGTTTTCCTGAAATGATGGATGGTCGGGTCAAGACGTTGCACCCCATGGTGCATGGCGGACTTCTGGCACTGCGTGACAAAGACGAACATGTGACCGCCATGACAAAGCACGGAATTGGGCCAATCGATCTTCTGGTGGTCAATCTCTATCCATTTGAGGAAACCGTCGCAAAAGGTACGGACTATGACACCTGTATTGAGAACATCGATATCGGCGGGCCTGCCATGATCAGGGCCGCGGCCAAGAACCATGCCTTCGTTTCAGTGGTTGTGGATGTTGAAGATTATCAACCTCTGTTGGCCGAATTGGATGCCCATGACGGGCAGACAACCTACGCTTTCCGTCAAAATCTGGCGCTGACAGCCTACGCACGCACCGGAGCCTACGACGCCGCCGTATCGTCCTGGATGGCCAATGCTTTGGCACAGGAAACTCCGCGTCGCCGTGCCTTTGCTGGGAAGTTGGCGCAAGGGTTGCGCTATGGCGAAAACCCGCATCAGACCGCGGCCTTTTACACCGATGGATCGGCGCGTCCCGGTGTGGCCACTGCGGCTCAGGTGCAGGGCAAAGAGCTGAGCTACAACAATATCAACGACACTGATGCCGCCTTTGAGTTGGTGAGTGAGTTTCGCCCCGAAGACGGGCCGGCCTGCGCGATCATCAAACACGCAAACCCTTGCGGCGTGGCGCGCGGCGACAGTTTGCGCGAGGCCTATATGCGCGCCTTCGATTGCGACCGCACATCAGCATTTGGCGGGATCATAGCTTTGAACCGCGCGCTGGACGCTGCCACCGCAGAGGAAATCGCCCAGATATTCACAGAGGTGGTGATCGCGCCCGGGGCCGATGACGCTGCGCGCGAGGTTTTTGCCAAGAAAAAGAACCTGCGGCTTTTGACGACAGAGGGGCTTGCCAATCCCACAGAAGCAGCGCTTATGATCAAGCAGGTGTCTGGCGGTTACCTCGTGCAAGACAAAGACAATGGCGCGCTTGATCCGCATGACTTGAAAGTGGTGACCAAGCGCAAACCCACAGATCAGGAAATGACCGATATGCTCTTTGCCTGGCGGGTGGCAAAACATGTGAAATCTAACGCGATTGTTTATGTCAAAGATGGCGCCACTGTGGGTGTGGGCGCCGGTCAGATGAGCCGCGTTGACAGCTGTCGTATCGCCGCCCGCAAAGCGGAGGATATGGCCAAGGAGCTTGGACTGGATCACCCATTGACCCAAGGCAGTGTCGTCGCCTCAGATGCCTTTTTTCCATTTGCAGATGGACTCTTGACTGCAGCAGAGGCCGGCGCTTCTGCTGTGATCCAGCCTGGTGGCTCGATGCGGGATGATGACGTGATCGCCGCAGCGAACGAAGCGGGGCTTGCCATGGTCTTGACCGGCATGCGGCACTTCCGGCACTAAGGCGACAATCGCGGCTCGAAAACGCGATATCTGACTGAGGAGAGCAGAATGCGCACCGTTTTTTGGGTGGCGGCGGTTATCTTTGTGGTCGATCAGGTGTCCAAATACCTGATTGTGCATACCATGAACCTCAAGGAGGTTTTACGCATTGATGTTCTGCCGCCCCTTTTGAATCTGCGCATGGCCTGGAACACCGGGATTAATTTCGGCATCGGCGCAAGCGACAGCCCCTACATGCCCTGGGTGCTCATTGGTATTGCGCTGGCCATTGTCGCGTTTGTCCTGTGGTGGGTTCACACAGACCCGCAGGGTCGGTCGCAGCGGATTTTTGCGGGTGTTCTGGTTGGTGGTGCCTTGGGGAACGTGGTGGATCGTATGATCTACGGGGCTGTCGCGGACTTTTTGAACATGTCCTGTTGTGGATTTACAAATCCAACAGCCTTCAACGTTGCAGATATAGCAATCTTTGTCGGTGCCTTCGGATTGATTCTGTTTGGCACGGCGAAAAAGTCGACGTGACCTTATCGGACGAATCCGTTAAAACCGATTTCGGTAATGTGGGAATTGGGCGATGAAGCTTCCAACGATTTCTTTACTTGTTCTGACAATGGTGCTGTCTGCGTGCGGATCGCGCAACAAAGACGTTGTTCTGACAAAAATCAGAAATGATGGTCCGGGGCCGGATGAATTTGCCATTGTTCCGGGCAAACCGCTTCAAGAACCGGCAAATTACACAACACTCCCACAACCGACACCGGGCGGGTCTAATATCACGGACCAAAACCCGCTTGCGGATGGCATTGTAGCGCTGGGCGGAAGCCCGACCACAGGCAGTGGCATTTCGGCGGCAGATGGTGCATTGGTCAATCACTCGCGGCGTTTTGGGGTCAATGTCGGAATTCGCCAAACTTTACGTCAGGAGGACGTTAACATTCGCCGCAGTCATGGGCGTGTTAACATTCTGCGGATTGGTCCGGACGACTACAATTCGGCATACCGCCGGCAGTGGCTTGATTCCAAACAGGAAACAGCAAGATTGCGCAGCTTGGGTATCCCGACATCCTCATCTCCGCCGATCGTTCCAGGGCGTCGGCGCTGACAAAGCTGTCAACACAGTTGAAACCTTTCATTTGAGCCGTATTTAGTGACTCAGGCAAACCTTGCTTGGAGTCTTCTGATGCGTGTTTTTCTAACCGGTCTGTTTCTCACGTTTTTTTCGACAGCTTCGGCCATTGCGAATGATCAGTTGACAACGTTCACGCTGGACAATGGCATGGACGTGGTGGTGATTGAGGATCATCGGGCGCCCGTGGTGGTTCACATGGTCTGGTACCGCGCCGGGAGCGCAGACGAAGACCCTGGTGTATCCGGCGTTGCGCATTTCCTGGAACACTTGCTGTTCAAAGGCACCAAAACACTCGCTCCCGGTGAATTCTCAGCCACCGTGGCCCGAAATGGCGGGTCTGATAACGCGTTCACCAGTTATGATTACACTGCGTATTTCCAGCGCGTGGCGGCAGATCGGCTTGAGTTGATGATGCGCATGGAAAGCGACCGGATGGTGAATATCCAACTGGACGCAGAAGATATCCTGACCGAACGCGATGTTATTATCGAAGAGCGCAATCAGCGTGTCGAAAACAACCCCTCTTCGCTTTTTCGCGAACAGCACAACGCGGCGCAGTATCTCAATCATCGATATGGCGTTCCTATCATCGGTTGGCAGCACGAGATGACGGAACTGACGCTAGATGATGCGTTGGACTTTTACGAAAAATTCTATGCTCCCAACAATGCCATTTTGATTGTTGCCGGCGACGTCGAGCCAGACGAAGTGAGAAAGCTTGCAGAAACTTACTATGGCGAGATCCCAGCCAACCCTGATTTGCCGGAACGAGAACGCGCACAAGAGCCACGTCAAATGGCCGAACGCCGATTGACTTACGAGGATCCACGCGTCGCACAGCCTTATGTGACGCGCTCTTACCTTGCCCCCGAGCGAGACAGTGGCGCGCAGGAGAAAGCGGCAGCACTCACAATGCTGGCCGAAATTCTGGGGGGTGGAACGACATCCATTCTGACCGAAAAACTTCAGTTTGAAACGCGCAAGGCAGTTTACACCGGTGCGTTCTACAGCGGGTCATCTCTGGATGATACGACGTTCAATCTCTCAATTGTGCCTGCACCTGGAGTCACCCTGGAAGAGGCCGAGGCGGCCGTGGATGACGTCGTTGCGGGTTTTCTTGAGACAGGCATTGACCCTGAACATCTGGACCGCATCAAAATGCAGATCAAAGCATCTGAGATCTACGTACGAGATGACGTAAGTGCGCTGGCCAACCGATATGGTCGCGCATTGACCCAAGGCCTGACCGTCGAAGACGTGCAAGCCTGGCCGGAAATACTAGACGCTGTGACCGAAGAAGACGTCATGGCCGCGGCCAAGGAAATTTTTGCGAAAACCAACAATTCTGTGACGGGCTATGTGAAAGCTCCGGAGGTGACTCAATGATCCGTTTTGTTTTTGCAGCTTTGTTGGTGTGTGCGGCCCTTCCTGCACGTGCAGATGTAAACATCAAAGAGATCACCACGCCGGGTGGAATAGACGCGTGGTTGGTCGAAGATCATAGTATTCCCTTTGTCGCATTGGAACTTCGGTTTCGCGGTGGCGCGTCGCTTGACGCACCCGGCAAACGCGGCGCCGTGAACCTTATGACTGGTCTTCTTGAAGAAGGAGCAGGCGACCTGGATGCACGCGCCTTTGCCAGAGAAATGGAAGGCTTAGCCGCGTCCTTCAGCTACGATGCGCAACAAGACGCGCTTAGCATTTCAGCCCGGTTTCTCAGTGATAACCGCGACGAGGCTCTGGCACTTTTGCGCGACAGCCTGATCAACCCACGGTTTGACGAAGATGCCATAGAGCGCGTGCGCGCTCAGGTCGTGTCAGTCATTCAGTCCGATGAAAAAGACCCGGAAGAGATCGCAGGGCGCTCTTTCCGCGCACTTGTATTTGGTGATCACCCATATGGCAGTTCGTTAAACGGCACTGTCGAAACAGTGTCCTCTCTGACGCGCGACGATCTAGTTGCTGCCCATGCCGCCACACTGGCGCGTGATCGCCTTTACGTCAGTGCCGTGGGCGACGTCACCGAAGAAGAACTTGCAACCATTCTGGACACGCTTTTGGGGGACCTTCCCAAGACAGGTGCACCACTGCCAGAAGATGCCGAGTTGAACTTGCCCGGTGGAACGGAGGTGGTGGATTTTGCAACGCCGCAGTCAATTGCGACTTTTGCTCAACCGGGCATCGACCGCGATCATCCAGACTTCTTTGCGGCCTTTGTTCTTAACCACATTCTGGGTGGAGGCGGGTTTGAAAGTCGCCTAATGCAAGAAGTCCGTGAGAAACGGGGGCTGACATATGGCGTTTACTCTTTCATATTGAACCGCGATGGCGCGGATATCTGGATGGGGCGCGTCGCTTCGGCCAATGACCGCGTGGCGGAAGCTGTCGAGGTGATCGGCGCGGAGTGGGAACGCATTCGGACAAAGGGTGTGACCGAGCAAGAACTCGAAGATGCTAAGACGTATCTGACCGGTGCCTATCCGCTTCGCTTTGATGGCAATGGCACAATCGCCAATATCGCTGTTGCCATGCAGATGGACGGGCTTGGTACAGACTACATCGCCACGCGCAATGACAAGGTGAACGCCGTCACTATGGAAGATATCAAGCGCGTCGCCCAAGAGTTCCTGGATCCATCACGCCTCACCTTTGTTGTGGTGGGTCAGCCTGAAGGTCTGATAGACACGGTCAACTAGAGCGTTTCTGCCAACGCTTTGCCCAGCGCCGGATCAGCATTCATCAAAGGCGGCCGCAGGTTCAGCCAACGATCGTCTTTCGATCGAAGTGATTTGAATGCTTTCAGCGCAGGGATCAGACCGCCCTCCTGAATGGCCTTACGATGCGCATTGATCGGAACAAGCGCGGCTTTTGCAGCTTGCCAATCGCCCGACCCAGCCATTTCAAACATGGCGCGAATGGCCGCAACATTGGTGTTGCAACTGGCTGAAATACAGCCGCCACCGCCAAGTTTCATAGCCTCGATCATAAAGCTCTCCGAACCGGGGAATACTGAGATTCCCGGTGCTGCCTCTATTACAGCCTTGGTGTTGTCCCAGTTGCCTGAGCTGTCCTTGTACGCCACAACGACTTCGGGAAATGACTTGTTCAGCCGCGCTGCAAGACCAGGCGAGATGCCGACGCCTGCGTTTTGCGGAATATGGTAGAGGCAGATGCGCATCGCATCTGAACCAACGGCCTCAATCAGCTGGCTAAAGTACCGGTAGTACCCTTCATCATCTGCCTGAATGAAGAAAAACGGTGGCAATGTCATCACAGCGGCGCAGCCTAGCTCAACCGCATGTTTGCAGAGGTTCAGTGTATCTTCGAACGCGCAAAGCCCAGTTCCAGGCATTAGCTGATCTGCCGTCGTCGTACCACTTACGATCAGCTGCTCCAGCATGTGCATGCGCTCTGATACCGTGTTGCTGAGTGCCTCACCCGTTGTTCCAAAAGGCGAAAGATAGTGTGCACCGTCGTTTACGCAATCTGCCGCGTGGCTCAGGTACAAGTCTTCGGCAATGCTAAGGTCATCGTTGTAAGGCGTCAGGATCGGAGTGATCACCCCGGAAAATCGGTTTGCCATGAATGTGGTCCTTGGTTAGTAGCCCCGGTTCGGGTCGACAATGTTGGTGAGAGTTTGGCCTGTTTGCCATCGCTCCAAGTTAGCCAGGAACATGTCAAACGAGGCAAGATCCCAGCCTTCGTAAACAGCGGAACAATGCGGCGAGATCAGTGTGTTCGGCAGGTCCCAATAGGGGCTATCGGGCGGCAAGGGTTCGGTCGCAAATACGTCAAAAGCAGCGCCCTTGATCTTGCCCTTGTTCATCGCCTGAATTGCTGCATTCGATACGATCACACCGCCACGCGACACATCAATTAGTATGGCCGAAGATTTCATTCTGTCGAATGCCACTTGGTCGATGAGACCGCGTGTCGAGGCAAGCAGTGGCACACAAACACAGATGAAATCCGCCTGCGCCCACAGCTTTGGCAAATCATCAGCAGCGTAAACTTCGTCAACATTTTCAACTGGGCTGGGCCTGGCGCGTGTTCCCAAAACGCGCATGCCAAACGCCTTGGCACGCGCGGCCACAGCCTGGCCTGTTTGACCAAGGCCGACAATTAGCAATGTCTTGCCATTCAGAGGACTGACCATCCGGATGGGCCACGTCTTGTCTGCCTTGTCTGCCTGAAGACGCGGAATATCGAGAGTGAAATGAAGCGCGCAGCCAAGGACAAACTCTGCCATCATGGCGGAGGCCACTCCCGCGGAATTGGTGACCGTGACACGCTCTGTGTCCCATTTACCAAGGTGATCACATCCCGAACCACCGACCGATATCCACCTTGGCCCGGTCTCCCCTAACATGCTGTCGCGGGGAAAGGGCTGACTGACCTCAAAACGCACCGAGTAAACCACATCTGGACGAAACGATCCTATGGCCGCGTCCAATTCTGCATTTGAATGGCAGGCCAAAACATCGACATCCGACGCGATCTCTTGCAAACGCGCAGTCATCGCATCCGTAGTATCATTGTGAACGATAACGCGAAGCTTCTCACTCATGCGTCACATCCGGGCTGGACGAGTTTGGCCAAGTCAGAAAAGCGCGTATCGGGCGATAACAACGCATCGCGCATCGCCCATATGGCCTTGGTGCGGTCATTGGATAGCCGCCCCTCACAGAAGCTATGAAACTTGGATTCTATATCGGTATCTGAGCGCCAGGCATCAGGGCCACCGCTGGCCGGAGTGTCCTCGGACTGAAGTCGTGTTCCGTCGTGCAACACCACTTCAACATCCGACCAGCGTCCTTCTGGGAAGCGGCTATTATGTTGATCGGTGGCCTTTGCAGTAATCTTGGGAACAAGTGCCGCAATCTGTGGATCCTTCAGCCCCTGTCCCGCAATATGCCCCGGGGCAACAGTCCCGTGCTTGAGCATCACAGCCATAACAAATTGCAGGGAATACTGCGCCTGGGTGGTGCTGTCGGGCATCCCAGCAAAAAGCCGCGCCGCCTCATCAAATGTGCGCACCTCAATCGAAGCAACTGTATCGGGTGTGACATTTAGGTTTTCCTGCATCACCTGTCGCAAGGCATCAAGCGCGGCATGACCCCAGCGACAGCTTGGGTAGGGTTTGATGTAGTTCTCAGCCACGGTCCAGTTTTGCTCAAGATCGGCCCAGTACCCAGCCACCTCATCAGCCTCTGCCGTGATTGCAGGCGCGCCGGTGAACCCACGCATTGACAGTAGTGTGGCGGAACTTCCGACCAGCGCGCCCATGCCAGACCCATCATGCAACATCGTGGGATTGTCGATCTCCCGCATCATCTGGCTGCGAGGGCCATGGTATTCTGCGATGCCCATGGCCTGTCGAAGCTGATCGGTGTTGGCTCCTCTGAGGCGACAGCCCAGCGCCGCAACCCCCAGTGCGTTCCACGCTCCGGATGTGTGGTAGTCGCTGACGGTGGCATGCAGAGACAGACCTGCGCGCGCCGCAACTTCGTACGACATCACAAGGGCGCGCAACGCGTCCAGCCCGGACAAGTCGGGTTGCGTTTCAGCAAAGGCAAACAACGCAGGCACAACTGCGCAGCCAATATGACCCTTGGTTGGGTTGTAGCCGTCATGCCCGTCTAGATTGTCAATCTGCGTGGCCAGCGCCCAGGCCGCGCCGGGCAGGCTTGCCTTGCGGCCATCAAATAGAATGGTTGCCGCGTTCTCAGGAGCACCTGCTGCATAGAAATCCACCGCGAAGTCCCGGGCAATGTCGCCCACTTCCAAAACTGTGGCACCTGCCGCAACACCAAGGGTGTCGATCAATAATGTGGAGCAGTGGCGCAAGGCGTTGTCTGGAATCGGCACAACTGATCCAAGTGCAAAGTCCGCAATCGCCGCGAACTGCGCCTCTCCCGGAATCGCCACGGGATTGAGATGCTGTTTCATGCGCTGATCCTTTCAAAAAGCTGCCCAAATCCCTTTGGAGCAGGGCCAAGATGAGCCATGTCAATCACCTGAAACATCATCGCTTGGTTGGACGTAACGACAGGCTTGCCTAGTTTTGTCTCCAGCTCCGCGATCACTTCAACGCTGCGCATATCGGTGCAGGACAACACGACAGCCTCAGCCTGGGGATGATCTGCACGTATACCAAGCTCAAAAACATCTTGCGGCGAAAGCGCGCCTTGCCCCACATTGTCCAATGTTCCTTCAAAATCTGCCCGCCCGACGGTTTCAAATCCCTCGCTTGCGAGAAAGCCAATGGCCTCGTCATTCAGGGTGGGCACATAGGGTGATGCAAAGCCCACGCGGCGTAGGCCCAGGCTTTGCAAGGCATAGATCAAAGCACTTGCCGCGGTCACTGTCTTAGCTCCGCTTTGCGCGGCGATACGCGCGCGCAGATCGTTGTCAAATGCCGGACCATGGGCGAGTGTTGCTGATGTGCAGCCATAGATCACAACATCTGGGCGCACGCCTTGGATCAAGCGCAGCGGCTCTTCCATATCAGATGATCCAAGCTGCGCCATCTGATGTTCGTTCGGGATCTCATCCGCGTCATACCCCCCGAGCCGTGCAAAATGCAGCGACGTGCCCGCCGGTCTCAGCAGCATCATGTCAGGTTCCAGATTGGTGTTCGTGAAGGGTACGAAAACACCAATGCGCGCGCGGCCTCTGGTATCCGTGGACATTAGGACATCTCCTCCAGAACCTGAGTTTCGATCAATTCTGCAGCCAGGTCCATATCATCCGCAACACCCACCGTCGCGCGCAGGCACTCGGGCAACCCGGCTCCACCCTGACCACGCAGCAAAACGCCCTCGCTTCTCAAGGCGTGGTCCATACGTTGTGCAGCCTCTGCTGATGCAAAGCGCAACAGGGCAAAATTCGTGTGACTTTCTGGCACGTCGATCCCCGCAGTGCGCATTCGGGTAACAAATCGACTGCGCAAAGCCGCCGTTTCTTGGCAAGTGGCACCCATGTAGTCCTGATCCTTGAGCGCCGCCAGCGCCGCCACTTGGCCCAAAAGCGCAACGTTATTGGGGTTCATCACCTTCCGCATTTCCGCGGCTACCGGTCCTGGAACGTATCCCCATCCCACACGCATCCCGGCCAGACCATACGCTTTGGAGAAGGTGCGCAGCACAAGCGTATCGCCTCTGTTAACCATGTCGAAAAGGGGCTGGTGCAGGTGATCAGCAAATTCGCCATAGGCCTCATCAATCACAAGAAGCACAGTTGCCGGCAAAGCCTCTCGCAGGCGCCGCAGATCGGCGCCAGACCGGCGCGTGCCGGTCGGATTGCCGGGGTTGGCGATAAACACAATTTTTGTGTCTGACTTCACCGCCGCCAGCAATGCATCAATATCCGCGCAAAGATCGGTTTCTTCTGCTGTGTCAAATCGCGCGCCAGTGGTTTCTGTGGCTATCCTGAAGAACGGGTAGGCGTGTTCCGGCGCGAGCGCTGCGCCACCTGCAGACAAATAAGTCCGCGCGAGGCAACCGATCAGGTCCAAAGAGCCGTTGCCGCATAAGATTTGCCCGGCGTTTAGCCCATGCAGGTCGGCCAACGCATGCCGTAGGTCGCTCCAATCCGGATCGGGATAAAGATGCGGAGCTTCGGACGCGTCGCGCATGGCCTGCGCCACCATGGGTGACGGCGGGCGAAAGCTTTCGTTTTGTGACAAAGAGACAAGCCGTTTGCCTTCTGCAGCCGCCAAATCGGCCAGCGCATAGGGTGCCATTGACGCGAGATGAGGCAGGGGCGTGATCATGGTCGTTTCCTCCAACCGTATACATCGCGGGCGGCTTTGGGCGATATCAATCCCTCTTCCAGATCACGTGCGATGTGCTCTGACGCGCGATCCTCAGGCTGTCCAATGCCGCCACCTCCTGGTGTTTCAAGGATCATGGGAACGCCTGCAGGCACAAGAAATTCACCCTTGCTGGGAAGGTCTTCTCCCTCTTCACCGATCCGCATGCGCCCCAGTGCCCCTGGCATTCCTCCATGTCGACCAGCCGCAGGAAAAAGAACACGCTCAACAGATGGAAACACAAGGAACTCAGCGCTATTGGACGACTGGATTTCGATATGTTGTCCCAGTCCTCCGCGGTGTTTTCCGGGGCCGCCGCTGTCAACACGCAGTTCTCTTTTGGCTATCATGACAGGCGCTGTTGCCTCGGTTGTTTCAACCTGACTGCCCCAAACGCCACTTGGAAACGCTGTGGCCGACAGGCCATCACGCGCGGGTCGAGCGCCAGTGCCGCCATTGTAGACCAGCTCCAGCGCGAACTGCGTGCCGCCGTCACGTGCCGCTTCGGGCGTGTGTCGAATGGGCAAATCATATAGGCAGGATGCGCCTTCTGCGGGTACTTTGTCGGGCAAGGCTTGGGACAGACACCCATAGACCAGATCAGGTGTCATTTGCCCGATTGAATGTCGCATGGCGACCGGAACAGGCGGCTGTGCGTTTAGGATACATCCCTTCGGCCCCGTCACGCGGAACGGGTCCAGAGAGCCTGCATTGTTGGGAATGTCCGATCCAATAATGCAACGCAACGCAAAGACGGAATAGGCCGTGGCGTAATTCAGCGGCACATTGATGCCCTTGTCCGAACACCCGTCGGTGCCATCGAAATCAAGCAGGACGTGATCTTCGGCAACCGTCAGGGTGGCGACGAGTCTGATAGGGTGTTCATACCCGTCAACCATCAACTCCGCCCTGTACACCCCTTTGGGCACTTCGGCGATTGCTTCTATGGTGCCTTGCCTGGATGTATCGATGATGTAGTTGGCCAGAGTATCGAGATCCTCCAGATCAAACTCGACCATCATACCTGCAAGCCGTTCTGCTCCGGTTTCGCAGCATGCGATCAGCGCATAGATGTCGCCCTCATTTGCCACGGGTTCGCGTGAATTTGCTTTGACGATCTCCATCAGAAAACTGTTGATCTCACCTCCGTCCAAAAGTTTGCAAGGCGGGATCAGCAGACCCTCATCGAACACGTCTGTGCCCTCGGGGCCCATGCCCTTCCCTCCCAGATCTGCGAGATGGGATGTACAGGACGTAAAGCCCACAACGCGGTTTTTGTGAAACACCGGCTGCATCAACAGGAAGTCATTGAGATGCCCTGACGCGAGCCACGGGTCGTTGGTCAGGTAGATATCCCCAGGGCGCATGGTTTGAACCGGAAATCGTTCGAGCAGGTTTTTGACCGCCTCGGCCATTGTGTTGATGTGCCCCGGTGTTCCAGTCACCGCCTGCGCCAACATGCGCCCACGTAAATCAAAGATACCTGCCGAGATGTCACCACTCTCCCGCACGATAGGGCTAAAGGCTGCGCGGATGAGGGCTTGTCCCTGCTCTTCCACAACGGCCAACAGGCGGTTCCACATGACCTGTAGACGCGTTTTGGGGATAGTGGTCATGGCTTGCTCCTGTCTCGAACCAATAGAATGTTGCCCAGCGCATCCACGTTGGCTGAAAAGTCCGCGCTGACATAGGTCGTCGTTTGTGGCTCAACGATAAGCGCAGGACCCGTCAGCGTCGCGCCCGGTGTCATTGCCTGTCGGTCATAGACATCCGCCTGACGCCTTTGCATGGTCAGCTCGCAGAACACCGACGTTTGCCTGTTGGGTGTCGCAGGTCGAGGTTTTGGTGTGTCTCTTGGCGGTGCATCGGACATGTCCCGGCTGGCCACCCGCACAAACCAATTCATGATTTCCACTGTCATGCCCGGTACGGCGCGCGAAAACTGCCTGCTGTATTCCGCCTCAAATGCATCTTGCAAAGCATCAATGCCATCTGCCTGCAGCTCACCCGGTTGCAGGGGAATTTCGATTTCGTGACCTTGCCCACGATACCTCATGAACGCAGCTTTCACGACCTTCAGTGCACCCTTCGGTGCTCCGGCGCGGACGACTTCGGTGGCTTGGCCTATGAGCCCGTTGAGGAAGGCATTGATTGCATCGACATCTAGAGATTCAAGAGTGCTGTATCGGCTTCTCACGATCTCAAATGACACCGGCGCATTGAGGAACCCAACAGCAGAGCCAACTCCGGGATCATTTGGCACCAGAATGCGGCTGACACCTGCGCGGCGTGCGACCCTTGTGGCATGAAGCGGTCCATTCCCGCCAAAGGCAATCATTGTACGCGCCGCAAGGTCCTTGCCCGATTCAACGGCATGCATCCGTCCCGCAGCCGCCATGTTTTCATCCACGATTTCATTTAGACCCGCCGCGGCATTTTCTTCATTGCTGTTCAGAGGGGTCGCAATGTTTGTCTTGATCGCAGTTCGCGCCGCATCAACATCAATGGCAAGGCGACCCTCCGCGAAACTGGCCGGCTCAATCAATCCTTGAACCACATCCGCGTCGGTAACAGTCGGCATCCACCCTCCTTTGGAGAACGCCGCTGGTCCCGGCTCACTCCCAGCACTTTCGGGTCCGACCTGCAAGCGACCCAGTCGATCGACAGACGCGATGGAGCCGCCGCCAGCACCGATCTCGATCATCTCGAGCACTGGAATTCGCACAGGCATGCCAGACCCTTTGATGAACCGTTCTGCGCGTGCAATTTCAAAACGACGTGCGCTTTGTGGCTGATACCCGTCAATCAAACAAAGCTTGGCCGTGGTGCCGCCCATATCAAAGGACAGAACATCCCGCGCCCCAACCTGTTCCGCGATACGCGCGGCAAGAATGGCACCCCCGGCCGGTCCGGATTCAACAAGCCGGATGGGAAGGGCGGCGGCTGTCTTGAGTGTCGTCATCCCACCACCTGCCGTCATCATCAGGATCGGACAGGTCACACCCTGCGCGGCAAATCGAGTTTGGAAATCCGCAAGGTAAGAAGCCATGAGCGGTTGAATGTAGGCGTTTGCGATCGTTGTGCAGAGGCGATCAAATTCTCGCGCCTCGGGGCTCACTTCGCTTGATATCGAAACAAGGACGTCCGGCAGATGCGCCTGCAGCAGTGCTTTTAGCCGTCGTTCATGATCGGGATTGGCGTAACTGTGCAGAAGGCAGATCGCGATGGCTTCCGCCCGGCAGTTCCTCAGGTTTAGCACGAGGTCCTGAACCGCATCATCATCAAGCGGTTCGTATTCATCACCCTTTGCGGTTATGCGCCCTCCGATCGTAAAGGCACGGGTTCGTGGCACCAGTAGGTCAGGCTTTTCCAGGTTGATGTCATATTGGCTGTATCGCCGCTCATAGCCGATGTCCAAGATGTCACGAAAGCCTGCGCTTGTAATCGTCGCAACCTGTGCGCCCCGCTTTTCGATCAGAGCGTTTGTCGCGAGGGTTGTTCCGTGGATAAAGCCCGTAAGTTGATCCCAGTCGCGATCCGCGGTGTCCAGGACCAACTTGACGCCTTCCAGCGCCCCAAGCGTTGGATTCACTGGTGTGGTTGGCGTCTTGTTGGTGGACAAGATTTCGCCCCGTCCATCCATCAAAACCGTGTCGGTAAACGTCCCGCCAATGTCGACGGCAACGCGAAGCCCAGAACCCTGTGTCATGTGATATTCCAAAGAAGGATGCCCGGCATCCGATTGCGTCAAAAGCTCACACGCGCCAAGCGCGGAAACATCGGCTAGGTGACGAGATCACACCGAAGCGCGCGACGGTCAAAGCGCAGTGCTGCAATCAAATGTGCCATGTGGCGTTGCCTTCCTTTCGGATACGGCAACGCTGCTTTGAAACTTGGATTCTGTCAATAGCACGCGAACCGCGACTAGAAATCGAGGTTCTCGACATTGAGCGCATTTTGCTGGATGAACTCACGGCGCGGTTCGACCACATCGCCCATAAGTTTGGTAAAGAGATCATCCGCCTCGGCCATATCGTCGATCTTGACCTGCAAGAGCGTGCGCGCATCTGGATCGAGCGTGGTTTCCCAAAGCTGGTCCGGGTTCATCTCGCCCAGGCCTTTGTAGCGCTGCAGAGACAATCCCTTTTCACCCTCTTTGAGAATCGCATCCAGCAGGTCCAGTGGGCCGAATATGCTCTGCGTGCGCTCCTTGCGGTGCAGCGTTGCCGGACGCGCATAGACCTCTTGCAATGGCTTGGTCAACTGCCCAATCCGCCGCGCCTCGCCGCCCCGAAGGATAGGGCCATCCAAGGTCCGCACCTCTTCTACACCGCGCAGCATGCGCGCCAGACGCACACCATGGTCCTGCGTTGGCCTTCCCTGCCAGCCACGTTCCCATTCCAGCGCGATCAGGTTCAAACGGTCCGCAACGGCATCTGCCACGCCTTGAAGGTTGGCATCCACGCGGCCCGATTCAAACGCACCGGCGATTACGGCTTGTTCCAGGATATGGCGCGGATAATGCGTCGGGAACGCATCCAGAATGCGGTTTGCCTGACGCGCCTCTTCAACTACGCGCACAAGGTCCTGGCCTGTGATATCTTCACCGCCACCCAAACGCAGAATGGTGTCATCCGTGCCTTGCTCAATCAGGTAGTCTTCAAGCGCTGGCTGGTCTTTGAGATACACTTCGGATTTACCCCGACTTACCTTAAAGAGCGGCGGCTGCGCGATATAAAGATAGCCCCCTTCAATCAGCTCCGGCATTTGCCGATAAAAGAACGTGAGCAAGAGCGTCCGAATATGCGCCCCATCCACATCCGCGTCGGTCATCAGAACGATCTTGTGATACCGCAGTTTGCTTAAGTCAAATTCGTCTCGCCCGATGCCCGTGCCCAGCGCCATCACGAGGTTTCCAATCTCCTGGCTCGAGAGCATGCGATCAAACCGGGCCCGCTCTACGTTGAGGATTTTACCCTTCAGTGGCAAAATGGCCTGCGTGCCGCGATCGCGGCCGGTCTGTGCTGAGCCCCCGGCGCTGTCGCCCTCAACAATAAACAATTCTGTCTTGGCAGGGTCCTTCTCAGAGCAATCTTTCAACTTGCCCGCCAGGTAATTCACATCCATCGCCGTCTTGCGCCGCGTCAATTCCCGTGCCTTGCGCGCCGCTTCTCGCGCCAAAGCGGCCTCAACAATCTTGCCGACGATCATCTTGGCCTCGTTGGGGTTTTCCTCGAACCATTCAGACAACTTTTCGTTAACAAGACCTTCCACCGCCGGACGCACTTCGGATGAGACAAGCTTATCCTTGGTCTGGCTGGAGAATTTCGGATCAGGCACTTTGACCGACAACACACAAGTGAGGCCTTCACGCGCATCATCGCCGGTGAAGCTGACCTTTTCCTTCTTCGCGATACCGCTGTCCGCGGCATATTTTTGAATGACACGCGTCAGCGCACCACGAAAGCCCGCCAAATGCGTGCCGCCATCGCGCTGGGGGATATTGTTTGTGAACGGCAAAACATTTTCGTGGTAGCTGTCATTCCACCACATCGCCACTTCAACCCCGATCTCATCGCGCTCTCCGGTGACAAATATCGGTTCTGGCATCAAAGCGGTTTTGCTGCGGTCGAGGTAGCGGACGAATTCCTTCACGCCGCCGTCGTAATGCAGCTCTGTTTCCAGCGGCTCAGCGGAGCGTTCGTCGCGCAAAATGATCCGCACACCGGAATTGAGAAAGGCCAGCTCTCGCAGGCGTTTTTCAAGGGTTTCAAAAACGTAATCCAGGTTAGAGAACGTATCCGTAGAGGCCAGAAACCGCACTTCGGTTCCACGCCGTCCATTGGCGTCCCCTACGACCTTCAGGTGATCCACCGTTTCACCACCCTCAAACCGGGCAATATGCTCTTTGTCCCCTCGCCAAATGCGCAGCTCAAGCCAGTCTGAGAGCGCGTTGACCACTGACACACCGACCCCATGCAGTCCGCCGGACACCTTGTAGGAATTACTGTCAAACTTACCGCCGGCATGCAGCTGGGTCATGATGACTTCGGCGGCGGACACGCCCTCCTCCTCGTGCAGTTCCACCGGAATTCCGCGGCCGTTGTCGCCTACAGAAACCGAGTTATCACGATGAATACACACCGAAACATGGTCCGCATGACCGGCCAAAGCCTCATCAATTCCGTTGTCGACGACCTCGTAGACCATGTGGTGGAGGCCGGAGCCGTCGTCGGTGTCGCCGATATACATACCGGGGCGCTTGCGAACCGCCTCTAAGCCTTTGAGAACTTTAATGGAATCTGCGCCGTAGTCTTCGGGTGACGCTGCTGCTTCTGCCATGCAGGCTGTCCTTCGTATTTTTCATGATTTTATACGATTTTCTGGGGGGTTTGTCACGTCATGACCACAATATTTTGTGGTTTGGGGCCAGTTTTTCAGGCGGTGTGGATACCGGGATTTTCGATGTCGGTATCACGTCGGTATTGCGTCGGTATAACGTCGGTGCGGATCAGGGTGTGACAGACCTACCTGAAGGCAGTCTCAGACAGTTCAAGATGCAGTCGTGAGGCCTCTTCCCACAGCGCGCGGGTGTCGTCTCTGGGGGCTTCAGACACCCAATCTTCGGCTGC
The DNA here is from genome assembly GCF_037023735.1 of Roseovarius sp. S88. Lineage (GTDB taxonomy): Bacteria > Pseudomonadota > Alphaproteobacteria > Rhodobacterales > Rhodobacteraceae > Roseovarius > Roseovarius phycicola. The sequence goes on along the minus strand of NZ_CP146069.1, from coordinate 276,113 downwards.
GCGCCATTCGGAGTCCACAAGCTCCTCTAGCAAGGGGTCTACCCCTTCTATTGTGGCTTTCTCCTTGGCCGCCAGTTTCTGAACCAACAGTGCATCAATGGCATCTTCGGTGCTCTTGTCGAGGCCAGAACCGGCTCGCAGTCGGGCCAAATCCATCGGCGGCATGGCAGAACTGTTGAGCTGCAACCATCGCAACGCCAATGCAGGGCGCAGAATGTAGAACCAACGCTTGACCCGCAGACGCCCCTGCGGATCACGCACACGAGATTGCTGGCGCCGCATCAGGGATAGGTAGTGCCATGTCACAGACTTGCGGCTCAGGGCCTGCTCCGTGAACGTCGTCAATTGGTCTATGACGCCGGGCTGGGCGCGGTACTGGATGGGTGACTGTAGCCATTCCGCAATCACGGCATTCGACCCCAGCGCCAGTTCAAGCGCCTTGGAAAGCTCCCAGCCGGAGAGATCAAGCTCGTCGTCGATGGGCCGTTCAATGACATCGCGTTTCTTGCCCAGTTTGTAGAACCAGTCGCGCGGACGGGCATAGACAAACCGCACGTCGTAATCGCTATCGGGGGAATGAAACCCCCAGGCCCGGGACCCGGATTCAACAGCGAAGAGGATACGCACGCCGTCTTCCTGCTCGATGGCGGTCAGAGCGCTTTCAATTTCGGCACGCATGGCCGGACCCACGGGCGTGTTCATTTGATGTCCTCCAAATGCGATGCTCCGTCCGTTTCGTCTACATGGATGTGGTGCGCCCGGTCTCCGAGCTCCTCGAACAGTTCAGGGCCCGTCCCCGTCATCCAGGCTTGGGCCCCAAGCGCGCAAATCTCGTCATAGAGCGCGGCCCGTCGATTGGCATCGAGATGCGCTGCGACCTCATCCAACAGAAGTATGGGGGGTGCCCCAAAATCACGGGCAAGCGCGCGGGCGTTCGCGAGGATGAGCGAAACCAGCAGTGCCTTTTGCTCCCCGGTCGAACAGTCCGAGGCTGGGACACCCTTGGCGGCATACACCCCGTAGAGATCAGCCCGGTGCGGGCCAACCAATGTGCGACCGGCGGCAATGTCACGAAAGCGGCTTTCATGCAGAGCCTCGCGAAAATCATCCTCGGAGAGCGGCATCTCGCCTTCGGTGGTGGTCAACTCTAGCTCTGCCGTTGGAAAGGCCGTCTGCGCCTCTGCCTGCGCCTGGCTAAGCTGCTCAAGGGCAGCAACCCGGTTCGTGTGAATGGCCGTGCCTGCCTCGGCCATCTGGCGTTCAAGCGCGACATACCAATGGCCATCGCGCACCTGGTCCTTGAGCAGGCGATTGCGCTCACGCATGGCTTTTTCATAGGCCAGCGTTGCCTCAGCGTGGGAGGGCGTAAAGCTGAGCGTCATGCGATCCAGGAACCGCCGCCGACCTTCTGCCCCTTCGATCCAGAGCCTGTCCATCGACGGGATGAGCCAGAGCACACGGGCAATCCGACCCAGCGCGATTTGACTGGCAGGTTTGCTGTCGATCTTGAGTTGACGAGCGTTGCCCTCTTCTGACCAGATTTCGATCTCATGGGTCTGGTGCAGACTGCGCAAATGGCCGGTCAGTTTCCATCCGATAGCGTCTGGTCGGCGCGCCATGTCATGCGCCGCAGAGCGCCGCAATCCACGCCCTGGAGAAAACAAAGAGACCGCTTCAAGGATATTTGTTTTACCCGCGCCATTGGGTCCAAAAAGCGCGATGGGGCGCCCGTCTCCTTCGATCCTCGCGGTTTTGTGCGAGCGGAAGTGGGAGAGTGTGAGATGTGTCAGACAAAGCTCTGTCATAGGTACGACGCCGTTTTCTGCGTAGAAAACGGGCTAGAAAATTCGCATTTTCTAGAATGGAGTTTCGGAAAATTCCAATGCCCGATCACACCCGCATCGGCATGACGACGTAGACCGCAGAGGTGTCATTCCCCTCGCGCATCAGGGCCGGGTCACCGGAGGAGTTGAACATGAAGACAGCGTTTTCCCGATCAACTTGACTTGCGATTTCAAGGAGATACTTGGCGTTGAACCCAATCTCCAACCGTTCATCCCCGTATGCAACGGCCAGCTCCTCTTCCGCAGCGCCACTGTCAGGGGCATTCACGGAGAGCACCAAACGGTCCTCATCGAGTGCCAGTTTCACCGCGCGAGAGCGTTCAGAACTCACGGTTGCGACCCGGTCCACCGCTTGTGCAAACTCAGCCGCATCTACCTCTAGCTTGCGCGTGTTGCCTTGTGGGATCACGCGTGTGTAGTCCGGGAAACTGCCGTCGATGACCTTGGAGGTCAGCGTGATGTTCGGTGTGGAGAACCGCACCTTGGTTTCCGACACCGACACCGCAATGCTCATGTCGTCATCTTCCAGAAGTTTGCGTAACTCACCCACGGTTTTGCGCGGCACGATCACGCCTGGCATATTGTCTGCCCCATCGGGCAATCCAGAGTCGATGCGTGCCAATCGGTGCCCATCTGTGGCCACACAGCGCAGCATCTTGCCACCCTGCCCTTCGGCGACATGCATATAGACGCCGTTCAGGTAGTACCGGGTTTCTTCGGTCGATATCGCGAATTTCGACTTGTCGAAGAGGCGGCGCAGTTCGGGCGCTTTGGCAGAAAAGTTGCTGGTGTATTCCGATGAGGCCATCACCGGGAAATCCTCTTTCGGCAAGGTGGCCAGTGAAAAGTTTGAGCGCCCGGCCTCGACTGTCAGGCGCCCGCTGGTGCCATCATCGGCCAGCGTGACCAGCGCGCCATCCGGAAGCTTGCGTACAATCTCGTGCAACGTAACAGCAGATACGGTGGTGGCCCCGGCACGTTCGACCTGTGCCGGCGCCTTGTCCAGCACCTCAATGTCCAGATCGGTGGCGCGGAAGAGGACAGAATCCCCTTCGGCCTCGATCAGCACATTGGCGAGGATCGGGATCGTGTTACGTCTTTCGACAACCGACTGGGCCTGGGACACGGCTTTCAATAGCGTGCTGCGTTCAATGCTGAGTTTCATGCCCTCGCTCCCTGCATGTGGCCTCTGACGGGCTCTGGGACCGGCACGTTAGCAAACTCCGCCTTAGGCTCAAGCGTTTTGTTGTGTTCTCAGCCTTCGAGTGCGCGCCTCAGGATTTCCAGATCTTCTGCGATTTGAGCGTCCTGGACTTTCAACTCTTCAATCCGGCGCACGCCATGCATGACTGTGGTGTGATCGCGACCGCCAAAGCGACGTCCGATTTCCGGCAAGGACCGGCTGGTCATTTGCTTGCACAGATACATGGCGACCTGGCGGGGTCTGGCGAAACTGCGCACACGTTTGGGGCCGATCATGTCGGACAAGCGAATGTTGTAGTGTTCGGACACTTGCCGCTGGATTTCCTCGATCGACACTTTGCGCTCGGAGGCGCGGAGGATGTCGGCGAGGCAATCCTGCGCCAGTTCCAGCGTAATTTCGTGACCGACGAGAGATGCGAAGGCGAAAAGTCGGGTGAGTGCACCTTCGAGGACGCGGACGTTGGTTGAGATGCGATGCGCGAGGAATTCGAGCACGCCGTCGGCCATGTTGAGGCCGGGATACTGGTTGAGGAACCAATCGGATTTGGTTTGCAGGACACCTAGGCGCAGTTCGTAATCGGTGGGGTGAAGATCCACAACCAAGCCGCATTGTAAGCGCGACTTGATGCGTTCCTCGAGGTTGGCGATCTCACCCGGGGCGCGGTCGGCGGAGATCACGATCTGCTTGTTTTGGTCCACCAAGGCATTGAAAGTATGGAAGAACTCCTCTTGCGTGGAATCTTTGCCGGCGATGAATTGCACATCATCAACCATGAGTACATCAACCGAGCGAAACATCTCTTTGAAGTCCATCATGCGGCGGTCGCGCAGGGCCTGTACGAAACGGTACATGAACTGTTCGGCCGACAGATAGACAACGTTCAGGTCGGGACGGGCCGTTTCAAGTTCCCACGCGATGGCGTGCATCAGATGGGTTTTGCCGAGGCCAACACCGCCATAGAGGAACAATGGGTTGAATGTAACGGGTCCGCCTTCGGCAACCCGCTTGGCCGCAGCATGCGCCAGTTCGTTGGGCTTACCTACGACAAAGGTATCAAACGTAAAGCGGTCATCCAGTGCTGCACATGTCAGCGGACCTTCGAAGGCGCGTGCCAGAGGGGTTTTTGCGGCCGCTGGTTTTGCGGGCGTGTTCGCCTGCTCGGCGGGAGGAGATGAAACATTTGCCGCGACTTTGAAGTCGACGCGTCTCACCTCCGGAGCCATGTTGCTGACCTTGAACAACATCAGTTCTCCAAAATTCTGCGACACGTAATTGCCGTGAAAGGAATTTGGGACATCGAACAAAGCGACGTCTCCCGTTATCCCCGCTAGGTTAACTGGCTCGATCCAGTTTTTGAAATTGTTGCGCCCTACTGTTTCCAGCAATTCTTGTTTGATTTGACCCCATTGTTCCCGTGTCATGCTCACCTGTTCCACCGCGAGTGTTGCTCTTTTAGCGCACAATTCCTTGCACACTCCTCCTGTGCGGCTCACATTCAGTGGGCGTAAAACACAGCTCCGCTTTGCCCAGCCCACGTATGACCAGACACAGAGCCTTCTTACGGCTTTTTAGCTTCGCAACAGAGGTTGACCACATCGTCCCCAGATCAGGTCGAACCGCTCCGTGTTACGCGCTATGTTGATGGACTTTAGCCTTGGCTCCGTAAACAACGTGAGTACCGTTACTCCTGACCGCAGATTGGTCAGGGTGGAGCAAAAGCCTGTCCCCCCAAGCGTGAATCGCACAGTGAAATTAGCAACTGACTCTGGTCGTCGGCAACTTATCTTCGCGCTTGACAGCGGCTTTGCGCGAAAAGAATCTGTTAAGCCTGTTTCTCTGCCTCAGGCAAAAAAAGATGCCCTTCGAGAGGGCATCTTTTTCGATCAATAACTTAGCTCACAAACTCAGCCCAGAGCTTTGACCCGGGTGGCCAGTCGAGACATTTTTCGAGCAGCCGTATTTTTGTGAAACACACCTTTGCTCACACCGCGCATAAGCTCTGGTTGAGCGGCGCGGAGTGCATTTTGTGCGGCATCTTTGTCACCAGACTCGATTGCTTCTTCGACTTTGCGAAGGAAAGTGCGAATCCGTGAGCGGCGCGCTTTGTTGATTTCCAGACGGCGCACATTTTGACGTGCGCGTTTTTTGGACTGGGCAGAGTTAGCCATGGGTTTAGACCTTTTCTCGGGTTCATGTCGTTCATTGGTGCACGAGGGTTAACCCGATCCGGCAGATCCACAGCCGGTGTGATTCTGGCCAGAGCGGGCCGCACGCGCATGTCTTGCGGCGGCATATAGCCAACTTTACCTGGATTGCAAAGGACAAATGCTCTGCGCATGATCCCGTCAAAAGCGGGAGGGCACAATGAGCGCTAACAAAACCGAATGGCATCCTGGTGAAATCAATCTTGCATGGCGGGACTGGGTGCCAGAGGCTTGCGAGCGAATTGTTAAGCAGATCGCCAAGCAGACATCGCAGACAGCCACAGCTGAGTTACTCAAGAAGATTGACCAGCTGGTTGAAGACAACCGGGTGATCCACGAAAGCGCCTGTTTCAACCTGAACCCCGCAACCAATGTGATGAACCCTCGCGCAGAGGCGGTTCTCGCCAAAGGTCTGGGGTCGCGACCTTCGCTTGGTTATCCAGGCGACAAGTACGAGATGGGTTTGGAAGCCATCGAAGAGATAGAGGTCATCGCCGCCGAGCTTGCCGCCGAGATTTTTCAGGCGAAGTTTGCCGAGATTCGCGTGGCCTCGGGCGCAATGGGCAACCTCTATGCTTTCATGGCCACCTGTCAGCCGGGTGATACGATCATTGCTCCGCCCGCTACGATTGGCGGGCATGTGACGCATCATGCAGAGGGCTGCGCCGGGCTCTATGGTCTGCGTTCTGTGCCGGCGCCGGTAAACGCAGATAGGTATACCGTGGATCTGGATGCGCTTCGCGAGCTTGCCAAATCTGAAAAGCCCAAGCTCATCACCATTGGCGGCAGTCTGAACCTGTTTCAGCATCCGGTCGCGGAGGTGCGCGAGATCGCGGATGAGGTGGGGGCGAAGGTTTTGTTTGATGCCGCCCATCAATGCGGGCTGATTGCCGGGCGCGCGTGGCGCAATCCGTTGAGTGAAGGCGCACATGTGATGACGATGAGCACCTACAAGAGCCTTGGCGGCCCCGCTGGCGGTCTTGTCGTGACAAATGAGGCCGACCTGGCCCAGCGTCTTGATGCGATCGCCTTTCCCGGAATGACCGCCAATTTTGATGCAGCAAAATCGGCGGCTCTGGCGATCACCATGCTTGATTGGCGCGACCATGGGAAAGCCTATGCCAATGCGATGATCGACTTGTCGCTCTCTTTGGCCAAGGCGTTGGCGAACCGGGATGTCCCGGTATTTGAAACGCGACATGGCCTAACGCAATCGCATCAGTTTGCTATAAAGGCTGCGCGCTATGGCGGTGGGCAAGCCGCATCCAAGACTTTGCGACAGGCCGGTTTTCTCGCTTGCGGTATTGGGCTTCCAGTTGAAGCGGTCGAGGCGGACATGAACGGTCTGCGGATCGGAACCCCGGAATTGGTACGATGGGGCGTGACACCCGACCATGTGCCTGATCTGGCCGATCTGATTGCGGACGGGTTGTCAGGAAATCCTGGGGATGTGGCCCCGCGCACGCAAACGATGCGCGAGGCATTCAATAAAGTGCATTTCGTGAACTGAAGCGCGAAGCACTTGCCGCACATTACTTGTCACGGAACTGCGCCTCGCGCTTTTCGGCAAAGGCGGCCATGCCCTCTTTTTGGTCTTCGGTGGCGAAAAGCGAGTGAAAGACGCGGCGTTCGAATAGCAAACCTTCGGCAAGTGGCACTTCGTACGAGCGATTGACCGCTTCTTTGACAGCCATCACGCTAACCATCGATTTCTCTGCGATCTTCTGAGCGGCGCTCATGGCCTCATCCAGCAGTTTTTTGGCCGGGACCACACGGCTCACGAGGCCCGCGCGTTCGGCTTCTTCGGCATCCATGAAACGGCCGGTGAGGTTCATGTCCATGGATTTGGATTTGCCGATAAAGCGTGTCAGACGTTGCGAACCGCCAAGACCAGCCATCACACCAAGATTGATCTCGGGCTGGCCGAATTTGGCTGTGTCTGAGGCGATGATAAAGTCGCACATCATTGCCAATTCGCACCCGCCGCCCAGCGCGTAGCCGGATACGGCGGCGATGATGGGTTTGCGGACGCGCATGATCGCGTCTGCCTCGGGTCCAAAGAGGTCACCGGAAAACACCTCGACGAAGCTTTTCTCGGCCATCATCTTGATGTCTGCCCCCGCGGCGAAGGCTTTCTCGGAGCCGGTGAGCACAATGCAGCGCACTTTGTCGTTGCCTTGCGCATCCTGAAGGGCATCGACCAGCTCGCTCAACAACTGACTGTTAAGAGCGTTCAAAGCATCGGGGCGGTTCAGGGTGATTTTGGCGACGTGGTCTTCTACTTCGACGATGATCGTCTCATAGGCCATGAAATCTGCCTTTGTTTGTTTCTGTCAAAAGCGATTCATTACCATTTGCGTGGCTCGGATCAACCTCATCTTTGGCATTGCCCACAATAGAAGCTGGATCGGCCCGATTGGACGATCCGGCGGACTGTTCCGTTGCAATCGGGGCGGTTGCAGGGCTCTCCTTCGCGACCGTAGACGTCAAATCTGTGCTGAAAATATCCAAGTTCTCCATCGGCTTGGCGGAAATCGCGCAAGGAGGATCCCCCCGCCTCGATGGCGTCGGCCAGCACCTCTCGGATGATGGGAACCAGCGCAGCGGCGCGGCGTTTTGACAGGCCCCCTGCGCGCTTTTTGGGCGAAATTGACGCGCGGTAAAGAGCTTCGCAGACGTAGATATTTCCCAGACCAGCAACGATTCGTTGATCCAGAAGGGCGGATTTGATGGGTGTATTCTTCGCTTTCAGCGCTCGCAGCAGATAAGGTTCATCAAAGCTGTTGCCCAAGGGTTCGGGGCCAAGTTTGGATAACAATGGATGACTTTCGATCTCGCGGGTGGGCATCAAATCCATCGCGCCAAAGCGGCGCGGGTCGTTGAAGGTGATGCGCGCGCCGTTGTCCATATCGAGCACCACATGGTCATGTTTTGCAGGGGCTGGATGGGTATGAACGAACTGTCCCAACGGGTCGCCCGAGACCAACATACGCCCAGACATGCCCAAATGAACAAGCAGCGTGTCGTCTGAGGACAAATCTGCAAGGATGTATTTGGACCGGCGGCGCAGACCGCGAACGGTGGCACCCGTCAGCCGCTCTGCCATACGTTCGGGGAAGGGCCAGCGCAAATCGGGGCGATTCACCTGAGCCTTGGCAATTTTTGCACCTGTCATGGCCGGTTCCAGGCCGCGACGTACTGTCTCTACCTCTGGCAGTTCAGGCATTTTAGGTCCTCTGATGGGCAAAGCGGCGCATTGTAACCCGCACGTAGCGGCCTATAAGAAGGTCTGAGATAGAAAACGGCAAGGCCTCTCGCGGAAATGACCGAGAAAACAACACATTTTGGATTTGAAGATATCCCCGAAAGCCAGAAGGCCGGGCGGGTGCAAGGCGTCTTTGGGTCTGTGGCGTCGAAGTACGATGTGATGAACGATGCCATGTCCTTTGGCATTCACCGTATCTGGAAAGACGCGATGATGGACTGGCTTGCGCCAAGGGCTGGTCAAAAACTATTGGATGTGGCCGGCGGCACCGGGGACATCGCCTTTCGATTTCTGAACCGCGCGGGCAGCGGTCATGCGACGGTTCTTGATCTGACAGAGCCAATGTTGGTCGAAGGGCGCAAGCGTGCCGATGCTGAACAGAAGGCCGATCAGCTGGAATGGATCGTCGGCGATGCCATGGCCTTGCCATTTGAGGACAACAGTTTTGATGTCTATACGATCAGCTTTGGCATTCGGAACGTGACACGCCCAGAGGAGGCTTTGGCTGAGGCATACCGGGTTCTCAAACCGGGCGGACGGCTTATGGTTCTAGAGTTTAGCCAAATCCCCAACGACATGATGCAGAAGGTCTACGATCTTTATAGTTTCAACATCATTCCGCGCATGGGTCAGATGATCGCCAATGATCGCGATAGCTATCAGTATCTGGTAGAATCGATCCGCAAATTTCCGGACCAAGAAACATTTCTCAGGATGATCCAAGCTGCGGGATTCGAGCAAGCCAAGTATCGCAATCTGAGCATGGGCATCGCCTGTTTGCATTCCGGTTGGAAAATCTAAGCGGTGCGCGGGCCACACAATATTCTGCGCCTGATCCGCACGGGGGCAACGCTTGAACGCACAGGTGCCATGCGTCTTATCATGGATGCGATGGATGCGCCGCCGCTGGTGCGCGGCACGATGCGTTTTCTGGCCTGGCCGTTTCAGTGGCTGGGCTACAAGGGTGATACCTCAATGCCGCCTGCGCTGCGCGCACTCACGGCCCTTGGCCCGGCCTATATCAAATTTGGTCAGGTGTTTTCGACGCGGCCCGATATCGTGGGTGATGACCTGGCCACCGAATTGCGCGTTTTGCAGGACAAGCTGCCGCCCTTCAGCGTGGCCAAGGCCAAAGCAAGCGTCGCACAAGAGCTTGGCCATGACGTTGACGCGCTTTTCAGTGAGTTTAGCGAACCGGTCGCGGCGGCGTCGATTGCACAAGTTCACAAGGCGCGCCTGAAAGACACAGGTGACCCGGTGGCCGTCAAAGTTTTGCGGCCAGGTATTGAGAAAGCGTTCCGCAAGGACATTGACGCATTTTATTTTGTCGCGCGCATGATTGAGCTGTTGTCCCCATCCTCTCGACGGCTGCGGCCTCGAGAGGTGATCCAGCATTTTGAAGGCGTGGTGCAGGGCGAACTGGATCTTCGGCTTGAAGCTGCATCGGCCAGCGAGTTTGCCACCAACATCACAGATGATCAGGGTTTTGCACTTCCCGCTATTCGCTGGGACATGTCAAACCGGCGTGTGATGACAATGGAGTGGGCTGATGGTGTGCCCATGGGTGACAATGACGGATTGGATCAGGCAGGGCATGATCGGGCTGAGCTCGGCGAGCGTGTCCTGCAGCTTTTCCTGAACCACGCACTGCGCGACGGGTTTTTTCACGCGGACATGCATCAGGGCAATCTCAAGGTGAGGGCCGATGGTGACATCATTGCCTATGACTTTGGCATTATGGGTCACATCGATGAATACACAAGGCGGGTCTATGCAGAGATTCTCTATGGCTTCATCAAGCGCGACTATAAGCGTGTGGCCGAAGTGCATTTTGAAGCGGGTTATGTGCCTGCTGATCGAGATGTGGATGAGTTCGCGCGTGCGCTTCGCGCCGTGGGTGAGCCGATTTTCGGGATGGACGCGACGCATATCTCTATGGGTGGATTGCTCAGTTATCTCTTTGAGGTGACCGAGCGGTTTGGCATGGAGACGCGAACAGAGCTGATCCTGTTGCAGCGCACCATGGTTGTGGTCGAAGGCGTCGCGCGAAGTCTCAATCCGCAGATCAACATCTGGCAGGTCGCCAAACCTGTTGTGGAAAACTATATCCGCAAAAACCTTGGTCCAGGTGCGGCGTTGCGCGATTTGCGGAAAACGGTGATGGTGTTGTCACGCTATGGGCCACGTTTACCGCAGATTGTGGAACAGGCGCTGATAAGGCAGTCGACACCTCAGGTCGAAACCAAACCGGCAATCCGCTGGAAGTCTGTGTTTTGGCTTTTCCTGGGTATTGCGCTTGGCGGGATGACAACGGTGTTGGTGACTGTGCTGGGCTCGTGACTGATCATCCTATGGCTCCCTGAGACCCAGGATGTCGGAAGAGGCCACTTCCTGCCCCCCTCAAGAACGAGTCGAGTTTGACCATCCTGAATGCGCGCCTCAGTGATGCGGCCGTGCACTTCTACCGGAGAGGCTTTCACAAGCGCACTTTGCGAGAAGGATTCAATTTCAATCTGGTATGTTCCTCTGGGCAGCAGAGCACCGTTTGCATCATGTCCAACCCACGCAATTGTTTGCCGCTCGCCGGTTGTCTCAAACCGCTGAACCACGGCGCCATTCGTGTCGCGAACCACCAGCTCATGTGTGTCGGCCAGCGAAGAGCCTTGTGTCGTCAAGGTGATGGGGTGGCCCTCAAATTCAGCCGGTACATGGGCACGGCCCTCCATTCCGATCCAGCCGGAAAGTTGCGAAACGCCGAGTGCACTGAGCTGTGCGCCCAGGTTGGTAAGAAGATCGTTGGTCAGAACCTGCTGCTCGACGCTTGAAAACGTCGCGAGCTGAGTCGCGAATTCTGTGGACTCAAGAGGATTGAGCGGGTCCTGGTTTTGCATCTGGACGGTGAGCATCCGAATAAAGGTTTCGAAATCCGAACTGAGGACGGTGTTGTTCTGTGCGCTGGCAGAAGCGGTATTTGTTGGTGGGCTCTGAGGTTGTGGTGGTGTGGGCTGGGAAACGTCCATGGATCGCTCTTTCTCTATCAAATTCGAATATCTACACGATCAAGATCAATGCAGTTTTGCATTGCGATTTGGTCGGTCTCGTTTTTGTGTGTCAGCTCGGCGTTGACCGGATCACCTGGCCGAGAGGCGTCAGGCGCGTTGTTATCCGCTTTGTCATGGTACGCATCGGAACCTGTTCCACCAAAATGGAACTCAGACTGACCATAGCCGATGTCCTGAAATTCGCTGGCCAGTTGATCAATATGTCGGCGCAAGAGGTCGATCGTCTCTGGTCTCTCAGCGTTGACATGCACAACCACACCTTGTTCGCCGGTTGACATGCTGATCTGCACGCGCCCCAACTCAGCCGGTTTGAGGGTGATCTCAACAGTTTTGTCCGCATGAAACCGGACCCCGTTGGCCACCTGTTGCGCGACATGCCTGGGAAAATCGGGCGTTTGAAAGAAAGAAACTGGCGTTGACCGAGTGGCATGCCCGCTCTCGGATGCACCAAGTGGAGTAAAAGACGGAGGCAGATCAAACACGGTCTCTGGAATGGATTGTCGCTGCGGCGGCGGTGGCGCTAAGAAATTGACCGATGTCGCGGCCCCCGAAGGGACTGTAGGTTTTTCTGCCTGTGCCGCTGCGGCAGGTACAATTGTGTCGCGTGTCAGAGTGCGTTTTGCACGAGGCGTGTCTGGATTTGACTTGTCTGCATGCATGCCTTGAATGTCTTGAGGTCGCTCGGACATTGTCGGCTGCAAAGCCAGTGTCGTAGCCTTGGTCAGCACTGGGGCATCTTTGTGCAGATGCTCAACAGTGGCCTGTCGCGTGCCCGTATGCGCCATATGGGTACGATCGAATTCTATGGGACCACTGGTCCCACGCACCAAGGTCCGAGCTGGATGGCGCGTCATGTCCAGGGTTGTCGCTGGAAACCCCGGCGAAGGCAAAGGTTGCGCAGCCGGGTCGTTGTTTCGTACGAGATCGGCTACGGGGTTCTGCAGAGCTTCGCGGATTACCAAACCATATGGAGTGGTCTTTTCGGGCACAGTATTAGGCTTTGCAAATCGAGCGCCCCGCGGCATTAGCTGCGTTGGCTCCTGCTCAATCCTTGTTTGCACTTGGGCAGGTGATTTTTCTTCAATGGGCGGCCGCTGCGCTTGACCTGAGCCGAATTCGAATTGCGCGCGCAACGCTTGCGCAGGTGGACCCAAGTCAACCTCTGAAGGCCGCGCATTCAAATGGCCTTCGTTCACCTTTTCCTGGTCCGGGGTTTGCAAAAAAATCTTGGCGGGGGCAGGCGATTGATCGGTATGTAACACTTTCAGCGGCCCTATGACCTCAGAGTGGCCCACTTCTTTGTCGGCCCACCGAGGGTTTTCCGGACCGTCCTTGGTATGAGGTTCGGAGCTGGTTTCCGGGTCTGTTGGCGATACACGGACGTGTCTTTTTTGTGCCGCCATCGACTCCTCTAGCGCGTCTTGCTGTTTTGGATTGCTCTCAATATTCTCGCTGCCTTTAATTTCCGGTGTTTCTTCATCGGCATTGGGGACATGCATTTCGATGTCGGCTCGGACTGTATCGTCAAGCTTCAATGCCTCGTTTGGTTTCGCACCAGGACGCGCATCGCCTTCTAAATTTGCCAGAATGGCATCAAATGCGTTTTGATCTGCATTCGAGAGACCATTCGATCGAAAGGCACTGATTGCATCGCCTTCAATTGCCACGTCTACCTCTGCATCCAGAGCAACAGATGACATGCCGGAACCAAGTTTGGTTAACAGCTGGTTCATAATCGTATGCAACATTTTGGCCTCCGCGGATTCTTCCTCAGCTCAGCCAACATCGCAAAACACAGTTACCAGTTCTTTACTGCTTTGAGATCAAATGCAGATCAGTTTCGTGCAATTCGAGTGAAATCCGTGACAGAAATTTTACCGATCCAACCTTCTGCAAACAAATCCAAAAACGACACGTCGCGTCTCGTTGAGCTCAAACGCGTCGCCGAAAAACTGGAGGCAACATTCCTGGCTGAAATGTTGAAGGCTGCGGGATTCGGTGAGCAGGAAAACTCGTTTTCTGGTGGTCCGGGCGAAGATCAATTCGCGTCGTTTCACCGACAGGCCATTGCCGACAAAATCGCCGCCGCAGGCGGTATTGGACTTTCTGAACATATTATGCGAGCACTTTTGGAGACCAAAAAATGACACATAACTCCACCCAAAGCCTGTTTGATGAATTGGATGACCTGCTGGAAACTGAACGAGAGGCCTTGCTGGAAGGTGATCTTGAAAAGATTGCTGAGCTCTTGTCGGCCAAGGAGAATTTGATGGACAAGGTCAATTCTCTGGAACGTGTTCAGACGGCGCCGCTGCAAGCCCTGCATGACAAGGCTACTCGCAATCAGGTTTTACTTGATGGCGCCTTGCAAGGCATTCGCCGCGCTGCCATGCGTTTGGCCACCATCCGGCATATTCGCCGAAACCTTGAAACCTACGGCGAGGATGGGCGCAAAACAATTATTGAAGGTGAAGTGGTGCGCAAAGTTGAGAAACGCGCGTGAGCCATTGTTGCTCTAATTTTCACTAAATCTGCGCAAGAAGCTGGGCACCGCTTAGCACTCCTTTAGCACTTCCGCGCCAAAACCCGTGATGCGTCCGGAGACGGGTGGCGCGGGTCAGGCTGGTTTCGTCCCGCACTGGTCAGAACGACATCATTGGCAGCTCACATATCGTGAGCATGTTTTGCAATTGGCGCAAAAGCGCCACAGGCTAAAGGAACACATTTTATGTCCAGCATTCTGACAAACAACAGCGCAATGGTCGCACTTCAGACGTTGCGTTCAATCAACAAAAACCTTGCAATGACGCAAAGCCAAATCTCGACGGGCAAAACCGTTGGATCGGCAAAAGACAACGCTGCCGTTTGGGCGATTTCAAAAGTCATGGAGGCCGACGTCAAAGGGTTTCAATCGATTTCGGACAGCCTTTCACTGGGCGAGTCGACCGTGGCCGTTGCACAGAACGCTGCAGAAACGATTTCGGATCTGCTGACTGACATCAAAGGAAAAATCGTCAACGCCCAGGAGTCCAATGTTGACCGCAACAAAATCCAGGATGACATCAACGTTCTGCGTGATCAAATCACGGCCGTTGCTGGCGCTGCGCAATTCAACGGTTTGAACCTCTTGTCCAATCGTGAAAACACGGCGGACACAGGGACTGTTCAAGTCCTGAGCTCTCTGGACCGTGCAAGCGATGGCACCGTAGGCATCAGTTACATTGATGTGTCGAAAAACGATCTTGGCCTTGAAGTCGCCGACTATTCGGCCGGAACGGCGACGGCCGCAGGATCCGGTGGCTCAATCAGTGGTGCGCTTGATGCCGCATCCGCTGTTGCCCTGACGGGTGCGGCAACCGCACCGACGCAGACGCTTGTGATTGACACGGTCGCAGCCGGTACCGCGGTGCAGGTCAATATTACTGGTGCGGCCGGTACTGTTGGTGCCGCCTTCAATGATGCCACACGTGACGTATCGTATGTCGCACGCGACGGTGACAGCCAGGCAGACGTCGCCAATGCGCTGGCGGACGCATTTAATGCGCGCGTCTCGGCTGCAATTGATGATGGCACGCTTGCCGCGACCTCCACGATTGCCGCTGCTGTGACTGTTGCTGGCACAGGTGTTGCCACAATCACGTTCACTGGTGAAACAGGCACCGGCAACAACTTCTCACTGCAAGCTGTAGAAACCGTTGGTGTGAGCCAAGGTGGCGGACTTGAAGATCTGGCAGGCATTGATGTGACCACGGATGCCGGGGCCGAAAGTGCTTTGGGCGACATTGAAGGTCTGATCCAGACAGCCATCGATGCGGCAGCCGATTTCGGATCTGTCCGCGGTCGGATCGAAACGCAGTCAGAGTTTATCTCCAACCTGACCGATTCTTTGAAGTCAGGCATTGGTGCTCTGGTGGACGCCGATATGGAAGCCGCCTCAGCACGCCTACAGGCACTTCAGGTTCAACAACAGTTGGGTGTTCAGGCGCTCTCGATTGCCAACAGTGCACCTCAAACCATCCTCTCGCTCTTCAGAGGTTAAACAATGCTGGGGCGCCGCATTGGCGCCCCAGACACCTAATCCAAGAAATTCATCTGTTTTTTTCCTGAGGAAGGACGAGCTGTGTACGCTACCCTAAATGCGCAAACCGCGTATCGAGACCAAACTCAATCGGTCAAAACCCCTAAGGAAACAGAATTTGAGGCATTTGCCAGGATCACAAGCCGGCTGAAACAAGCGTCTGCCTTGGGGAAAAGCGGGTTCAAGGAACTGGCCGCCGCGCTTCATGACAATCGCCGTCTTTGGACTTTGCTGGCAAGCGATGTTGCGGATCAATCCAACGCCTTGTCACCAGACTTACGCGCGAGGATCCTCTATCTTTCTGAATTCACCCGCCAGCACAGCACGCAGGTTCTCAAACAGAGTGAACCTGTGGACCCTCTGATCGAGATCAACAGCGCGATGATGCGCGGCTTACGCAATGGAGTGCAAAGGTCATGACGGGATTGGTTCTAAAGCTTGGCCCAAAGGAACGCGTTCTGGTGAATGGGGCCGTGGTCGAAAACGGAGATCGCAGATCGCGCTTGTCCATTTTGACACCGAACGCGAATATACTACGCCTCAAAGATGCAATTCATCCTGATGCGGCGACGACACCGGTGCGACGCGTGTGTTATGCGGTGCAGTTGGTACTGAGCGGTGACAGCGACGCGGTCGAAACCAGGCTGTCGCTTGTGCGACGGATCGAAGAGTTGGGTCAGGTGTTTCGTGACCCAGAGAGTCAAACCTGTCTTGCCAGCGCCACCGAGGCGCTATTGGAAGACCAGCATTACCAGTGCCTTAAGTCTCTGCGGATGCTTTTGCCGCGCGAAAACCAGCTCCTTGCACGGGGCGTCGCATAGTGTTTCAACCTGTTGTTCCATTGCCCGGTGTAAGCGGGTGGGTGTTTCTACAAAACACGATCGAAAGCCAGAGCCGTGCTTTCGACACATCGCCTGAAATTGTGCGGGACACAGAGTATTTTGAGCAAAAGATCGGGGAAATTCGCAATGCTGAAGACCTTGTCAATGATCGAAGGCTGTTGCGCGTTGCCTTGGGTGCTTTCGGTCTTCAAGACGATATAGACAACCGTCACCTGATCAAAACCGTTCTGGATGAAGGATCTCAGGCGGGTGATGCCCTGGCCAACAGGCTGGCGGATGATCGCTACGCTCAACTTTCGGCAGCATTTGGCTTTGGCGCGACGGAAGCATTGCGCACGATAGAAACCGGGTTTGGCCGCGAAATCACCGATCTCTTTAGGATACGCGAATTTGAAGTCGCCGTGGGCGTGCAAAACGAAGCGATGCGCTTGGGCCTGAATGCTGATCGCGAGTTGTCTGATATCGCGAAGTCGTCGTCCTCAGAGGATGCTCGTTGGTTCAGAATCCTGGGAACTCCACCGTTGCGCGCCGTGTTTGAAACCGCATTGGGATTGCCGGATGGTTTTGCCCAGCTCGACATCGACCGCCAACTGGACATTTTTAAGGAAAAATCCCGCGACACCCTGGGATTGGAGTCGCTAGACGCACTGGCCGATGACGACACAAGAGAGGAGTCCTGCGTTCATTTCTTGTTCGCGATCAAATCCAATCCGTGAATGTGCTATCTCCAATGTCCATTGCGCTTAATCTGCTACAAGCCTAACCCACTTCGAGAAAAGCCACGTCACAGGTTTTGTCGGACCACAGTTTCTGAGACACACTTAACCCGTATTTTGGCATAGTCCGAAGGCTCTTGCTGACGCCAAAACGCTTTTCATTGGGACAAGTGGGAGGGTTGCAAACCGGTGAATTTGCGCGCGCCAACGTCAGACTACATGTTCCAAAACAAGTGGATTTGGAGAAACAGTCTGAAACGACATACTTGTTCGCATGTGAAGCCGCCACACAAGGCTGTAAAAGCAAGGAGATTACCAACACTCTCAGGTCTACGATCTGACCTGAAGCGTGTTGGTCTGCTTGGTTGATGAACTGCCAGGCTGAGATTGCGTCGCGCGCCTCAGAATCAAGGCCAACCGGTCGAAGCTGTGTTGGGTATTTTGCGATTCCTGCTCTGCCACAAATGAATCAAGATCAGGCCAAGCCCGTATGGCTTGATCCAATATCGGATCGCTCCCATCCGAATACAATCCAGCCCGAACCATTGTTTCGGAAGACTGGTAACTGCCAAGTAAACTGCGCGCCTGAAGGATAAGCGCATTTTCCGAATCTGTTGCCGCGGCGGGCAAACTTCGTGAAACTGATCTCAAAAGATCGATCGCAGGGTATCGGCCGCGCTCCGCGATTTGACGATCCATCACGACATGCCCGTCTAAAACGCCGCGCAAGATATCTGAAATTGGTTCATCCATATCTGATCCGGCCACGAGCACACTCAGCACAGCCGTGATGTCGCCTTGATCCACTTCTCCTGGCCCCGCTCTTTCACAAATTGACATCAACATGTGCGCGGTGGACGCCGGAAAGCCACGCAAGGCCGGCAATTCACCCGCGGCTACGGCCACCTCGCGATGAGCTTCTGCAAAACGAGTCATCGAGTCGGCCAGGAAGAGCACGTGTCTGCCCTGGTCTCGAAAATGCTCAGCCACGCACATGGCCGCCCACGCGCATTGCCGCCGCAACAAGGGCGATTGATCAGATGTTGCAGCAACAATGACCGAACGCTTCATGCCTTCGGAACCAAGCCCGTTCCGGGCAAAATCCAGCAATTCGCGCCCGCGTTCTCCGATAAGGGCAAAAACGACAACATCTGCCGCCATGTTGCATCCTAAAGTGGCAAGCAGCTGTGATTTGCCGACACCTGAGCCAGCGAAGAGGCCAATTCGTTGACCGCGCACAAGTGGAAGCATTGTATTGAAAACGGCCATCCCGGTTTCAAGCCGGCCTCCTAGCGCGCGGCGCCTGGATGGCGGCGGCGGCGCGGTTTGCAGCCGCCTGGCGCGTGGTCCCTTCAAAAGAGGTCTTCCGTCCAATGACCGGCCGAACGGATCAACAATGCGCCCAATCCAACTATCTGCTGGAGAGATCCTGCTGTCCCGCCCGAGGATGACCCGGTCGCGCAGTGATATTCCAACAGGCGCTTCATCGGGAAGCACGGATGCCACTTGTTCGGCAAGACGAATTATCTCGCCCGACACGCATTGACCACTTGCCGAAACGATACGCACGCGATCCCCTAATCGCGCCGCGCCCGCCAGACCAGACACCTGAACCATGGTTCCCTCAACAGAAGAGACCCGGCCCACGGACCGCACGGGTTCCAATGTCGAGATCTCATTTTTCAGCGCGGTTAAGTCCGTCACAGCCATCATGGCCTCCAAATCATTTTCTGAAAACAATTTCTAAAGGAATCACGGTTAAGCCTTGATTGAGGCCGCAAGGGAGAACCCCTAATGTTTAAAAATTTGGAAATATTCCGTATGGCGCAGGGATCAGCCGTGCACGCTGGTGCACGACAATCCTTGATAGCGCAGAACATGGCGAATGCGGACACTCCGGGATACGCCGCCAAGGATATCGCTGCTTTTGACGTGCATTTCGCAGATCGGGGCGCAGGGTTTTCACCCACCGCAACCCGTGAAACCCATTTGCATGGCGTCCCGGCAAACCAGTCGTTTGATGTCATCACACGGTCAGGTGTGTCGACTGATCCAAACGGCAACGGTGTGTCTGTTGAAACCGAAATGCTTCATGCCGTGGACGTCAAACGCCAGCATGATCGCGCCATCGCTATCTACAAGTCCGCGATGACCGTGCTGCGCGCGTCATTGGGTCGTTAAGTGAGGCTGGATGAATGACAGACTTCAGCAAATCTCTTTCGGTTTCCGCCAGTGCCTTGCAAGCGCAGAGCCAGCGATTGCGCCATGTTTCGGAAAACATCGCGAATGTAGATACACCAGGATACCGCCGCAAAACCGTATCTTTCGAGGCGGTTCGCAACGGGCCGCACATTGGCGGCGTTGAGGCGGGACCAGTTCGGCTTGGTCAAACTGAGCTACAGCAAATTTTTGATCCCAATCACCCGCTCTCCGATGCAACGGGTCACTACAAAGGGTCCAATGTAAACCTTGTGGTCGAGCTTGCCGATGCCCGCGAGGCGCAGCGCAGCTATGAGGCCAACCTGAAGCTCTTTGACCAGGCGCGCCAAATGTCTTCGAGCTTGCTTGATCTCTTGCGGAGATAACCAAAAAGGAGTCCAGAATGGACATGAGCACTATCCATGCCGCTCACAGTTACGCGTCCGCGCGGTCCGTGACTGCGCCCCGAAATTCAGAAACCCAAACCGGTGGCGCGGCATTGACCCTTGCGCGCGATTTTGCGGCCACGCTCCAAGAGGGCGAAGCCATGGCGACGGCGGCGATGGTCGGTGAAGCCGACCCTCATGCCATGGTCCAAGCTCTGGCGCAAACAGAACTGGCCGTGGAAACAGCTGTGACTGTGCGGGACAAGGTGGTCGAGGCCTATCAGGAAATCCTCAGAATGCCGGTGTAGTCACGTGTTGGAAGAAGCCATCTTTTTCGACACGCTCAAACAAGGATTGTGGGTGGCGGTGATCACGTCAATTCCGATCCTGAGCGTCGCGTTGGTCTCTGGCCTGATTGTGGGTCTGTTCCAAGCGTTAACGTCAATTCAGGAACTGACGTTGACCTTCGTACCGAAGCTTGCAGCCATCGTTGCCGTTTTTTGGCTCACCATGGGGTTCATTAGCCAGAGTTTGGTTGCTTTTTTTCAAGATCGGCTTGTGCCGTTGATGATTGGAGGTTGACTTGGAAGCCACAGGATACACGACCTTAAACCGTCAAACCGGACTTTTGCGAGAAATGCAGACAGTGGCGAATAATATCGCCAACAGTACGACGACTGGCTATCGGGCCGAAGGTATCATTTTTTCCGAATACGTGTCGCGCAGCGAACACGCGCCGTCCCTTTCGATGGCAACCGCCAACATTGGCCAAACATCACTTGTCACCGGAACTTTGACGCAAACCGGCTCTGAGCTGGACGTCGCGATCCAAGGGGATGGTTTCTTTCTTGTTGAGACGCCCAGTGGTGAACGGTTGAGCCGGGCAGGATCCTTTTCGCTCTCTTCTGAAGGTGACCTCGTCACCCATGATGGATTTCGCGTTTTGGACACCGGCGGTGCCCCGATTTTTATCCCACCTGACGTGACCAGTCTTGGAGTTTCAGCGGATGGCACACTCAGTGCGGGCAACCGGCTTCTGGGGCAGCTTGGTGTTGTGATGCCTGAAAACCCTGACGATCTTATTCGGGAAGGTGGTGTCATGTTCCGCGTTGATGGCGCGTTCGACGCCGTCGCCCAACCACAGGTGCGGCAGGGATTTCTGGAAGGATCGAACGTCAATCCGGTCAACGAAATGACACGGATGATCGAGGTTCAGCGTGCCTATGAGATGGGCCAGAGTTTTCTGGATGCCGAAGACAATCGCATTCGTGAAGTGATCAAAACGTTAACCCGCTAGTCAAAAGGAAAAAGATATGCGTGCTTTGAAGATTGCAGCAACCGGTATGGCTGCTCAACAAATGCGGGTCGAAACCATTTCCAACAACCTCGCGAATATGTCGACAACGGGGTATAATACACGCCGTGCCGAGTTTGCTGATCTTCACTATCAGCAACTGGCGCGCGCCGGCACTGTGAATTCGGTGGATGGCACGGTATTGCCAACCGGCGTCCAACTTGGGCTCGGCGTGCGCCCAGCGGCTGTATCTATTACACTGGCACAAGGGTCACTGGCGGAAACCGGTGGTGATCTTGACCTTGCCATAGAGGGCAACGGCTATTTTGAAGTCGCCCTGCCTTCGGGATTGTCAGCCTATACCAGAGATGGCGCAATGAAACGGTCAGCGGATGGTTTGATCGTAACGTCCGAAGGGCATCCGGTCGCACCGGAAATCACGATCCCTGACGACGCCCGGTCTATCTCGATCAATGCCGCCGGAGAGGTCTATGCTTATTTTGCAGAAGCCACCGAAGCGCAACTCTTGGGGCAGATCAATATGGTTGGTTTTACCAATCCCAAAGGGCTCGAAGCTGTGGGCGGAAATCTGTTTCTCGAAACCGAAGCCTCAGGCACTCCGCTGTCCAGCACTCCGGGAGAGGACGGGCTTGGCACGGTTCGGCAAGGTTATCTAGAAGACAGTTCGGTGGATGCGGTGCGCGAAATCACCGAACTCATTGAGGCTCAGCGCGGATATGAACTGAATGCCAAAGTGATTACTGCGGCAGATCAAATGTTAAGTGCGACAACCCAGGTCCGCTGATGAGACTTTTGCTCGCGCTGCTCATTCTGGCCCTGACGTCTGCGCTTCCGGCTCATGCGGATACGATTGTTGCGGCGCATACCATTCGGCCTCTGACCGTGCTGACCGAACGTGACTTCGATTACATCACTAAGGATGTGCCTGGTGGTGTAACGGACCCAGGGAGACTGATCGGTTTGGAGGCGCGCGTTGCGCTATATGCCGGGCGTCCCATCAGAGAGAAGGACGTACAGGCCCCTGCAGTTGTCGAACGTAATCAGCTTGTTGAGCTGGTCTATGAAACCAATGGCCTTCGTATTGTGACCGAAGGTCGCTCATTGGATCGCGCGGGCATCGGGGATTTCGTGCGTGTCATGAACCTATCATCACGCGCTACTGTATCTGGCCGTGTCATAAAGCGCGGTCAAGTTGTCGTATCAAAATAGGAGACGTCTGGTTTGAAACTCATCTTTGGCTGTTTGGCTGTTGTCTTCCTTATTGGAGGGTGCGGACGCATCGATCATCTTGGAAAACCACCGAGCTTTTCCCCGAGCGAAGGATCACATGAGCGTCGTGCCATGAATGCGCCGCCAATTACCAACTCATACAGCCCAAAACGAGATATTGACCACGCGTCGCTCTGGAGTGCTGGGCAGCGTTCTCTTCTGGGAGACAGGCGTGCCGTAAAGCAAGGGGATATTCTGACCGTAGTCATTGAGATTGACGAAGAAGCGGCCATTTCCAATTCCACGGACCGATCTCGGACCGCGTCGGAACGGCTAAGTGTTCCTGACCTCTTGAGCATTCCGCAACGTATAGATCCTCGGCTTCCCGAAGGTGCCAGTTCCGCAGAAGCGGTGAACATTGATTCTTCGGCCAGTTCCGGTGGAAATGGGTCGGTCAGTCGACAAGAAGAATTAACGCTTCGCATAGCCGCCGCCGTTACCCAGGTGCTGCCAAATGGGGTTCTGGAAATTCGCGGCTCTCAGGAAGTTCGCGTGAATTTTGAGCTGCGCGAACTCTTGGTGCAGGGTTTTGTGCGGCCTGAGGATATTTCACGGCGCAATGAAATTACTTATGACAAAATTGCATCTGCCAGAATTTCTTATGGCGGTCGTGGGCAAATCTCCGACATGCAGCAGCCGCGCTATGGGCAGCAAGTTCTCGATATGATTTTGCCATTTTGAGCCGTTGACATGAAAGCAGTTCTTATTCCTTTTCTGATGTGCACGGTTGGCGTCGCTGGTGGGGGTGGTGCGGCATATTATTTGCAACCTCCTGTTGAAGAACAAGCTACGGAGGTGGCGCACGAGCCTAAGCCAGAACAAGACGCAGACCACTCAGAGAAATCAGAAGACAGCGCTGAAGAGACAGCCGCTGAATACGTTAAACTCAACAATCAATTTGTTGTGCCCGTTGTTTCTGGGGACTTGGTCAAAGCACTGGTGGTAATGTCATTGAGTATTGAAATTACCCAGGGAGAAACCAGCGCTATCTACGCTGTTGAGCCCAAATTGCGAGATGCCTTTTTGCAGGTGCTGTTTGATCATGCGAATATGGGCGGTTTCCAAGGCGAGTTCACCGAAGCGCGAAATATGGACGTGCTCCGCACGGCACTTACAGATTCGGCTCAGACAATTGTAGGGGGTGTTGTGACCGGCGTTCTAATCACCGACATTGCGCGTCAGGACATCTGAGTTCACTGATGTTTGGATCTATAAGCTGTATTCAGGACACCCAAGCATTCCTGATCTGACTGATATCGTTTGTTGATTTGCTTGCGAATGCTCTGGGACTGGTATTCCTGGAGCGCGCGCACAGCCTCTTTACGCCCAAAGGACATGCGCAGTTTTTGCATCAAATGTTCTTTTTGCACGCGCATCTGTGCAATTTCCATTTGCTTTGCTATCCGCGCGCGACTCATCCAAGCTTGCCACAGAACATCCCCGCCCAGAGATTTTTGTCCTGACGTTTCGCAACGCAAAGCCGCGGCATTTCTTTTGTGCACGTCATCCATATCCCTTAGCGCCTGCTGAACGCGCGCTTCGGCTTCGCGCAAAGCTCTTAGGTTTGACAGATCCGCCTCGTATTTGGCTTCCGTCAGACGCAGCAATTCGCGATGCACATCCTTCTTCATCACATGGACCTCGCACGCTTGCGCATGTTTTCCGCGAATCGAACAGCGGCAGCCACGGCGCGGTAATGAGACGGATCGATTTCTTCGCCAATTTCTGTTGATGCAAAAAGTGCACGTGCCGTTGGCGCGTCTCGGCGCACCGGCACGCCATGCTCTATGGCCACGTCCCGAATGGCCAGCGCCATGTGATCTACAGCTTTGGCCACACAGACCGGCGCAGCGCCGGGTTCTCGACTCCATTTCAAAGCCACAGCAAAGTGCGTCGGGTTCATGATCACCACTTCCGCGTCACGCACTTCGGCGATCATCTGCTCAGACGCTATCCTTGCGGCCCGTTGGCGGCGTTCGTTTTTGAGATGCGGATCACCCTCGTTTTGCTTGAACTCTTCTTTTAGCTCCTGATGCGACATGCGATTTTGCCTCAGGTGATCGAAGTAGTGCCAGGTATAGTCCACAGCACCGACTGCCATTGCGATCACCAAAACCACAAACATGAAGTCAATCAAGACCCGAGTCAGCAGCGCTCCGATCTGGGCGGGTTCGGCATGCACGCTCCCGGCCAGATCAGGCAGCCGGTAAATGAGAAAGACAGCGAGCAAACAGGAATACAAAAGCAGCTTTGCGAAATTCTTGAAGAACTCGAATAGACCCGATGGTCCGAATTTGTTCTTTGCATTTTGAACAAGGCTGATCCTGGAAAGCTTGGGCGTAAGTTTGGAGGGCGTCACGATGAAACTGCGCTGGGCGACCACTGATGCGAGCGCTGTTGCAGCGGGAATAATGAACCAGGCCAACAATCCCGCCGCGAGCACGTTCAGGATTGATCCCAAAACAACTTGGTCACTGCCCTCAAATATAAGATCTGCAAAAGAGTTTGACTGCACGATCAACGCTTTGAAGAGCACCGCCAGTGTATCCACAGACGCCTCTCCTGCCACAAGTGCGGTTAACAAAAATCCGCCATAGGCCGCCGCCGTGGTCAGGTCGGTTGACTTGGCAATCTGCCCTTTCTTACGTGCTTCTGCCAGTTTGTGCGGCGTCGGCTCGTGCGACTTTTCTGAATCGTCATCGGGTTTACCGCTCATCGGTCGATCTCAAATGGATTGATCATGAAAGCCTGAAACCCTTCGACCCAAAGCCGCAGCATGATCGGTGACAGCAAAAACAACAGGAATAGGCCGGTCAAGGTAATCACCGGTGCCCCGATGAAGACGACCATCATTTGCGGCATCGCACGGTTTATCACGCCAAGCGTCACGTTGTAGAGTACCGAGACGATCACGAACGGCGCGGCCAATGTGAAGGCTAGGGAAAACGCGGCGGCGACATTATGAATACCCCATTGCGCAACAGAATTTGCGCTCGGGACCATTGCCGTCGGCAGGACGTCATAGGTTAGAACCAGCATGGTGGCCAAGTGCACGTGTAGTCCCAAAATCATTCCCAAGGTCAGTGCCCCAATTGCCAGAAGGTGCCCCATCGCCGGCAATGGCGTTACGCCTGCACTACCCAGAATCTGAGACAAAGACGTGACTTGGGCTGCGATCGAACCCGCGGTTTGAAGCGCCAAAAGAAAAAGCCGGAGACCGATGCCAATCAGCGTGCCAATGCCGGTTTCGATGAAGATGATTTGGACAAAAACCGTTATACTGTTGGTAGTTTTGATCAGGTCGGGCGCAAGCGCAGGGGTCACAACAACGGTGAACACCAACGCCAGAGTCAACTTGAACCGCACCGGGATAGACTGCTCTCCCAGTCCTGGAAACAACGCCATGGCGGGAGCGACACGCAAGAACACAACAAAGTGTGCCCAGAGCACCTGATTTGTCAGATCAAGTAGGGCAGCAAACTCAGTCATGCTGGAATGATGCCAACCAATGTGGGTTGAGCATCGACACCAATTTCCTCAAATGACATCACGGGGTTTGTGATGCTTTTTGCCAATAGAACTGTACGCAAAAACCGCCGGCGCGGGGCCGAAGTCACAATTGCGGGGTAAACGCCTCGTTCAGTGGCTTGTGAAACTTGTTCTGATGCCGCAGAGGTCAGGGCGTTGAAAAGTTCCGGCGGCAGGGCGACGTCCAACCGACCTCGATCTGTTTCGACCTGGTAAGTTAGAAACGTGTCTTCCCACTCTGGCGCCAATTGAATGAGCGGCAGGTTACCATCATCGTTTACAATGGCCGACACCAGTTGAAATCCCAGACGCTGACGCACATGCTCACACATGGCTTCGGTCGATTTGTGAATTTGCCTGGCCTCGGATAGTGCTTCGAGGATGAGTGGCATGTTTCGTATTGAGACCTGCTCGTTCAAAAGCAATCTGAGCACCGCGTGCAGCAAATCTGTTGGAACCCGATCCGGCACCATTTCGTCGAGTAACTTTCGGTTGGCGTCTGATCGTCCTGGGTCGCTTAGGTTCACCATTTCATCAAGCAAAGCGCGCATCGATTTCATGGTGAGTAACCGCCCAAGGTTGCGTTTGATCACTTCAAGCAAATGCGTCGCAAGAACTTCGGCGGGGTATACCAATGTTACCCCAGAGACGGCTGCATCTTCTTCGGCAGATTGAGGAATCCAGCGCGCGGGCGCGCCGTATACGGGCTCACTGACGGTTTCACCACTTGGCAAAGAGGGATGGTTTGCCGGATCAAGGGCCAAAACATGGTCAAGTCTCAAAATCGCGCGTGCTTGTTCGACACCCTGGATGCGGATCAGATATGTGCCGGGCTGCAAAGATGGCTCATCCGTGAGACGGATTTCGGGCAGTAGCAAACCATAATGACTGGCGATGTGGCGACGCATATTGTCTATTCGTGCGTCCAGCCCCGTGCCAGGGTCCAGCACCATATTCACCAGGTCTGGCGCAAACTCGACATGCACATCATCCAAGTCCAGAAGATCGCCCAGCGACTTCACGGCTGGGGTAACGGCTGGCGCGGGCTCCGCTGTTTGCTCTGCAGACCCTTTTTGTTGGGAAATCAGCCAGAATGCAGCGCTACCCAGCACGAGCCCTCCAATCGTGAACGGAACGAATGGCAGCCCGGGCACGATGGCAAAAAGGATCATCAGGAACGCAACAGTCAGCATCGCAGACGGATGACGGCTTAGCTGAGCAAAGAGCGCGATATCTGTTGCGCCTTGCGATCCACCTCTTGCCAATAGCAAGGCAGAGGCGATTGAGATGATGACGGCGGGTATTTGCGTCACAAGCCCGTCCCCAACCGTTAAAATTGCGTAAGTCTCAAAGGCAGTTGATATGGGCATGTCATGGACAACCAGGCCCATGATGAGGCCTGCCACCAGATTGAGCAACGTTATTAAAACACCGGCAACAGCATCGCCTTTAACGAATTTGGATGCGCCATCGAGCGAGCCGAAAAAGGTGGTTTCCTGTTGCTCTCGCTCTCTGCGCTCGCGGGCTTGTTGATGGTCAATGGCCCCAGCGGACATATCGCTATCAATCGCCATTTGCTTACCTGGCATGCCATCCAGGGCAAACCGCGCCCCGACTTCGGCCATGCGCGCGGCGCCCTTGGTGATCACCATGAAGTTCACAATGAGAAGGACGCCAAAAACTACCAATCCCAGGAAAACGTTGCCCCCCATTACAAAGCTGGCAAACCCCTCGATCACGTTTCCAGCTGCGTCAGTCCCCGTGTGTCCCTGCCCAATAATCAATTTCGTTGAAGACACATTCAGAGAAAGTCGAAGCATCAGTGACGCCAGAAGGATGGTGGGAAAGGACGAAAAGTCCAAAGGTCTTTCGATGAACAACGTGACGGTGAAAATCAGAATGGCCAAAGCAAATGAGGTTGCCAGCCCCACATCCAGAACCCATGCTGGCATGGGCAAGATCATCATGATGATGATGGCCATAAGAGCCAGCGCCAGTAAAACAGTTGGCTGGAACACAGCGCTCGTTGCGGTCTTGATCATTCTCATGTCCCGCCAGGCCAAGCCACAGGTAGCATTTCGCTAGCCAAAACGAATGTGTCAGACGCCGCTGGGCTCAATACTCCGGCCCCAAAACATGTCGGGATCAAAGGTTGCAGCATCGGCTTCTCCAAATTCAAACAAACAAGAGATTGTTTGAGCTATCTTTGAAGATTTTTCGTTTAAATTTTGTAAGTTGAGTGAAAATTTACTGCGAAATATCTTCGGGCTGCGGCATCGCAGACAACATCGTCTCAATTGCCCTTCTGGATCCAGACGCTGTGTCCACCAAAGCGTTGTTTTGTGCCAATTGACCGTCGTTCGAATGCGGCTCTGTTTCGACGTGCACTTGGGCAATGACGCCAAAAACGCCACTCTCTTCAGGCAGCCTATCCCAATCTTTTGCAAGCCAAGCCTCTCTGGTGGCGTCAGATGTCATTCCTGCAGACTGATACAGATCAAACGCCTGTTCATGGTTCCCCAACATACTTTTGGCGCGCGCGCGAAGGACATTTGCATCATGCCCATCCAAGCCCAGGAGTTCTGCTTCAGCAGTTCTGGGATTCCCTTGAAACAACACGATTTCAGCACGTAGCAACCGAGCATTCGCCTGTAGGTTTTGTGGAAAACTACGGTTCAAAAACTGCAAGGCAGCGTC
The DNA here is from genome assembly GCF_037023735.1 of Roseovarius sp. S88. Taxonomy (GTDB): domain Bacteria; phylum Pseudomonadota; class Alphaproteobacteria; order Rhodobacterales; family Rhodobacteraceae; genus Roseovarius; species Roseovarius phycicola. The sequence goes on along the minus strand of NZ_CP146069.1, from coordinate 247,504 downwards.
ATAAAACCTCGAGGTTTTTAACTCTTGTGCGATGGCAAAGCTGGTATTGGGATTCAGGTACTGAACGTCGCCCAGTTTCCCAGACAAGGCGAACCGAAGCAGGTCAAAATGTTGGGTAGAAGCGATCAGAATATCTGCCAGATCAGAACGAATGGTCTTTTTGACCTCATCATCGATTGCGCTTGTTGTTTCGAGAATTTCGAAAGCGCCCGTGAAATTGCCGGAAGATGCAAGCGCCAGAATGTGAACGCGGATGAGCGCAGAACCGATATCATCTGACTGCCTTTCAAAAGCATATGCGCCGACGAGTTCGGCAATGTCTTGGGGGATCTTTTCACCGCGCTCCAACATGGCTTGAACCATCTCGACAAGTGCCGTTGCCGAAGGACGGCTGTCCGACACAATGGCAGTTTCAAAGTCGCTCATGGCCAATTCGTCCTCTCCGGTGGCCACGTGATATTGCGCTTTGGCCAACGCTTCTTCTGGAGTTTTTGTTTCGGGCACCCGGTCTAGCACTCGCAAAACTTGGGCGCTTTGCTCAAGATACCCCGCGTCGAGAAACAGACGTGAGAGCGTTGGACCCAAATCCGCCCGCAAGTGTCTTGGCAATTCTGAAAACGACAACAGGATAGCGTTTGTATTGATGTCCAGATCAGTTGGAAGATGTGCGTGAGACAATGCGGCCCAAAGCGCTGTTGGACCGTTGCATGTCAGTTGATCTTGAAAGACCGAGGTTTCCGACATGGGTTGGCCATCCACTATGTTTGCAAGAGCAGCATAGATTTCGGTGTCATCATGCGATGAAAACATAACGTGTTGCACATTCAATGCTTCCAAACCGAACCCAAAATACAGGTACGATTTCACCAATCTTTCTGCAATTTTCTGGTTTGGGCGATCGATCTCATTTGTGAGTTCTGCTCGCAATGGCCCAACCTGCTGAGCAAAGGATAAGCCACTGACCCAAGACCCCACGTCCACACGATCCGGGTCCAGACATCGGGATGTGAAACTTGCCGTCCTCGCCGCAGCCAGCCCTTCCAAGAAATCGCGATCCATGCTCGTGACTGCACTTACACTCAGGCTATCTGCTAGGTTAGGATCTGTGGCCATTTCATCTGGTTTTCTTAACGTGTCAGGCGTTTGCTCCTCGGAAACAGAACTGCCCGGGTCGCTCATCGCTGTACGGTCTTTGAAAGCAGTCTTTGCCGTCAGTAGACCTTGTGTCGCGGCCCTTGCCAATTGTTGCAGAAGCTCTTTATGGGTCTTGGAAATTGCCTCGGCTTGAACTGAGTTTTCTGAAGCTTGAGGCACTTCGCCAACCAAGGCGTCACTCAAATCAGCGGTCGATTCAAAAATTTGCCCCGTTCGCGACCTCCTTCTCTGTGGCAACGTGATCGAAGGCACTGCAGGGCCGTCGGGTTCAATCTGATCCGTGATTTCATGTGTCTGGGCAAGACGAAACACGTTTGGGCTTGCTTCATCAACAACATCAACAACGAGCATTGAATGCCCGTGCCAAAAAGTTTCAACGCGACAGGCGCAGGCCAATTCGACAAATACTGAGCTGGAGGCCTTGGCCGTTTTGACTGTGCCAATTCTGGAATTCTCAAGTTTGGCAAAGACTGTACTCGTATCCAGAACAAGGGCGTTTTCAGCAAAGCGCAGGATAAATCCATCCCCAAAGTCATCTATGGACCAATCCACACGTTTGGGCAGGTCGAAGACGAGACGCGAAAAGCCCTGGTGCTCGCCCCCGCGGATTTTGACGCTCTGCGCAATCGCAGGCGCTGTAGTTACAACAAAAATTGACAACAGAGCACAACAAAACTTCATGCCGCTTCCTGTTTCATTTCCTTTAGAGCTACTTCCAGGTCCACGAATGTCGGACGGTAATGTGACGGTGTGTTTTGCCGGCCGACTTCAATGCAAATGTTGGTTGCATGATTGTGAAGGTTGGCCACCAAAACTTCGCGAATGAGTTGATAAAAATGCCCGTCTTCCTCGACGACTGCTTTTACCCTTCCTGCAAAGGGACCGACGAGTCCGTAGGCAAGAAATACGCCGAGAAACGTGCCGACCAGGGCGCCCCCGATCATTTTTCCCAGTACTTCGGGAGGCTGGTCAATGGACGCCATTGTTTTGATCACGCCAAGAACAGCGGCGACGATCCCAAGCGCTGGAAGCCCGTCTGCCATGGTTTGAAGTGCATGGCTTGAATGCAGCGCGTGGTGCATCGAAGCCTCCATACGTTTTTCCAGAATATCCTCGACCTGGTGAGGATCATCGTAGTTCATGGATGCGGACCGCATGGTGTCACAGATCAGAGCAATGGCTTCTTTGTCCGCAAGAATCTTTTTATATTTGCTGAATATTGACGACTCCTCGGGGGTCTCAATATGCTCTTCAATGCCAACCGGATTCGCGCGTGCCAGCCTGAGCAGTTCAAAGAGCAAACATAGAAGATCCCTGTAATCTTCCGGCTTCCACTTTGGACCCTTGAAAACCTTGCCGATGTCCTTCGCGGTGTGCTTGATCGCGCTCATGTCATTGCTGATCAAAAAAGCGCCGATGGCAGCACCTCCGATCATCATCATTTCGAATGGCAGCGCTTTGAGAATGATCCCAAGCTTGCCGCCCGCCGCAAGATAGCCACCAAAAACCATCGCGAAAATTATTAGGATACCGATAAGTCCGATCATACCATTCACCACAGAAACCTGGTTGTGAACACGATGGCATGGTGAGGTTAAGAAATGGCTGAGATGCGCGATATCATTGGCGTGGCACATTCGCGTTTCGCCCAGCCAGCACAACGCTGAACAAATGCGCCGCTTCCGGAGTTAAGCCAGCCAGAATGGCCGCGGCTGCATCGGGGCGCATTCGTCCAAGAAAGCCAGCAGCGAAATTTGGATCCATTTCTTCGAAAAGCGCCGCGGCCTGTTTGGGTTTCATGGTTTCGTAGACACGTGTGAGCCTGTCCAAGTCAGTTTCGGCAGCTGTATCCGCAAGGGCAATTGTCTCTCTTAATGATTGCTCGGCGCTTTCAAGCTGGGCAAGTTTCTCGGTGACGTGCTCCTCGGCGATGTCCAACGCGTGCATCCTGTCGCGCAAGGCGGTTTCCCTCTCAACCAAACCGTCTTCTCGGTGGTTGAGCGCGGTTAACATGTTTTTCAAATCATCCGGCGCTGGACACATAGGAACTTCGCCAGAAGAGTTTGACGTTACAGTTTCAATTACTTCTGGATCGCGCGCAAAAGCCTGACCTGTGCCATCGCTCAGGCGCAAGAGCGCCGACCCGATAAGAAGAACCGTGATCACTTGCAAACTGCCAAGCATTCGCGATCGTTTTTTCCAAAAGAACACTTTCATGCCGCGGTGTCCTCTGATGCGTTAGAATGTCGGCGGAACACCGGAGCGCGTGGGACTTCATCTTGATGGGCAGGCGGCTGCTTCGCAGGTTCTGGAGGAATATCATGCATTGCTGCCACAAGGATTTCCAATCTCTTCGCAACACTTTCCGCTCGATCAGTAAGACCGTCCAACGACATGGTTGAGGCCGAAGCTGTATGTTGTGCTGACTGCAGTGTCTTGGTCAGATCATCGACCTGAGCTGAAAGAACCGCGACCGCTCCGCCGATACCTTTTTCAAGATCGTTAAAGCGGCTCAAGCGACGCGCCAGAACAAAGCAATAAAATCCCGCGCCGAGTGCTCCGGCCACCAATAGTACGTCTGCGATCATTTCGACCATTTCGCCCTCAATTCAATACAAATTCCATGATCAACAGGTCATTCACACGGTTTCCACCAGTTACAACCTGTATGCGTCGCAACATTTGCGCTCGAAGTTTGACAAGCGCGGAATTGCTGCGCAGGTCTTCCAGGTCCACGGCGCGGAGGTATGAATTCAGCACATCCATCACCCGCGGCGACACTTTGGCTACCTCGTCGTGATAGGGCGCATGAACTTCAAGTTGCGCGCGAAAACGAAGATTGGGCCCTCGACCGTCACCAAAAGAGACAACCAAAGGATCGAGTGCGACATAAGAAACATCTGGCATGTCTTTGATGTCGTCTGGTTCGACCTTGGCATGGTTTTCCACAAAGGAATCACCTCCCGGCAACAATCCTGAGTTGACGGCGTAAAATCCTCCTCCTGCTCCGACCAGGAGGAGGAGCACACCCAACAAAAGCGGGAGTTTCGATTTCTTTTTTGGCTCTTCTGGCTGCTCTGGTTCTGCTTCGGTCATAAGCGCGTCCTACTTTTCTCATGCGCAGAAGATAAGCACGTATAAACTAACCGATTGTTAAGCCTGATCGGCCAAAGATGAGACCACGCTTTGGCAGAATGCCGATGATCAGGAGTCAATAAGTTGCAACAGTTCCTAGATGTCTGGACGGCCCTGGATGCGCGGCGACGTGTTGTTGTGTCTCTGGCAACAATTGGCATGTTTGCTGCCATTCTTGCACTGACCAAAGTGGTCTCCAATCCCAGCTTGACCTTGTTGTATGCCGGGCTTGATAGCGGTGCGGCGGGCGAAGTCATCCAATCCCTGGAACAACGTGGGATCACGTATGACGTGAAAGGCGGAGCCATCTACGTCGATGCGGCGCGGCGCGATGAATTGCGCATGACGCTCGCAAGCGAAGGACTACCTGCAAACTCTACGTCTGGATACGAACTTTTGGATAGTCTGTCAGGGTTTGGCACGACATCACAGATGTTTGACGCTGCATATTGGCGCGCAAAAGAAGGTGAGCTGGCCAGAACGATTTTGACGCATCCGTCCGTGTCATCTGCTCGTGTTCACATCGCGAACAAGGGCTCAAATCCGTTTCAGCGCGATGTGAAACCCACTGCGTCCTTGTCCATCAGAACAACTGGTGCAGGGCTTTCCGGGCAACACGCACGTGCGTTAAAATTCCTCATCGCCTCCGCAGTACCCGGGCTTGTCCCAGAGGATGTCTCTGTGATTGACGGCGATGGTGGTCTGATTGGACGTGCAGATGACTCGCGTTCGAATTCGACGGATGAAAAAGCGGAACTGCTCAGAGCACGCGTTCAACGACTGCTAGAGGCCCGTGTTGGTCTTGGCAATGCCGTTGTGGAGGTCAGCGTTGAAAATGTCACCAAGAGCGAATCTCTGAGAGAAACTGTCATTGACCCCGGAAGCCGGGTAGCCATCAGCACAGATACCGAAGAGCTTTCTAACTCCTCAGCAGATCAAGGTACGTCAGACGTCACCGTTGCTTCTAACTTACCCAACGGGGACGCGGGCAACGCGGATTCCTCCTCCAGCGAAACCAGCGAGACGCGCGAAAGAATAAACTACGAAGTGTCCCAGACAGAACGACAGGTGACACTGAGCCCGGGCGCGATCAAACGTCTAACGGTGGCAGTTTTGTTAAACGGGATTTCCACAACAGATGCACAAGGGATTGAGCAATTTGAGGACCGGACCGAGGAAGAGCTTGGCGCCTTGCAAGAACTTGTCGCATCTGCGGTAGGCTTTGACGAAGCGCGTGGCGATGTGATCACTGTGAAGACAATGCAATTTGAGGTGATACCTGAGCAGGGAACCAACGCACAGTTTTCCTTGCTGTCGCATTTCGCAATGGATTGGGTTGCATTGATCAAATCCGCCATTCTTGGTCTTGTTTCGCTCGTGTTGGGCTTGTTTGTTGTCAAGCCATTGCTGTCGCACCCCGCAACCAACGCGGCACCGCTTCTGGAAGCCGCTTCTCAGAATCTGGCTGAACCCAGTTTGAGCAACGCTCCGTCGCTTGTCGGAGAAATCGACAACGGAGATGTACCCGCTGATTCCATGACACTTGTGTCTTCCGTTGGCGATAGTGGAGGTTTTCTGGGCGCAGGCAATTTGCCAAGCCTTCAGGGCCAGTCCGAAGATCCGGTTGATCGATTGCGTCTGATGATCGGCGAGCGCCAGGACGAAACTGTCGAAATTCTTCGAAATTGGCTCGAAGGCGAAGAGGAACGTGCCTGATGTCTCTTTCGGAGTTGCTAGAAGACTTCAGCGCTGTTGCCAGTGGGCGCATGCTGGAAATGTCGGACGTTTTGCTCGAGGAAGAGAAACTTACCGCGTTTGAAAAAGGGTACCAAGCGGGTTGGGACGATTCTAATTCTGCGCGAAACGAGGAGCATGTGTCCAACTCTTCCGAGCTATTGGACGCTTTACAGGACATGTCGCGTAGACTTGGCGAAAGCCAAATTGATGTTTTGCGCCAGATGAAGCCGCTGTTGGGGTCACTTGTCAAAACTCTGCTTCCGGTCATCGCGCGAAAAACACTGGCGCCGAAGATTGCTGAAATACTGTATGATTTGCTAGAGACGCATGGGCACCAACCAATCCAAATCTTCTGCGCGGCACACCATTTGGAGGATCTTCAAACTTCTCTGATGGTTCATTCCAACGTGCCGATATCCATTTCTGAAGACCCCCAGCTTGTCGCCGGACAAGTCCGCATAAATCTTGGCACCGTGGAAGAGAGGGAACTGGATTTCAAGTCCGTAATTGATGGTATCGGCGAGGTGATCGAGTCCTTTTTTGAAGCTAATGCCGTCGAAGTCAAAGCAAAGGATGTCGCCTAATGCCAGAAGACTCAGATACACCTGAACGCAGCGAGGTTGAGACCCGAAACCCGTTTTCCGTGGTACCGATCGAGATCACGATATCCGTCGGAAAGGCGCGACCCCTTATTCGCGATCTGCTGAAGATGGGTAAGAACACTGTCTTGCCTTTGGACAAGCGCGTTGACGACGCAGTCGAGCTCTATGTCGGTGAACGGCTGATTGCACGCGGCGAACTGGAAGAGATGCAGGGTGAAAACCTTGGCCAGCTATCGGTACGTCTGACCGAAGTCGCGGATCTTCAAGACGGTTTGGGATGACGCTTATCTACCGTCTTGCGGCTCTGGCCTTTGCCTTGCTCGTCACATGGACCGTCACTCCAGCCTTCGCTCAAGACCTTTCGATTTCTCTTGGAGAAAGTCAGTCGATCTCGGCAAGAGCAATTCAAATCCTTATTCTTGTGACAGTTCTGAGCCTCGCTCCGGGCTTGGCGATCATGATCACGTGTTTTCCCTTCATGGTCACTGTTCTTGCCATATTGAGACAGGGGATAGGACTTCAACAATCGCCACCCAACATGCTCCTTATTAGTTTGGCCTTGTTTCTCACGTACTTCGTGATGGAACCGGTTTTCCAGGATGCGTGGTCAAACGGAATAGAGCCACTATTGCAAGAAGAAGTGACAACCGAAGAGGGCGTTCGTTTGGCACTTGACCCTTTCCAGGTGTTCATGGCTTCGCGGGTCGATGAAGACACATTTGCTACTATGGCTTCGCTGCGACCAGAATTTGATAGCACACCTGACGCGTCCTCTGCGCCTCTGTCTGTGTTGATCCCAAGCTTTATGCTGTCGGAAATTTCGCGCGCCTTTCAGGTTGGCTTCCTGCTGTTTCTTCCGTTTCTGATCATAGATCTTGTGGTTGCAGCGGTTTTGATGTCGATGGGAATGATGATGGTGCCACCCGCAATCGTCTCGCTGCCTTTCAAACTGGCGTTCTTTGTGATTGCTGATGGCTGGACGCTGGTGGCGGATGGCCTGGTTCGGGGATACTTCTAGCCGACGCGTGCCGAGACCAAACTTGTCCTGCTCAAAATCCCAAAGTCTCAGGTTCGGCAGTGCGTCAAACCATTGCGCAGCGCGACGTTCAAACCGTGATGTAGGGTAAGCTCCAGTGATTTTGCGTTACAACTTTGGTTTGCAAGGCTCCAACCAGGGTTGCGAGGCGGTTTTCAGCGCACAACGAATTCTGCATGCAGCGCGCCCGCGGCTTTAATGCTTTTTAGAATATCGATCATGTCTCGGGGGGAGACGCCCAGCGCATTCAATCCAGCGATCACTTCCGACAGTGACGTTCCGGGTCGCACCTCTGCTAGCCCAATTCCTGGTTCTTCTTCGATCTCAGCATTTGTACGTGGCACGACGACCGTTTCTCCTTGGGCAAACGGGTTGGGTTGAACCACCAGTGGCGACTCTTCGACACGCAACGTCAAGTTGCCCTGGGACACCGCGACCCGCGAAATCCTGACATCTTCGCCCATAACAATTGTGCCCGACCGCTGATCCACAACAACGCGCGCGCGACGTTCTGGTTCGACGAGAAGATTTTCAATCCGACTCAAGGCATGCGCCGTCGAGCGTTCGCGCGTTGCCGCGATATCAATTCTCACAGTTCCAGGATCCAGCATCAGTGCCACAGGGCGTCCAAACTCTGCGTTAATCGTCAGTTCAATACGGCTCGCAGTCGTGAAATCTGGCTCTCTGAGAGCCAGTCTCATCGTCTGAAGGGTTGAAAGTTCGAAATCAATCTCTCTTTCGATACGCGCGCCTGACGGAATAACGCCAGCCGTTGGAACTCCCTGCACCACGGCACCGGCGTCTCCTTCTGCAGCGGCACCCCCTGCAATGACCGTGCCTTGGGCAACCGCATATATTTCGCCGTCCGCGGCGTTCAATGGCGTCATGACAAGCGTACCGCCCAATAAGCTCTTAGCGTCGCCAATTGCTGAAACCGTCACATCAATTTGGGAGCCTGTTCGCGAAAAAGGAGGAATGCTGGCGGTGACAAATACAGCTGCCACGTTTTTTGGCCGAAATTGCTCACCGGTGACATTGACGCCCAAACGCTCAAGAATGTTGGACATAATTTCTTCGGTAAATGGTGCATTTCGAATGCCGTCCCCGGACCCATTCAACCCAACGACAAGCCCGTACCCGACTAAATCGTTTCCGCGCACACCATCGAACTCGACGAGATCCTTGAGCCTTATGGGGCTTGCATGAGCGGGCGCATGTGCGGTGATACCACAGACAAGTGTGCAGATCAGGACCAGGAAATTGGTAACAAAAGTCATGAGAGGAAATTTACCAGACTAAGGCGGAACGACCGCGACGTAATCGTGTAGAGGGTTTCAAGTTGGTTTTGCACGGCTTCAAGGTCTGTCGCTGTTTGAAAGGGATCGACGCCCAACAGCGCGTCACGGCCAAGCTCAACCGCTTGCGTTTCGACAGCGGTGCGGGTGACGGCAGCTTCAATGCGTTGTTCTGCGTAGCCCAAAGTCGCGCGCAGACCCGTGATCTGGCTCTGGTTCGAAAGCGCGAGTTCTGCCAAGTCTTTCGTCAGTTTCTGTTGCTCAGACGGGCTCAACGACCCGGATAAATCATCGAGCATCGCCGAGAGCGCGACCGCCTTCAGATTGGCTCGAAAAACCGGATCATCAGCACGGGTATCCAATGCAACAAAGTCGCCCGAGCCCAGCGAAATTGGAGAAAGATTCTCCGTCGCTCCCAAATACACATCCGTTTCAAACCCGCCGCCCAGGGTTTCGAAATAGGTATCTGCCGCCGAAAGAACATCGGCTGCGCTCAACGCTCCTGAAACTGCAGCGGCTAGGCCCGTAAGAAGTGTATCTGGATCAGCGACCGGAGAGACATCAACCGTCGTTCCAGAAAACAAAGCCCGACCGGCAATCGAGGTGTTCAACGATGAAACAATACTTCCCAATGATGCCTTGGCCTCACCGGCCAGTGCGGCCACATTCACTGCAGAAATCGATACAGAGGCCACCGCAAGATCTTCGGCGAGGCTTGCTGTTTTGTCTTGGATGTTTTCCAGAGATTTTTGCATTGCGCCGGTTTGCGACTGCAACTCTGCCACCACATATTTCTGACTGTTGAGAATTCTGCTCTCATGTTCCAAATCTGCGAGCGGCGCAAGTCTGGCGGACAAATGATCGGACACGTCTGCCGCCTGGCCGCTCGACAATTCTTGCGTTAAACGCTCCAGGTTTTGCTTCAGGAAGGTATTTTGACGACGCAGCACGAAGTTTCTGCTCAAATCGCCCAAAGTAAAGTCAACCATGGCTAAATCCTCAGCAATGTGTCTAGCAAGTCTTCAACAGTCTGAATCATCCGCGCGTTTGCGCCATAGGCCTGTTCGATCAACAGAAGACGCTGGAGTTCAGCGTCCGAGTCCACGCCATTTTGAAGTTCGATTTCGACCAAACTCGCTTGCTGAGCCGTTGCAAAACTCAGGTTTTCTTCGACGGTAAGGCGGTCATGCGACACTTTTGAAACCAGTGATGCGATATGCCCGTCCAACGACCGCTGCGTTGCGCCAAGCCCTCCTGATGCCATCGCGTTGAAGTCGGTCAATGCATCTTTGAAAGCGTTAAGCAAGCTGCCATTGCCTGCTGGCCCAGCCGCCAAAGCGCCCAGTCCATCTCGGATACGCCAAAGATCGCCGCCTTTTTCAGGATCGACTGCAGCGTTGACTGAAATGCGGCCCGCCAAGCCGACCTCATTGCTGGCGACAAAGAAAGCTCCGCCATCCGTAAACAATCCTGGATCTGATGGCATTGCAGTCGGGTCCAGAGCCGGTTGTTGAAACCGTTCAATCAAATTGCGCGCGATCGCATCGATCTCCGATTGAGCAGCAACAGACAATTCATCACGAACTTCGAACAGGGCTGAAAGCCGACCACCCGAAACGGGGCTTCGGTCGCCAGATGCTGCCACGGTAACACCGTTAACTTCCAGGCTGGAAATCAATCCGTTTTCGACAGTCATGTGTGGTTCGATCAAATTCGAAGCGGTAAAGGAAAAAGTGGCGGGTTTTCCATCCACCAATACGGCTCCGCCAGGTGTGTAAATGGCCACTGTCCCGTTGCGCCTTTCGGTCAACCGCACTGGGATGTACTCGGCCAAGGCATCAATCGCACTTTGCCTTTCGTCTTGCAGGGAAGCGTTTGGATGCCCCGCGTTATTTGCGTTTGCTATTTGCGCATTCAGGTTTTGTATCTGTTCAAGTTTGGTGTTGATAAAGCCAACCGCTTGTTCGATCTGCTCATCGGTCCGAACGCGCTCCAATTGAATATGATCTGAGATGGTGTTGAGCTTTTCTCCGAGCTGCCCAGCGCGCAATGCGATATCTGCTAAGCGAATATTGTCTTCGGGCGTTGCGCTTGCTGCCACGAATGCGGCTTCCAATCTGGCAAAGCGGTCGCTCAGAGAACCCGTTTGACCAGGGATACCGATTTCCGCTTCGAGATTTGTTGAAAAACCAGCCAAAGGTTCGGCATATGCCATGTTGCTGTCGGCGAGACGTCTTTCGTTCAACAAAACCGTGTCGACATTGCGCGTGACGGATCCGATGGACACACCGCCGCCATGCCCATCGCTCCGCGTTGTGAGCTCAATAGCGCGGGGTGCATATCCCTCGGTCAGAACATTTGCCAAGTTGTTTGACACCACTCCGGCGGACCGAGAACTGGCAGCCAGACCAGATAGAGCGTTGGATAATGCCGATGAAATGCTCATCTCTTCACCTCCCTTTGCTTGGGTGCTTCGATCAAATCATCAACGCTTGATATTGGTGGTTTCCTGAAGCATCTCATCAACGGTTTGAATGACTTTGGCGTTCGAGGAATACGCGCGTTGCGTCTGGATCATGTCAGTGAGTTCGCCAGCGACATCTGTGGCCGACTCTTCACGAGCAAATGAAACCACATCGCCTGTCGGCCCGTCCCCGGCATCCCATAGGAAGAAGGACCCACTATCGGGTGACGGCAAATATGTCTGTTGATCCATCGCAACCATTCCATTCGGGTTCGGCAGATCCACCAACGGCACCTGATAAATGATCCGCGTGATGCCCGTGTCGAAGGAGGCATGGACAAAACCGTTTTCGTCGACCTCAGCCGCAATCATATTGCCAACCGGTGAGCCATCTTTGGAAATGGAAAGCGGCGCAAAACTATCTGACAACTGAGTCAATCCGTTGGACGCGCCAAGATTGCCGATATTGATCTCCATTGGCCCGCCATCGACGTTAACCAAAATCGTGCCATCGGTCGCGTTATATGCTCCACCAGATGTCGTCGTGACATTCTGCAGCGTCCCGCCGGAAGTTCGGGAATCGTCAAAAGTCAGAACATACTCGCCAATCACCGCACCTGATTGCGCGGAATCCGTGAGTGTCATGGTCCATTCGTTGCTGGATCCCGTTGCGGGGATTGTCGGCGTAAATGCAATCAGGATGTTTTCTGATTTACCCAGGTTGTCATAGTATTCGATCGAAAGTTGCTGTGGGTCACCAGGTGCAGTGGATTCTGTTTCCGTCGCCGGAAGATTGACGCCAAGGTCAAGTCGCGTTGTCGGCTCACCAGTCAGTTGGTTGACATTGATTTGGACCGGTTGCAGCCCATCGCTTGTGTCACGTGGGAATTCGGGAACAGTACCATCAGGATTTGCCGGCCAACCCAACAGAACCAGCCCCGACTCTGTTACCAGGCGCCCGTCAGCGTCCGTTCGAAATGATCCTGTAGTGGTTAAAAACATCTGGTGAGAACCATTCCCGACCTCAACCTCACTAGACAAAGCGACAGGCAACATACCACGACCACGAACCGCGAGGTCAGTTGCGTTGGCAGTTGACACAAGCGAACCGCTTTCATCGATCAACCGTTGCGTGCTCGACCGCACGCCACCGGCAGAGTAGCTGCCGCCGCTCGATGAAATAACCATGGATTGGAAATCCGCCTCGACCCTTTTGTACCCATAGGTTGCCGAATTTGCGATATTGTCAGAAATCGCGGCGAGCCTCGTTGCATTTGCCCCCAGGCCTGCAACACTTGCATTCAAAGCGGAAGAAATTGTCATGGATACGCCTTTCTGCTGTACCAACTACTATTTGGACGCAGGTTTAAGGCGCGAGGTTTAACAGTGCGCTAACAGATAAAATTCACCTTACTTCCTTCCCAGATGCAGTAACTTGCAGCGAGGCGTCTTAGTCCCGCAACAGGATGACCTCGAGGCGATTGTTGCGAAAAGACATTTTGTTCGAAACAGCGGGTTCTCGGTCCGCGTGCCCCGTCACGCGCCTTATCCTGTCTATGGATACACCGTCCAATTCCAGCATCTGCCGCACTCGGTCCGCGCGCGATATGGATACATCCCAGACTGGGTTGTTCTTTTGTACGATGGGTACGGAACGCATGTGTCCTTCGATGGCAATGTCGTTCTCGACAAGTTGCGCCGCGGCAGCGATTAACGTGACAATGTCTTGCAAGAGCTTTGTCTCCTGATCGGAACTGCCGATGAACAGATGCGCGTTCTTCCTGTCAAAAACCTCTATGATCAGACCTTCATCCGTGACGCGCGTGACGATGTGCCGACGCGTTTCCTTGGACACAGAGTTCTCACCACTGTGGCCCGCCAGAATGGCTTCGACATCTTTTTGTGCTTGAACCATTTGATCTTGTTGATCTGCATCCTGCGCGTCGGGACCAGACTCTTCATCGCTCACACCCATTTCGCCCCGCGCTTGCTGCGCTTCTGTCGGACGCATATGCGTTGCACCTGTTCCGTTCTGTGGAAGAACAACTTCGGAGAAAACGCTTTCACCTCCAAAATCGCCATCACCGCCGCCAGACACGCGGCTAATCGGCACCGTCGGACTAAAATAGTCCGCAATACCTTTTCTCTGCTTTTCTGTCGTCGCATTCAGAAGCCACATCAACAGGAAAAACGCCATCATGGCCGTTACAAAGTCAGCGTAGGCAACTTTCCAGGCACCACCATGATGCCCACCACCGCCGGTCACTTTTTTCCGTTTGATGATGACTGGTGCAGCGTTTTCGCCGGAACCACTCATTTCACCACCTATTTCTCACACCCGTGGAAATGGTTAGCAAACGAAGATTACCGAGGTCTTAAAACAACCGCCGTGCCACATCTTTTCTGCGCTCGTAAGTTATTGTAAATTTGAACAAAGTTTACGACATTGAGCTTTTGGTATTTGAGCGACATTAGTGTATAAACAAATTGCAAGGTCAGTAGGCCGAGACCAATTCTTAGTCACGTGTGGTGTGTAGGGAGCACGTGGGGAAAAGGAGGGTGTCGGATCGTCCCACTGACATCCTCCTTTATGTTTTTTGGTATCGTAGTTCTCAAAAGAGCGTGAGAACCAGTCCGATGACTGCGCAGCCGAATGTTGCGTATCCGCCGTCAATCAAAATGAGACGGAATGGGCGGCCTGCGAAGGTATTGTTGATCATGATCCAGGGGCTTGCCAAAAACAAACCTATCCCAAGGCCAGACACAATTCCTTTTCCAACTGTGTCGATGCTGCTCAATTCAAAAATATGTCGCATCATGCCTGCCACGAGGACGGCAGCGACAAATGCCAGAATGTAAGGAACTGGATTACCGCTGTTTTCCGGCCGTCCATCGGGGCCTTTGGCAACACCCGCCGCTTCCATCCAGGGATTGGCCAGTGTCATGTACCACACAGTGCCAAACGCATAACTGGCCACCGCTGCGACCAAGACGTTTACAATCTCCATTTTGTCCCTCCATGTTTTTGTCCCGCAACGTTCGTTTTTTCACCGCTACTTGGATATACCGCCCAAACCACACACGATGTCCCATTCATCATGTGCAACAGGTTGGACAGACAGTCTTGAGTTCTTCACAAGAACCATGTTTCCCAGCCTCGGTTCAGACTTGATCATGTCCAAAGTCACAGGCGTCTTGACGGACCACAGGGCCTTGATGTCTACGCATTCCCATCTGTCGTCATCAGTTGTGCTATCCGGGTGGGCCTCGGCGATCACCTCCACCACGCCAACAATCGCCTTTTCCGTCTGACTGTGATAGAAAAAGCCTCGGTCGCCAACTTTCATTTCTCGCATGAAATTGCGCGCCTGATAATTGCGCACACCATCCCATTCTTCGCCTTCGTCGGCTTTTGCAACTTGCTGATCCCAGCTCCATGTTGAGGGTTCCGATTTGAAGAGCCAATAGCGCATGTGTCAGATCACCTTGTTCCAAGGAATGAGGTCTACGCTTTGGAACAATCCGGCCAACGCATATGGATCAGATGCGGCCCACGCTTCGGCGTCTGACATGTCATCAACTTCAAGCACGATCAAAGACCCAACCATGTCTCCGTTGGTATCCAAGAGTGGGCCGGCCTGTGACACCAAGTTGGAGGACTTGAGATAAGCGATATGTGCATCGCGATTGTCCAACCGGGTTTGCAGGGCGTCGGGCTTATCACGAGCGATCAAGGCAACGAGCATCTATTCTTCCTTTAGTGGTCTGGACAATAGCATATCCATTGCGTCCCGGACCTTCAATTTGCCTTCGACCAATCCGCAGACGGCTGCGGTGACAGGCAAGTCAAGGTCTTGCTCTCGGGCAAGCTGGGTCATGGCACGCGCTGTCGCGGCGCCTTCGACAGTGACAGTCTTGTCGAAGATGTCGCCGCGACCGATGCTTTGCCCGTACATGTAGTTTCGTGACTGCTCTGACGTGCAGGTCAGAACCAGGTCGCCAAATCCTGACAGACCGGACAACGTGTCCCGTCGCGCGCCACGCGCAGTGGCCACGCGCACGATTTCGGCGAACCCACGGGTCATGAGAGCCGAACGCGCGCTTTCGCCCAACCCTGCGCCGATCACAGCGCCACAACCGATGGCCAGCACATTCTTCAGGGCCCCGCCAAACTCTGCACCGATCACATCCGTGCTGCGATAGACCCGAATATTGGGCGTGGTGAGCCGCGCTTGCATGTGTTCGCCCGCGTCCTCATTTGCGCAGGCCAATGTCAATGCGGTTGGAAGCCCACGCGCCACGTCAGCCGCGAAAGACGGCCCTGTTAGTATGGCCTCAAGCCCATCTGACCTCAGATCCGAGATCACCTCCGTCGGGCTCAGCCCGGTGCCGAGTTCCATTCCCTTACAGCAAGCGATCAACGGTCCATTGCCAAGCGCGTCAATATGCTGTTCCAGAAAACCTCGTAGTTTCTGCGTCGGCACAGCCAGTAAGGTCAGATCATCGTCGTTTGCCGCGGGCATCGTGGATGTCACGGTCAATGCGTCCGGCAACGTGACACCTGGCAGTCGCTTGGAATTTTCGCGTTTGTCTTGAACGCTTTGCGCCTGCATCTCGTCGCGAAGCCAAAGAGTCACGGGTCCGTTTTGCGCAAGAGACACGGCCAAGGCTGTGCCATATGCGCCAGCACCCAACACACGGATCATGCTTTTGCGCCCTTTTTGCCGCCGCCCAGCAGGCTCGCGCTAGTTGTATCCAACGGCCAGCGCGGACGGGCACTTAACGTCATGTCGCTCCTCATACCAG
Source organism: Roseovarius sp. S88 (assembly GCF_037023735.1). Taxonomy (GTDB): domain Bacteria; phylum Pseudomonadota; class Alphaproteobacteria; order Rhodobacterales; family Rhodobacteraceae; genus Roseovarius; species Roseovarius phycicola. The sequence continues at coordinate 231,274 of NZ_CP146069.1, read as the reverse complement.
TTTGAAACTGTTCGCCTCCCGCATAGGCAATCATCGCTGCATTGTCCGTACAAAGCGCGAGTGGTGGCGCAAGGAACGCGGCACCAAATGCACTTGAAACCGTCTCCAGCTTGGCTCGGATTTTTGCGTTGGACGCCACGCCACCAGCAACCGAAAACGCGGGGTTTTTCCCAAGCTCTGTCTTAACTTCTTGCAGGGCTCGGCGTGTTTTTTCAGCCAAAACATCTGCAACAGCGTCTTGAAACCCTGCGCAAATATCTGACCGATCCTGATCGGTCAGGCCACCCTTGTCCGCCACTATTGAATCTCGCGTTCGGATCACCGCAGTTTTCAAACCTGAAAACGACATATCACTCCCAGGTCGATCCAACAGCGGGCGCGGAAAGGTAAACCGTTTTACATGGCCCTTCATCGCTTCATGTTCCACTGATGGGCCTCCAGGTTGGGCCAAACCCAAAATGCGGGCTGTCTTGTCAAAGGCTTCTCCGGGCGCATCATCTATTGTCCCGCCGATACGGCGGAACGTCCTGCAATCACTGACCAACAAAAGCTGACAATGACCACCTGACACCAAAAGCATGACATAAGGATAAGAAACCTGATCCGTCAGGCGCGGTGTCAGGGCATGACCCGCCAAATGGTTGACGCCGATCAAAGGAATGCCCGTTCCCGCAGAAAGGCCCTTTGCACACATCACACCTGACAATACACCACCGATGAGACCTGGTCCCGCGGTCACAGCAATGGCGTCGACTTCGCTCAGGCGTTTGTTGGCCTCGGCCAGAGCCTCTTCTACGCAAATGTCGAGCTGTTCAACATGCGCGCGTGCGGCAATTTCTGGCACAACGCCACCAAAGACTGCGTGCAAATTATTTTGGCCCTTCACAACTGAGGACAAAATGTCAGCGCCACTCGTCCTGAGCCGGACAACAGCTGCGGCGGTGTCGTCGCAACTGCTTTCGATTCCAAGCACGGTCAAGGCGTCTGTCATGTTCATGTCCGTTGCACCACAGCTCTGGGGCAGGTAACACCTGATGGGCGGTCAAACAACTCTGGAACGGCAATGATCCCAACGATCCTGATTACGCGACCATTGGATGCCGCCAAGGATTTTGAGCGCCTTTTGTATACAAAACTCGGGGCAGACATTCCTTGCGTTGTTTCCCCGTTGCTCGATATTCGGCACCTGTCACCCAAGATCGATGTCCGCGATGTTCAAACCGTCTTCTTTACATCTGCGCATGCTGTTCGCGCCTTTGCCAAGCTGACAGCTGAACGAGGTTTCGTATGTTACGTGGTCGGTTCGGCAACTGGCGAAGCTGCGCATTCGGCAGGGTTCGACCCCATCGAGGGCGGTGGGTCCGCTGAATCGCTTGCGAAACGACTCCTCAAAGATCATCTGAAAGGGACAATTCTCTATCCGCGCGGAACACACGTGGCGTTTGATTTTGCAAGCGCCTTGGCACCCAGCGAAGCCGATTTCCGGCAAGAGATTGTATATGATCAGTGCGCGACCGCTCTTTCTTCCCAAGCCCAAGAGATACTTTCAGGCACATATGGGGTTGTCTTGCCTTTATTTTCCCCGCGCAGTGCTACGTTGTTTTTTGATAACAACAGTTGGAATGGACCACTGTTCGTGGGTGCCATGAGTGACAAAGTTGCGCGCACGGTTCCGGTTGCCGACGTCGCAAAGCTATCGGTCGCAGAGGCCCCGACGACAGATGCGATGCTCAATCTGGTGGAGCGGCTTTGGGCCGATGCCAATCACCTTGAGGGCAATTCCTCTGCGAAGTAATGTCTTTAGAGGGCATTGGTGCTTTTAGATTCGAGAAAGGCTGCTGACGTGGCGAAAAAGAAGACGTCCAGATCAACAAAACTAGCAGCGAAGAATGTGGTCGACCCACAAACCACGCAAGACGCTTCAAATGTATCGGACGAATCTGCCAGCGGAACACAAGATCCAATCATCGAAAACAACCTAAAGTCGGAAGAGGCGTCTGCTTCGGGCGATATTGGCACGGACGCTGACATAGGCGCTGGTTCCAATGCAGATGAACCCGAAACATCCGTAGAGGAGAAACCGCAGGAAGAAGACACGCCGGTTAAACCGCAAGAACCAACCACCGCGCACCAGGAGACCGAAAGTTCATTTCTACCAATGGCTCTGGGTGGGGTTGCTGCAGGCGCGATTGGGTTCGCAGCCGCGTTTTTCGGACTTGCGCAGCAGCCAGATACTGACGGGGCAGCCTTGTCCCAGAAAATCCAACAGATAGAGACCTCGGTTGGCGAACAGGGCGAGACTGTGAACGCACTAACTGAAAAACTGGATGATGTGAGCGCACCTGACTTCTCATCTTTTGAAGGGCGTCTTGACGAAGTCCAGTCTGCCTTAAGTGGGCTTTTGACCCGTCTCGAAACTACTGAGGCCACATTGAATGCGATCGACACTCGGCTCACCACTTTAGAAAAACGGCCCGTCACCGAAGGCGCATCACAAGAAGCCGTAGCCGCCTATGAAAGAGAATTGGAGGCGGCCGCCGCAGACATTGCGCAGCAACGTGCAGACCTGGAGTCGCTGATTGCCAGTGCAATAGACACAGAAGATGCAGCGGAAGAGGCGTCAAAAGCGGCGATGCGACGTGCCAGTATCAGTCGTGTATTGTCGGCGCTTGAAAGTGGAGCGCCCTTCGACGGAGCGCTGGCCGACCTGCGTGAGGCAGGCGCAGACGTACCTGACGTTTTGAGCGAGGTTGCAGGAACAGGTGTGACACCGTTTTCAGAGCTTCAGCAATCTTTCCCAGAGGCCGCCCGGGCCGCGCTTGCTATCGCACGCGCGACCGAAGGTGCAGCTGAGGGGTCTGGCGGTCTCACGGGCTTCCTGCGCACGCAACTTGGTGCCAGGTCACTTGAACCACGTGAAGGCAATGACGCGGACGCTATCCTCTCAAGAGCAGAGGCCGCGACGCGCGATGGAAGGCTCTCGGACGCCTTGTCCGAAATAGACGCGCTGCCAGATGACGCGAAGGCAGAATTTTCGGCTTGGTCTGCTCAGGCAACAGAGCGATTGAATGCTTTGCGTGCCGCGCAAGACCTGAGCGAAGCATTGAAGTAGTGGACGGGGGCGAAGTGTAATGTTGTGGTCTGTGATCAAGATTGTCCTCTTCCTCTGCCTGGTGGTGGCGGCGAGTTTCGGCGCAATATTCCTGCTGGAACTTGAGGGCGGCGTCCGTGTCGTCATGGCAGGGCAGGAGTTTAATCTGACGCCTCTGATGGCCGTCATTGCGCTTGTTGTGCTCGTCATCGCGATCTGGTTGCTGCTCAAACTGGCTTCTTTGCTGGTCGCTGTGGTCCGGTTCATCAATGGGGACGAGACCGCACTGTCGCGTTATTTTGATCGCAACCGTCAGGAAAAAGGGTACCGCGCCTTGTCCGAGGGCCTCGTGGCGCTGGCGTCTGGCGAGGGCGATGTGGCGATGGCCAAGGCAAACCGCGCCGAGAAGTACTTGCGCAAACCGGCTTTGACCAACCTGATCACAGCGCAAGCCGCTGAGATGTCCGGCAATCGCCGTAAGGCCGAGGAGGTCTATAAGCGGTTGTTGACCAATGAGAAGACCCGCTTCGTCGGCGTGCGTGGGATCATGCGGCAGAAGCTGGCAGATGGGGACACTGACACGGCACTGAAACTGGCGCAAACGGCGTTTGGCCTAAAGCCCAAGCACGAAGAAATCCAGGACACACTCTTACAGCTTCAGGCGCAAACCGAAGACTGGAAAGGCGCGCGTGAGACGCTCAATGCCAAGCTAAAATCCGGGAACCTGCCACGCGATGTACATCGCCGCCGCGATGCGGTGCTGGCTTTGTCAGAAGCCAAAGGCATCCTGGAAGAGGGCAGCAGTATCGAGGCGCGTGAGGCGAGCATTGAGGCCAACCGCCTGTCTCCTGATCTGGTCCCCGCCGCAGTTCTTGCAGCGCGGGGGTATCTTGAACAAGGTAACAAACGCAACGCGGGCAGAGTGATCCGCAAAGCGTGGAGTGCGCAGCCGCATCCGGACTTGGCGGCGGTGTTTGCGGAGATGGAATCGGAGGAGACTCCGGAGGCTCGGATCAAGCGGTTTGGGAAGTTGCTCAAGCAGCATCCGGAGAACCGGGAGACCAAGCTGATTGAGGCAGAGCTGCATCTCGCGGCGGAGGATTTTCCGGCGGCGCGGCGGGCTTTGGGGGACCTGGCAGAGGTGGAGCCGGACGCCCGGTCGCTGACCATCATGGCCGCGATTGAGCGGGGAGAAGGGGCGCCGGACAGCGTTGTGAAGGGCTGGCTGGCGCGGGCTTTGACGGCACCGCGCGGGCCGCAATGGGTCTGTGATAACTGTCAGCACATCCACGCAGAATGGGTCCCAGCCTGTGAAAACTGTCAGTCATTTGATACACTTAGCTGGCATGCGCCACCGGCCACGACGCTGACGTCAAGCACCGGGCTTGAGATGCTGCCGCTGATCGTGGGGGCCATCGAGGATAAGTACGAAGAGCCAGAAGAGGTGGCCGAGGCCGAGGTGGTGGAAGACGAGGCGGCCATGGATGAGCCGGAGATCGTCGAGGCGGAAATCGTCGACGAAGAGCGCAAAGAGCCAACCTCTACCTGACCTATCCCAACATCTAACACGCTGCGCGCGGCGGTCCCGACCGCCGTGCAACATCGCATGCGTGCGACTCAGGGTTAACGCCCGTAAAACAAGGGATTTGGCACATCGGTTTCACGTCGGTATTACGTCGGTATCACGTCGGTGCGGATATCGGTGTTTTCGCGGATTAAGACACCGCGCGGGTCAATCATACCCTGTTTACGATTTGGTGGTGGGATGATCCCGCTCAAAGCACACCGTCCCGTCGATGGGAGGAAGCCACGCCTCTCGCCGACAGGTCCAAAGCTCGTAGGTGGGACAAAACTGATCCGGATCATCCAGCGCCCCTAGATGCAGCTCTACCTCATCGCCGGTTCGGGCAAAAACGGAAGAGCCACAGATGGGGCAGAAATGCCGCCCCTGATACGCGGCCGTCTTGCCCGTGACCGTGACGGCGCGCTTGGGGAAAATCGCGGCCGCATAAAACACCGCGCCATGATGCTTGCGGCAGTTCAGACAATGACACAGCCCCACGCGATCCGGCGCACCCGAGGCGCGAAACCGGACCTTGCCACAAAGACAGCCGCCGGTGGTTTGGGTCATGGTGGGTCTCCCTTGGGGTTTGGGGTGTGGACGGAGCAGGTGAAAATCTGCTCCGTTTTTCTTTTTGGTGTAGACTAGGTCGATGTCGTCATTTCAGCCAAAAATTGCAATAAGGCGAAAATATGGCGAAAATCACCTTGCGACGATTCGACTCACCGATGACTTTCTGATAGCTTTCGGTGAGTAAGGAATCGATATGAACACCACTGAGATCAAATCAGGAACATTCGAAGCGGCAAAAGTGCTGACCGATGAGTTGCGTCAAGTCGAAAGAGAGATGCTGGGAGTCGAAACTAGGCTCAAGAGCTTGCGGGAGAAACACGCTAAAATTCGTAGCTCGCTAGAGCCACTTTCGGGACTTTTGAATGAAAACCAGCTTGCCGAGATTGGCTATCGGTCAATAGCAGACTCCAGTAAAGCCCGCGTGCTTGATGCGCGTATGACAGACGGTACCCGGCGTGTAATTGAAAAACTCCGCTCACAACTAGACAAGATATGGAAAGTGGAGGAGCTTCAGAACTTTATAGAAGACAGTGGTTTGGAAGTTTCAGACCGTTACGCCTCAAATACACTTCGAAAACTACATAACCAAGGGCTTTTGATAAAGGTTGGTCGAGGTTTGTATCGAGCAAATGATCAGCTTCTTGCAATCGAAGGTCTGGAGGAGAGCGACTATGAATAAAAAGCCCCCGACAGTGCGGCAACACAGTCGAGGGCAGGGCCCATGTGGCGAAACTGGTAAACGCAGCTGATTGGAAATCAGCTTCCGGACTAGGATTGCGGGTTCGAGTCCCGCCGTGGGCACCATTTTAGCAGATAGGGAGAAATCCCTATCTGTTTTTTTCATTATAGTACGCACTCTGCAAAAATGCAATTATTAACCCATTGGATTCTATACAGTAATTGAAAAAGAAATTCTGGACTCAATTACAACAACTTAAAGTGCGCTCCTGCTTAGATCCGTGGATTCTATAAACTCTCGGAGTTTAAGAGCTAACTACGACACCAGCCGTGCAGTTAATCTAGTTGAACAAACCGATTGTGGACAGCACTAGAGCGCTGAGGGCAATCCAAGCTGGGATGTAAACAGCGGGGTCTGGTGAACAAACAAACCAGCGCAGTTTCCCAAAGACGTTTGCCTTCGTGACTTGAAATTCAAGCCTTCCTCCTTTTTCAACACCAAGCCGTTTTCGAATATCAAAAGGCATATAGATCGCTGTGGTATCATCATGTCCAAGCATTACGGCAAGAGTAGTCATTCCATTACGGACATTTGTCAGTTTGGCAATTCCGTATCTTGGTATGCTTTCCCTGTAGCTATGATTTAGACGCACCAAAAGACGACCCGCATCGTTTGCGGGCAAACGTTTGACTGGCAAAACTGGCATCGGAAAACTCCTTCAAGTCTAATCGGCCCACCTGCTTGGAGCAAATGGGTCCATATTTGTTTTTCACTTTAGTTTTTCAGGAGGTATTACAAAACATACCGCGACAAATCCGCGGACTTCATCAGCTCGCCGAGGTTGGCCTCGACAAAGCTTGCATCGACCACGATCTCATCGCCTGATCTATCCGGGGCGGTGAAGCTAAGCTCCTCAAACACGCGTTCCATTACCGTATAAAGCCGCCGCGCGCCGATGTTCTCGACCGTCTGGTTGACCTCGGCGGCGATGCGGGCGAGGGCGGCGATGCCGTCTTCTGTGAACTCGACCTTGACCTCTTCTGTCCCCATGAGCGCGGTGTATTGCCGGGTGAGGGCATTGTCCGTCTCGGTCAGGATGCGCACGAAATCTTCCTCGGTCAGCGCGCGCAACTCAACACGAATGGGCAGGCGACCCTGCAGTTCTGGCAGCAGGTCCGACGGCTTGGCGATGTGAAACGCGCCGCTGGCGATGAAGAGGATATGGTCGGTTTTGACGGGGCCATATTTGGTCGACACGGTCGTGCCCTCAATGAGCGGGAGCAGGTCGCGCTGCACGCCCTCACGGCTGACATCGGCACCGCGGGCATCGGCGCGGGCGCAGACCTTGTCGATCTCATCGAGGAACACGATGCCGTTCTGTTCGACCGCGTCCATGGCGGCGCGATTGACGGTTTCATCGTCGAGAAGCTTGTCGGCCTCTTCCCCGATGAGGATCTCATAGCTTTCGGCGACGGTCAGTTTGCGGCGCACGGTGCGCCCGCCAAAGGCCTTGCCGAAGATATCGCCGAGATTCATCATACCCATCTGTGACCCTGGCTGACCGGGGATGTCCATCATGCCCATGGGGTTGGAGGTGTCGGCGAGGTCGAGTTCAATCTCGGTGTCGTCCAGCTCTCCATTCTTGAGCTTTTTGCGGAACATGTCACGGGTGGCTTCGCGGGCGTCGGTGCCGGCGATGGCCTCAATCACGCGATCTTCGGCCTGTTGATGGGCGCGCGCCTTGACGTCGTCGCGCATGTGCTCTCGGGTTTCGATGATGGCGGCGTCGACGAGATCGCGGATGATTTGTTCCACGTCGCGGCCGACATAGCCCACTTCGGTGAATTTGGTGGCCTCAACCTTGATGAACGGCGCGCGGGCGAGTTTGGCGAGGCGGCGGGAGATTTCGGTTTTGCCGACGCCGGTGGGGCCGATCATGAGGATGTTCTTGGGGTACACTTCCTCTCGCAGGTCATCGGCGAGCTGCTTGCGCCGCCAGCGATTGCGCAGGGCCACGGCGGTGGCACGCTTGGCGTCTTTCTGGCCGATGATGAAGCGGTCGAGCTCGGATACGATTTCGCGGGGCGTGAGGTCAGTCATGGTGTGTCCTGTGCTGTCAACAGGGCGAACCTAAGCATGGGAGGGCAAAAGGCAAGCGCCGCATAGTAGGTGTTATTCCGTATCCTGGGTCGGATTGTCATGAGGCGGAAGGCGGTTTTTGCCTGGGAAATTCGGCAAGCTGCGCATGAGCGAAATGCGCAGGTTGGTCCAGAATGTGCCCAAAGCGGTTACGATTGCTCCGAGGACCAGCATCAGGATTGGAATGGACAGATCACCATCGCCTTGCTGCATGGCCCATAACAGGAGCGCGGCGAGATAGCCCAGCCCAGCAGTTAGAAAAGAGCGGCGGTCGATGATCAGAGCGAAGATCGTGACCAGCACCAATCCGATGATCGTCAGGAAGACGCCCAAGGCACCCGGAACATTGTAGGCAGTCATCATGATGGTGTTCACCAGGGCAGGGGCAGCCAGAAGGTGCAGCCAGAACGCCGAACGTGCCATGCGGCCCACCCGGTGCGGATCGCGCATGTCAAACCAAAGCCCCGCGACAAAGGCCAACAGGCCAAAGATCAAGGTGCCCAGCGCAAGCCCGCTGCCATCCCGCAGGTCAAAGATTGTGTCCCAATCCGAGGTAAAGAAGTCACCAACTGTGAAGGTTCCTGTGATGCCAAAGACCACGGAAAGCCCGTAGAGACCCACAATGAACATCGAAAAAGGCACGCGGAATGTACGGTAATGCAGAAGCATCGCGCCGATGCCCAAAATACCAAAGAGCGAAATGACCCATCCCTGATCATTCGGCAGGCCGATCACATCGAGCATCCAACCGAAGAACCCGGAAATGCCCATGCTGAAGCCTGAGACCAGCACGATGGACGGCAGGCTCATGCGGCGTTTGAGCGTGAAATACGTGCCCGCGAGCCAGCACAGCCCGGCAAGCCCAAGCGTGATCGCAACGACACCGCCGATGGAGGCGGCAAAGGCAATGGCACTTGAGATGAGAAGGATCAGACCGATCGAAATGAATATCTCGGCAAAGCCGCGAAACAGCTCAAACGGTTCATCCTCGGCCAGGCCTTTGGCCAGACGCCCGGCACGTTGATGGGCGAGCGATCCGAGACGTGCGGCCTGTGCCTCGTCGATGATACCCGCCGCCGTGGCAGCGCGCAGGTCGTCCTCGTTGATCTGCATGATCAGTCTTTCCCGATCGTCTCAATCGTCAGGTTGCCATTTGTGTAGACACAGATGTCTGCGGCGATGGCCATGGCATCGCGCGCCACCTCTTCGGCAGATTTTTTGCTATCCATCATGCCGCGCGCGGCGGCCAGGGCGTAGTTGCCGCCCGAGCCGATGGCGGTCACGTCATGTTCGGGTTCCAGAACATCACCGGCGCCCGTGATGACGTAAAGCTCGGCCCCATCCGATACGATCAGCATCGCCTCAAGCTTTTGCAGGTATTTGTCGGTGCGCCAGTCCTTGGCCAATTCGACACTGGCGCGTTGGAGTTGACCCGGCGTGGCCTCAAGCTTGGATTCCAGGCGTTCCAGAAGGGTGAACGCGTCAGCAGTGGATCCGGCAAAACCGGCGACCACATCGTATCCACCAGGCGACAAGCGCCGTACCTTGCGCGCGGTTCCTTTGATGACGGTTTGCCCTAGGCTGACCTGTCCATCGCCTGCAATAACCACTTCGCCGCCTTTTTTGACGCCGATGATCGTGGTGCCATGCCAGCCGGGGAATTCGTTGCTCATGTCCGCTCCTGCGTTTTGCTCGTGACTATGGAACCGAGGGGCCGTCAACGCAAGTGAGGCAACGAAAAAGGGCCGCAGGACGCGACCCTTTCGAATACACTCGCGATCGGTTTAGATGGCTTCTTCGATCCAGCTTTGCAATGCGGCCTTGGGGGCGGCACCCGCACGGTTCGAGATCACTTCGCCATCTTTGAAGATGAAGAGCGCCGGTATCCCGCGAACTCCCATTTGCGAGGGTGAATTGGGGTTTTCGTCGACATTGACTTTGACGATCTTCACCTTGCCATCCATCTCGGATGACAGCTCTTCCAGAGCCGGGCCGATCTGCTTGCAGGGGCCGCACCATTCGGCCCAGAAATCGACCACAACCGGAATGTCAGAGTTTTTCACTTCGGCGTCGAAAGTATCGTCGGTGACGGCAACAGTGGCCATGCTTAGTCTCCTCGAGTGTCAGGTTTGACACGAACCTATGTAGGTGTCGCGGGAGCGTCAAGATATATGGGTGTTCTTCACCGCGTCTGTCACAAGATCGTGTGGCAGGTGCATAAGCGTTGCGGTCCGCGTCCAGAGCAGGGCTGTTTCCACCTCACGGTTTGGGTAAATCTGTTGCAAAGCATGGGCATACGCCCCCATTTGGCGCAGCAGGCCGTCAGGGCAGGTTTCGGGTGTCGCAGGCACGGCGGCGTTGGTTTTAAAGTCGACCACCAGAATTTTTTCGTCGGATACAATCAAACGGTCCACGACACCGTGAATGCGGCGGCCCGAAAGCGCCTCGATATTGGCCGAAACGGAGACTTCTGCGAGGCTGTCCTTTGCAAACAAGACGCTCAGGTTTGGGTTGGTGAGCACCTGCGACGCCTCGGCCAAAAGATCGTTGAGCTCTGCGGGCTCGGCCCGGTCTGGTCCGAAAGAGAGCAGGTCTTCGGCGCGGGACTGCCAGTGGTTGGCGGAGGTCGCGGGCAAATGTTCCAGCAGCATGTGAATTTGCCGTCCTCGTCGCTTGGCGGCCACCTCATCTTGCCCCTCCTCTGATGGGAGCGCCTTGGCGCCACCGAGGTCTGACGGTGTCAGAATTTCACTGGATTTCGCAATTTTAGAGACTGTTTCTGAAAAGAAGCCCGGTAGCTCGGGCCTTTCTTTCTCGGAACATGCCGCGCCTTTAGACACGTCCACCGTCCATCGCCCATCCTCAAGCCGAAGGCCTGTGCCGTTCATGAACTCATAGGGGTGAGCCGAGGCAGACAGCAGCCCAGCTTTGACCTTGCTGTACCAATCCCGGCCGTCTTTATCGAGCTCCCCTGACGCGGCGACAATGAGCCATTGTTCAGCGCGGGTCATGGCAACATAAAGCAGCCGATCACGTTCTGCGTTTTGGGCCGCGCGTTCTTCTTCCCGGGCGTCGCGCAGCCGCATAGGAAGATCATCGGTGGCCGGGCGCCAAAGCGGCGTGCCGTGAGGCACGACAATGTGCGAGTGAAGACGAACATCGCGCTTGGCACAATCCGGCAGAATGACAATCGGGGCTTCCAGACCTTTGGCGCCATGCACGGTCATCACGCGAATGCGGTCGCCCGTTGTGTCCATCTGGCGTTTGATTTCGAGCTTGTCCGCCTCCATCCAGACAAGAAAGCCTGTCAGGCTGTCGACAGATTGGGTCTCAAACGACATGGCGAGACCCAAGAGCGCGTCGATGCCGTCCTCTGCCTCCTGGCCCAGGCGGGACAACAGCAGGTGTCGACCGTTGTGGCGCGTGAGGCAGCGTTCCAAAAGATCATAGGGGCGCAGGAAGTCGGCCTTGTCTCGCAGATCGTCAAGAATCGAGACTGTTTCTGCGAAATTCGCTTTGCGATCGCGCAATTCGGCCCAGAGATATTTCTGCTTTCGTGCATGGGCGAGATCGAACAGCTGCGCCTCGCTCCAGCCAAAGAGCGGTGAACGCAGGATGGCTGCGAGCGACAGGTCATCTTCTGGTGTGGCGAGGAAAGACAGCAGCGCGAGAAGGTCACGAACAGCCAGTTCCGCGGTGACGCGAAGGCGGTCCGAGCCGGCGACCGGCAGGCCGCGCTGTTTGCACTCGCGAATGATCTCGTGGAAGATTTTTGATCGCCGTTGCACGAGGATCAGGACATCGCCCGCAGTGATCGGGCGTGCCGAAATCCCATCCTTGTCAGGTAAAGGTGTGCCGATCATCGACTGGATCTGATGCGCGATGTCGCGCGCCAATAGGGTGGCGGGATCGTCCTCGGCGAGGACATCGACGGGCATATACCAATCAGGGGTCTGGGTGTCTTTGGGTTTGTCAAAAACAGGCCAAAGATCAACACGCCCCGGCATGTCCGACTTGAAGGATTTATGCGGTTCGCGCTGGGTAAAGCCACTGGTTTCGTATCCGGAAAAGGCGTGATCGACGACCTGCAGGATCGTCCGCGCAGAGCGAAATGAATATTCCATCTCCATGTCCTGCAGCGGGGTGTTCACAGATGCCAGTCGCGCGGCAAAATCCGCCTTCATGCGGTCAAATCCGTCAGGGTCGGCCCCCTGAAAGGAATAGATTGACTGTTTTTTGTCTCCGACAACGAAAATCGTGCGCTGTTTTTCGGCTTGTGCGCCCTGCCCGACAGTGAATTCCGAGGCAAGCCTGTCGATCAGCTCCCATTGTTCGGGGCTGTTGTCCTGTGCCTCATCAATCAGGATATGATCAATCCCGCCGTCGAGTTTGTAGAGCACCCAATCCGCAACCTTGCGGTCTGTCAGAAGATCGCGGGCCTTGAGAATGAGGTCATCGAAATCGAGCAATCCCTGTTGCAGCTTGACCTCTTGGTAGGTCTGCAGGAACACGTTTGCGAAATCGTAGAGCACGGCAGATTTTCGAGCGGTGTCCAACGCCAATAGCATCTGTTTGGCCGCTGCCATGCGATCCATAAAGGCATGGAGTTGATCAATGATCGGGGCGAGCTGTGCAATCGCGTTTTTATGGGTGCTTGGCGGGAAATTGACCGACTTTGACGCCCATTTCAGGTTTGTGCCACTGGAGCTTTTGTAGAGAAACACCTCAAACAAGATCTCCAAATCACCGCGTGTCGGCCTGTCCGTATCAACCCCGGAAAGGCGGTCGGCCAGCGCCGGATAGGTTGCCCCGCCAATGCCGCGCATCAGCCCAAGCATGTGCGACCAAAACGACCCTTCGGTGCCATCAAACGCGATCTCAAGAGCAGATTGTTCTGACGCATCCTCAGGCAGGTTCAGAACCTCATGAATGTCGTCTGTTTTGGAGTGGCGAAACGCGTCGCGGTGTTTTGCGATATTTTGTGTCAGGTCGGCAAAGCTCTCACCAGTGAATTGCTCTGCCAGTGCCTGCAAACTTGCCTTGTTCGGGCCGGCAGCAACGGATTCAATGATCTCTTCGCGCAGCCGCTGATCTGCGCGTTCGTCCATCTCCACAAAATGCGGAGAAATCCCGGCCTCCAGCGGGAAGCGCCGCAAAAGCGACGAGCAAAAAGAGTGGATCGTCTGTATTTTGAGGCCACCTGGTGTTTCAATCGCGATGGCAAAGAGGCGGCGCGCATTTCCTAGTGCTTGGGTCGAAATGGTTCCGTCTATGCCCAGCGCTCCCAGTTCCTGACGAAGTGCCGGGTCGGGCAACATCGACCAGCCACCAAGCCGTTCAAACAGCCGGTTTTGCATCTCGGCGGCCGCTGCCTTGGTGAAGGTGAGGCAAAGTATGTTCTGTGGATCTACGCCCTCAAGCAAAAGGCGCGCAACCCGATCTGTCAGGACTTTTGTCTTGCCCGATCCGGCATTGGCCGAAAGCCAGGTCGAGCACTCGGGTTGCGCCGCGTCGATTTGGCGTTGGGTGGGAAGGTCACGCATCATCCCACCTCTTCCGGATTGGGATCATCGACCTGCTCCCATTCGCCAAAACGCGCGAGATGATCGTAGTCTCCTATTTCATCAGTTTTTTGCACCGCGCGGCGCGAGACAAATCCCTGATCATCCTGCAGGTAGCGCGCAATAAGCTGATTGAGTTTGGACCACGTGTCATTTGGCGGCTCATCTTCCAATGGCGCAGGACTTTGCGCTGGCTTGTTGCCCAGTGCGATGTAGGAGGCTTGCACAACTGGAGCGGGCAGAATTTCTGCAAAACCTGCACGTTCGGCAATAGCAGCTTCGAGCAAAAGCTGCTTGTCGAAATGGAGCTGCTCGGGTTTTGTCGGCGCGGTGCCGGTCTTGTAGTCGTATATGTAGAGCCCGCCATCTGGGCCAATGTCGATCCGATCTGCCTTGGCGGTGAGGGTAAACCCAAGGGCAGGTATATCGGCCGACCCCAGGGTTTCAAAGGCGGTCGGATGTGCCTCGGCACGGCGTTGCACCTCTGTTTCGATAAACCAATCAGTTACTCGATTGATCCTCGCCCGCCACAGAGCCTTGGCTTCTGCCCAATGCACCTTTTCCTCCAACACGCGAGCAGTGATGTCTTGAAGGTATTTTGGCGTGAACAGGTCCGGTGACGATGCCGAATCCCGAATGAACATCTCAAATACCTCATGAAGCACCGTGCCACGCAGAAGCGCATCAGGGACACGCATCAAAGAATTGAGTGGTCTGAGGCGCAGCACATGGCGCGCATATATTGCATAGGGATCGCGGATCAGGCGCTTGATATCCGTCACAGAGAGCTTGCGGGGCCGATACTTGGATGGCGGGCAGGGCGCTGGGCGGCTTGCGAGCGGCGTGTCTTCGGGCTGTTCCAGCTTATTTGCGCGCACGAGCCAGTCCTGCCCACGGGATCGCATATCCTCAAACGCCTGTTGCCCCTCACCCGCAGACAGACCGCAAATCAGGTTTTGCAGACGATTGAGCCACCGTGATGGCACGGTTTGGGCGTCTTCAGACCGGACAGATCGTGTCAACCAGACATCGTGTGCGCAGATCGCCTGTTGGAAGTCGTGTGCCGAAAGGCCGATGCGCCGTTCTGGCAGTGTCAGGCCGACTTGTTTGCGCATTGCGCGGTTAAGCCATGGGTCCTGCGGTGGCATCTCAGGCCAGCTTCCTTCATTCAGGCCAGCAAGGATCAGAAGGTCGGCTCCCTGAACACGGGCCTCCAGAGTGCCCCAAATCAACACCTGCTGATGTGGCGCATCTGCGCTTCGAACGGATTCTTGTGACAAGATAGCGTGGAACAGATGTGCATAGTCAGTGGCATTGAGAGCACCGCTTGCGGAGGCATGTTCTGCTAAATTGGAGACTGTTTTGTGCGTCTCTTCGCCAGCTTCACCATCCCACAAGCGCCCCCGCACATCAGGCGACTGACCTTGTGAAATGGCCTCGGCCAACGCGATGTGACGCGCGATCCGGTCGGACACAAGCTTGGGATTGGAGGATCGATTGTTCAGCAGATTTTCACAAACCCATTCGCCCCAGTTCTGTGCCTGTTCTTCATCTTGCGATATGGCCCAATCGCGCATGATGTCAGGTGAAGGTACTGGGCAGCCCCGTTGCCGGAGATAAAGTTCCAGTTCCCTTGTGTAGCGAAGATGCGGCCCACGGTCCGCACCGCTATGGGTCAAGGGATGCTTGAGCAGGGTGAACAGCTGTTCGGTGGTGGCGGGAGCGCGAAACAGATCGGCGATGTGGCGCATGAACCGTCCCGGCGCGGATTGCTGCAAGGGGATACCAGCACTGTCGTCGGGGACAATATTCCAGCGATCGAGCGCTGCGGTGACCTGCCGTGTCAGGGTGCGGTCGGTTGAGATCATCGCGGCTGTCGCGCCGTCCTCAACCGCCTGGCGCAGGCGCAGAGCAATCGACACTGCCTCAGTTCGTGGGGACGGCGCTTCGAGCAGAGTGATATGCTTCGTCGCGTCCACAATTTCCGCTTCGAGACTCGGGCCATCACGCAGCCATTGATCTGTAACCGGGGCCGGGCGCAGTGCAAGAGAAACCAGTCGATTGCACGCCGGGTTGGCCGGGCGGCATTCTGGCCACCGTAGAACATCCTTGGGGTGCGCACCAAGCCGAGACATGAGGTCTGCAAAACGAAACTGAGGATGATCTTCGACCGCGCCATGCTCGATCAACTGATCCCAGACATCACGAGGTTGGTCAAAATCAAACCCCGGCAAAATAACTTTGCCCATCGGCAAGCGCGCAACGGTTTGCATCAGCAATTGGGTTGGCGCGCGCGACCCGGTGGACCCTGCCAGAATAACCGGGTGATCCGGCGGTGTTTCGTCCCATATCCGCGAGAGACGTTCAATGACCAACCGCTGGCGGCATTCTCGGTCAGGAGGACCGGTATCGAGATCGAAAAAGGGTCTAACAATGCTCAAAAACGTCAATATACGCGCCCAGTGACCGGATTGATCGCTGATATCGATGTGTTCAATATCGGTTGGATGTACTCCCTGGGCCTGCATCTCGTCCATCAAGCCGGCGAGGCTGTCAGCGAGGCTATAAAGATTAGCGCGCGGGGCAAGGTCAGGTTCTGCCTCAAGCAGGCGGTCAACCAGTTGCACCAGTTCCAGGCGTCGCCGCAAGGGCGGCACAGGTTGCGGCACATCCATCAATGCTTGAGTTTCGGCAAAGTCAGCCACCAGGCTTATCCTTGGCAGGAGGCATGGTGGTCCGGAGTCAAAGAGAGCGCGTATCCGGCGCGCCATGCGCCGAGTGTTCACAATCAACTCGACCCGCGCCAAGGCGTCTGGCGGCTGGTCACTGTACTCCTGGCGAAGTGCATTCACCACAGCGGCAGGAAAATCCGCGCCAAGTGGAACGCCGTAAACCTGAAGCGGACGCGGCGTGTCAGCCATCGGCGTGTTCCAAAAATTCCTCGGCCAATTTAATGCCAGAAGGGGATCCAACATCGCACCACTGGCCGGGATATGTGGCCACGGAAAGCTGTTGATCCGACATCAACTGATCCCACACAAGGTTGAGCGAAAAGATGTTGTCGGGGACTACGCTGACCACATCGGTTTTGATGATCTGCAATCCTGTGTAGATCACGCCAGGTCCTCTTTCGGCCCGATTCTGGGGGCCAATTAGGAAATCCCCAGCACCCGCATGCCCGACAGCGTTGGCTTTGGGCACACAGAGCAGAAGGGCATCCATATTCTCGGGGTTCCAGATATCTGCTAGATAAGTGAGCGGATTGGGCCCTCGCCAAACCGCGTCTGTGTTCATTGTAAAAACGGGGTCACGATCTAACAGAGGTAAGGCGGCTTTTAGACCACCTCCTGTGTCGAGAATGTCAGGCTCTTCGCGAGACAAAAGGATGTTGGTATTCGCCAAATGTGCTTCCAGAACCTCGGCCAGGTAGTGCAGATTGCACACAATTTGCGCGGCGTCGTACTCCCGAACCTGATCAAGTGCGTAATCGATCAGTGGGCGACCGGACACCTTAATCAAGGGTTTGGGGCGTGTCGCGGTCAGTGGGCGCATTCGCGTACCAAACCCGGCCGCAAAGAGCATTACGGCGTCCGGGCGCATTTCGCCTCCAATGTGCTGAGCGACCCAGGAGATGGTTCAGGCAGAGCATCCAAGACCAGGCGGTTGAGATGTTCGAGGCCTGGATGTACCAAATCACGCCTGAGAAGGTTCCAAACGCGCGGAATGTAAGGAATGTATCCTGGCTTGCCATCGCGCATGCACAGACGCGCGAACACGCCAATGATCCGCAGGTTTCGCTGAGCGCCCCAAACCGCATAGGCCGTTTTGAACTGATCCGCAATTTGACCTGTGGATGCGATGTAGTGATCAACCATTTGCATTTCGATCTCTGGCGACACATCGCGACGGGCGTCTTGCAGCAAGGAAACCAGGTCATAAGACCGGTGGCCAGCGAGCGCGTCCTGAAAATCCAAAAGCCCGACACGGCGATGACTCGTGCGGTTCGCGAGCCAGAGCAGGTTTTCGGAGTGAAAATCTCTTTGTACCAAAACATCACACTGAGGCGCATGTGCCTTGATCAATCTGGCCATTTCGGCGGCAAGCTGGTCGCGCGACTGGTCATCTTTGGTTTCTGAAACACCAAAGGCGTACCAATCAATTGAGAGTGCGGCAAGTTCAGCGGCATCGGACGCGTCATAGGTTGCCAAATCGGCAGGTGGTCTGTGACGGTGCAGATCCACCAGAAGATCAGTTGCAGACGTGTAGAGTTCAACCTCCATCTCAGGGTGTGAGTCGACAAGCCGCGCAAAAAGGTCATCCCCCAGATCCTCAAGGATCAAAAAGCCGTTCGCGTCATCTTGTGCTACAATGTTCGGAGCGCTGAGGCCGACGTCTTTCAAGTACTTCGCTATCCGCACGAACGGACGAGTATCCTCTCCTTTGGACGGAGGCGCATCCATCAGAACTAGAGGCGGTCCGTCTGAGTGGGTCAGGCGGAAATACCGTCGGTTTGAGGCATCACCTGCAAGATCTGAGCGCGCAACATGCGCCAAATCATTCACCTGAAGAAAGTGGTCAATTTGCGCAGACCGGTCAGTCATGTCCAATCTCATTCGACAGATTATCCCAGCGCGCGGTTTGCCATGTCAGGATCAGGTTTCTTTCGTCGTCATGCGTCCCTGCTAAAAACGCCAGTGACAGAGCCGACACTGGCGCCTGTTCCCCAAGCCGATCTGGCCATTCCACCAGACAAATGGCATCGCCAAAAGCATCCAGCAATCCGAGTTCGATCACATCGGATGAGGTTTCCAAACGATATAGATCCGCGTGCCAGACCTCGCCAAGCTTCGAGTCATAGGTTTGCACAATCGTGAAGGTCGGCGACGGAACATCTTCTGCCACGAGCAAGATGTCAGACAACAGTTCCCGCGCAAAGTAGGTCTTGCCCGCACCGATTTCTCCGATGAGCAACAGCGTGTCGCCAGGTGCTAAATGCGTGGCAATACGTCTGGCCATTGCACCGGTGTCTTGCGGCGAGTGGAGAGTCATTTCTACGGATCGGTTGGCCATGCCCGAACACTACACACCCGCAACGGGCCTGCAAGCGGTGGATGTCAGGCTGTTGCGCTCTGAAGTTCAGGTGGGTGCAGGCGCGTGTTGCCTTTTTCGCTGATCGAGATGTTCATTGAATGGCCAGGCAGCAATTCAATCCGGCACAAATAGTCCTGCCCCTCTGTACACGAAATAACACGCTCAAGCTCGGTGCGGCCCAAAACGGCCTTTTCGCAAGCATCCCAGAACCAAACATGCGGCAGTTTTTGTTCACAGATCGAAAGAAAGTCCCGCAATCCCATTTCCGCAAAAGTGGATTCTGGATCAACACCGAAGAAATCAGAGCACGCACGATTGCACAGGAGGATCGAATTGTTCGGCCCAGTGATGGCAATCGCATGGGGCACGACATCCAGCGCAGCCTGGCGGAGATCAATCTGGCCACGGAACCGACGCGTCAAGGCGACCTCATCAGAAATGTCTTCAAAAAGAAATGCGACCGCGCCGTCAGGGTGCGGTCGACCGGTGATGCGATAGGTCATTCCGTTGGGAAGTGACCAATCGTCTATATAGAGACCTTCACTCGCGCTTTTGATCATCGCGTTCATCTGATTACGCCAGGATCCGTAGTTTTTCGGCTCGGGCAGCATGTTGCTGTCTCGCAATCGATCAAACACTTCTGACAATTGCGGCTGACCTGAGAGAAACGCTGGGTTCAATCCGGTCAGATCCAAAAGAGCAGGATTAAACAGCGCAAGACGTTGGGATTGGTCAAATACGGCAAGACCTGTCGTCAGGTTGGCGAAGGTTTTGGTCAGAGTCTGAATAAATTCGCGCCGTGCCTTTTCGGCCCTCACCACTTGTGTGACATCGTTCACGTACAAAACCTGGAAATCTTCGCGATCCAGATGGTTCAGTTCCAGATATGTTTCAGCCTGACCATGTTGCGCGGGCAGATGCACGCGCTTACCTTTATCAGTGGTGAGAGGCGCACGAACGAGCAGCTCGGCCTGATCTTCTGAAAATGCCATAAAGCTTTGGTTGTACCAGGCAGTTTCATGGACCTTGTCAAAGACACGGATCGCGCAAGGTGTCTCGTTGAGCACTGCCCCAAATCTGGCAACGAATGTTTCCAGTTCACGGGCGCGATGCGCACCGGACGGATCTTGCTCGGACGGATCCTTGAGTTGCACACGCTGCGCATCCTGAAGGCCAGACAGGATCAAGGTCGCGCGATCTTTGTCGTCCAGAGCAGGGAATTCTCGGCTCTCTCCCTCGCTCAAATCATCGAGTCGGGTGGGCAATGGTCCGAACCGCCGCCCCAACCACGACCGAAGATGGCGCCATTCGGACACTTCAACATCATCTGACCAGGGCAGTTTGTGCAACACACAGTCTGAATCCGACAGCTTTTCGTCTCGAAACAGAAAGGTTGCCAGCCGGAGTGGTTCAACATTGGTCCGCACTGCATCAACCCGAAAATTATGCGCAGCTGCGTTGAGATACCAAAGAATGGCAACAACGATAAGACTTGCGCTGAGAATGGCGATAAGCAGCCAAGGCGTGCTGAGGTACTGCATAGTGTCCCCTGCTGTACGGCTTTTGCCCAGATTGCGCCTTTCAGGTTAACAGAGTGTTAACTTGAGCGATCTCAATCATGATTAAATCTCGATCGGCATATTGCTGCCGAGCGACCGCCTGTCGGCCCAAGCCTCTTTTTCCAACCGCTCGCGTGGCCAAGTGACCTCGACAAAAGCACCGACGCGATCCGCATAGTCAGCCCGATTGGTAAATGAGTCTGATCCGTTGGCAAAACTCAGTTCGGCTCCGGATCGTTCCAACAACGTTTTGGCAATGAAGAGCCCAAGCCCCATGCCCTCATATTCGGGACGTTGCGGATCGGCTTGAGGTGTGCGTTTGCGCATGAACGGCTCACCAATACGTCCCAGGTGCTGCGCTGGATAACCTTTGCCATCATCCATAATCCGAACTGTGATGGATTGATCGGTCCACTCACTATCGACCCAGACGCGGGTTCGGGAAAAATCCACCGCATTTTGTATCAGATTGCGAAGCCCGTGGATCACTTCAGGTCGCCGCAGGATGGTAGGCTGTGTGCTTGGGTCAACGTCATTGGATACCGCATCAAACAAAAGCTCTTTGCCGCGATCCAGATGCGGCTCGGCGGCCTCTTCGATCACCGCGGTTAAGGGCGCGTTGCGAAGATGCAGGTCATCTTTTCCCGCGCGACCCATAGACCGCAAAATGTCACGACATCGGTCGGCCTGTTCCTTGATCAGCAGAGCATCATCGCGCAGGTCCTCGTCTTCGGACAACTCTTCTGCCAGTTCCGAACTGGTCAATTTTATCGTGGCCAGAGGAGTGCCAAGCTCATGTGCCGCCGCGGCCACGACGCCACCAAGGTCTGTTAGCTTTTGTTCCCGAGCCAGTGCCATCTGCGTGGCTTGCAAAGCTTCGGACATGGCGTGCATTTCCGACACCAAGCGCCGCGCGTACACACCGAGAAAGGCCACCGCGATCACAATCGCAATCCAGTTTCCGAACAAAAAAATGTCGGGCATCGTGAGTGTCACGCCATTTTGATCGGTCAGGGAAATGTAAAACCACGACAACACGGATGTGATGACCACGGCGCAAAGACCAAGGAAAATGGTGGATCGCGTGCTGAGCGCAGAGACCGAAACGATCACAGGACCTACGATAAGAATGGAGAAGGGATTGTGAAGACCGCCAGTCAAGTAAAGCAACAGCCCAAGCTGCAACATGTCAAAGAGCACGAACAAGAGTGTTTCGCCTTCGGATAACCGCTTGTTTTCAGGAAAAATAAACCCGGCAATCACATTGGTGATAACAGATACGCCGACGACGAAATAACAAAGCCCGTATTCCAATGAGAGATTGAGAATGTGCTGTGCCACCAACAGTGCACAAAGCTGTCCCGCTACGGCCCACCATCGCAACAAGACAAGTGTGCGCAACCGAATCCAATTGCGATCGGCTCTTCCGGCGGTTGGATTTATTGGAGCATCAGACATGCGGCGTGAGGTCTCTCTTCCCAAGGTATTTTGATAGGCTTAGATATACGTCACAACAATCTATTTCTAAACTCGACGGAGGATCATCATGGCTCGGCTCATTGCAATGCTGGCAGGTGTGGCTGTCGTTGGCCTTGTCGCCATTACGTATCTGTTGACATCAGGCGGGCAGGCGGATGATCAGTTCGCGCAATGCCGCAACACTCAGGTGGCGGGTGGAACTTCTGAAATTGGCGGGCCGTTCACTTTGGTAAGTGAAACGGGCGAAACCGTCACTGACAAGGATGTCATTGATCAACCGACGCTCGTGTATTTCGGATACACGTTCTGCCCCGATGTCTGCCCAATCGACATAGTGCGGAATGCCATTGCCGTTGATATTCTTGAGGAAAAGGGCCTGCAGGTGAAACCAGTGTTCATATCGGTCGACCCCAAACGCGACACACCCGAAGTGATGGCCGACTTTACCGAAAACGTTCATCCCCGTCTGCTTGGCCTGACCGGCAGCGATGAACAGGTTAAAGCGGCAAGTCAGGCCTATCGCACATATTATAAGGCGCAGGAGGGGGATGATGAGTATTATCTGGTCGATCATTCAACCTTTTCCTACCTGACCTTGCCTGAGATTGGATTTGTCGAGTTTTTCCGCCGGGAAATAGAAGCCGAAGCGATGGCAGATCAAATCGCCTGCTTTTTAAATGCTGCTTGATCCTGCGATAGTTTGACGCATCTTCTTGAGCGCGCTACAAAATCTGAGCGCTGCAGGAGGAAAATGAATGGCGTCTGATCTGCGAGAGATTGGCGGCGACAAGTCTTTGTTGCTTGTTGATGATGACGAGCCGTTTCTGCGGCGTCTGGCAAAAGCCATGGAAAAACGAGGTTTCGAAGTTGAAACGGCAGGGTCCGTCGCCGCTGGACAAGCCATTGCGACGGCACGCCCACCGGCGTATGCGGTGTGCGACTTGCGGCTGGAAGATGGCAATGGGCTTGATGTCGTTGAGACCATTCGGGAGAAGCGTCCAGACAGCCGTATCGTTGTTTTGACCGGATACGGGGCGATTGCCACAGCGGTCGCAGCAGTCAAAATCGGGGCGACCGATTATCTTTCGAAACCTGCAGATGCCACGGACATCACCAACGCCCTGTTGGCCAGTGACGACGAGATGCCGCCGCCGCCGGAAAACCCGATGAGCGCAGATCGCGTGCGTTGGGAGCACATTCAGCGCGTGTATGAATTGTGTGATCGCAATGTCTCGGAAACGGCACGGCGGTTGAACATGCATCGGCGAACGCTTCAGCGTATCTTGGCAAAACGTTCCCCGCGCTAAGCACTAGAGATCGTAGCGCTTGCAAACTCTGTCGACGACGGTGCCGTCGGCCAATTGAGTGTTTGTTATACGTTTGTAGTCTTCAAAACCGCGGCTTTGGTAATATGTCAGCCCGCTTTCGTTGTCAGCACGAATTGTGGCGTTGAGCCAGGTGTAGCCCAGTTTTCGCGCCTCTGATATCGTGCGTTCAAAGAGCTTTGACCCAACGCCAAGCCCGGTTTGCCCCAGCTTCACAAAAGTTGCGATATCAGCAGCATCTTCGGGCAGGTTCTTGTGTGGCATGGCGTTTTGAAACCCAAGTACGTTGCCCGCATCGTTTTCTGCCAAGACCCACACAGTTCGGCCAGGATAGAGCCGCATCTCGGCTTTCAGCACGCCGGATCCAAATAGTTTCGTGTGGGCCGTCGTGCCACCCTTGGCGATGATGTCATTCAGAAGGTCGGTCATCTGCCGGGTATCTGAAATGCCTGCAGGGCGGACATGGATCACGCGCATTTCTCCAGCAATGCCACATGGCGTGCAACAAACGCGGCGCGTGTTTCCATAGGCGCGCGCAGGACAATGTCCTCAGATGCGACAAACTCTGCGTCCGGCTTACCAAAAAAACGGTTGGCCTCATCCTCTGTGAACCCGGCGATCTTTGTGGCCTCCATCCAGGCGCTGATCTTATCGGCCTTTTTGATCTGCTTTTTGACCACGGCGGGTAGAATGGCAGGTATTCCAAACTTGATATGAACTGCCGCACTCAGACGTTTATCAAGCTCATCATATCCCGGGCCGACGGCATTCTTGACCGGAGAGATCATGTCACCGATCACATATTCCGGCGCATCATGCAGCAGGGCGGCGAGTTGCCATTTTGGGTCGGGTTTAGCAACCAAACGAGAATATAGCCGCTCAACCAAGAGCGAATGTTCAGCAACGGAATAAGCGAAATCACCCAAAGTCTGACCATTCCAGCGCGCGACAAAGCTCAGCCCATGCGCGATGTCTTCAATCTCGATATCAAATGGCGTGGGATCCAGCAGGTCAAGTCGACGACCTGAGAGCATCTTTTGCCAAGCGCGGGCTACAGGCACGTGTCCTCCAATGGGTTGAGTTGTCCCGAATGCTCCGGTGATACAAGGCGCGCTATGGTTTTGCAAAACCTTCAAGGACACCCGCCAGAAGGGCCGAGTCTTTGTGGCCTGCGAGGAAGTTGTAGCCGGTGTATTTCTCGCCCTTTTGCGCAAGCACCTCATCCACTGAATGCAGCTGTTTCAGGCCATTTTGCACGGAATAGACTCTGATTCCCGTCAAACCCAGCAAATGCGCGCTAGGGGCACAAGCCATATCGCTTCCATGGTCTTCGTAGATGAGAACCGACCCGTCCAGGAGAGTGCGCCTTGCCCCGTTAATCGCAGAAATCTCGGCACCTTCCACATCAAGTTTGATCAGCGCCATGGTTTTTGCAGGCAACAGATCATCAATTGCGATGGTCTGAACCGTTTCTGTATTATCTGATGATCCGGCATCGTCGCCCAATCGCGCAGAGGCATGGCTGTTATGGACGTTCACAAAGCTTAGCTCTTCGTCGCTTTTGGCATAAATCGCAGCCCATCTTCGGCTCACGCCAGACAGATGGCCGGTGTTTTCAGCCAAGATTTTGAACGTCGCC
This sequence comes from Roseovarius sp. S88, assembly GCF_037023735.1. Lineage (GTDB taxonomy): Bacteria > Pseudomonadota > Alphaproteobacteria > Rhodobacterales > Rhodobacteraceae > Roseovarius > Roseovarius phycicola. The sequence goes on along the minus strand of NZ_CP146069.1, from coordinate 206,577 downwards.
GATGATGCCTCGACGGCGAACACCTTGCGAAAAAGCGGTGCGGCGAAGACGGACCAATACCCTTTGTTGGCACCAAGATCGCAGAATACATCCGTGTGACCCCGCGCCTTTTGAATGATCGCACCGACCTCTAGTTCGTAGTCATTTCGATACAGCGCGAAACGCGTCCAATATGCATCGTTGAGATAAATTTTGAACTGTCCGCCGGTGCTCAGAGACAGGAGCACCGCGTTTTCTGACGCGCAAAATCGGGCAAGCATGCGGGTGAAAATTCCAAACAGATAGCGATTCAGAAAAGCCAGCCGAAACAAGCCCATGAGCACGATGTACTGCGCCTTTGCCCCGCTGCTGGTAAAGGTGAGTGCCTGCTTATCTGCCATCGGTTTCTCCAAGAACCATTACAGCTTTGAAATAAGGTTTCAGTCCCACGCAGTGCAAGTGCCACATTCTTGCCACATTTTGCACGCAGATTTTCCTTGTTCTGGGTCACTTACGGAAAGTGCCGGGTCAAATAAGGGGCAGAAACCAAGAGCAGAGCCCGACCATTAAGGTGCAGAACAAGAACAGCAGGCGAACGCACGCTCCTCGCAGTTCGTCTCAAAACAATAGAAGAGGAGCTTGATATGGTCAGGCAACTTTTAACAACGATGGCTGTTGTGGGACTTGGCTTTGCGGCCATCCCAGCGCACGCGGCCAGCTGTGCGGAGCGCGACACTGTGGTTAAGCGCTTAGAATCCCAGTATGATGAGATGTTTTCCGCAGGCGGTCTTCAGACAATTCGAAACAAACAGACTCTGGTCGAAGTGTGGTCTTCACAGGAAACCGGCACATTCACCGTGATGCTGACAACACCGGATGGATTGGCCTGTGTCGTCGCGACTGGAACAGACTGGCATCAAGTCGATGTCGATGCGCTTCCACAAGGGTCTGAGAGCTAACGCGGGTTTTGCTCACGGAACCGCACGCGCTTGTGCGGTAAGTTTAGTGGGATCGAAAAACAAAAATCTCCATCTGTTGGTTATGCACATCGCATACCGGCACGACGCCGGATGCTGCTTAATTCAGAAGGAGAGTCACATGTTTAAGCGCACAATCACTTCTGCCCTTATCTTTGGTGCCGCAGCCATCGCACCGCCCAGCTTTGCCCATGCTCAATCGGCCCAATGCATGCCACGTGACGCATTGGTAGAGCGGCTACAGTCGAAATACGGCGAAAGTCTCAATGGTGGGGGCCTTCAATCGTCAAGCCAGCTGCTCGAAATCTGGAGCTCTGAAATGTCAGGAAGCTTCACGGTTTTTATCACACAACCAAATGGTCTGAGTTGCGTTGTCGCGACCGGCCAGAACTGGAATTCCAACACAACAATGGCCACGGCAGAAGGCATCGCAAGCTAAGCACGCAATCGCGCGTTGCCGAAGGCCGGGTCGAGTGCTATCTGCCCTGCAAAGCCGATTTGCAAGGAGCAGACAGATGGCGAAAGACTTTGTTGTGAAAGATATCAGCCTGGCCGCATTCGGCCGCAAAGAGCTGGATATCGCGGAAACCGAAATGCCCGGCCTGATGGCACTTCGTGACGAGTATGGGAATGAAAAACCCCTAAAGGGTGCGCGGATTGTCGGCAGTTTGCACATGACGATCCAGACTGCGGTCCTGATCGAGACACTCGTTGAGTTAGGTGCCGATGTCCGCTGGGCCTCTTGCAACATCTTCTCAACGCAAGACCACGCCGCAGCCGCGATTGCGGAAGGCGGCACGCCGGTGTTTGCGGTAAAAGGTCAAACGCTAGAAGAGCATTGGGACTACCTCGACCGGTCATTCATGTTCCCCGAGGGCGCCAATATGATCCTCGACGATGGCGGCGACGCGACTTTGTACGTGTTGCTGGGTGCTCGCGCAGAAGCAGGCGAAGATATCATTCCAGTGCCGTCGTCCGAAGAAGAAGAAGTCATCAAGGCACAGATCAAAAAGCGGATGGAGGCGAGCCCCGGCTGGTTCACCAAGACACGCGATGCGATCAAGGGTGTTTCTGAGGAAACCACCACCGGCGTGCATCGCCTGTATGACCTGCACAAGAAAGGCCAGCTGCCTTTCCCGGCGATCAACGTGAATGACAGCGTCACCAAGTCGAAATTCGACAACAAGTATGGCTGCAAAGAGTCGCTTGTAGACGGCATTCGCCGTGCCACGGATACGATGATGGCGGGCAAGGTTGCGGTCGTGATGGGCTATGGCGACGTTGGCAAAGGATCCGCCGCAAGCCTTCGCGGTGCGGGCGCGCGCGTGAAAGTAACCGAGGTAGACCCGATTTGCGCGCTTCAGGCGGCGATGGATGGGTTTGAGGTTGTTCTGCTGGAAGACGTTGTCGATAGCGCAGACATCTTTATCACAACCACCGGCAACAAAGACGTCATCCGCATTGAGCATATGCGCGGTATGAAGGATATGGCGATTGTCGGCAACATCGGCCATTTCGACAATGAAATTCAGGTGGCGAACCTCAAGAACCACAAATGGACCAACATCAAGGAACAGGTGGACATGATCGAATTGCCATCGGGCAATCGCATCATTCTTCTGTCGGAGGGTCGTCTGCTGAACCTTGGGAACGCCACCGGTCATCCGTCCTTCGTGATGTCCGCCAGTTTTACCAACCAAGTTCTGGCGCAGATCGAGCTTTGGCAGCGCGGCGATCAGTATGAAAACCAGGTCTACATCCTGCCCAAACATCTCGATGAAAAGGTCGCGCGCCTGCATCTGGATCGGATTGGTGTGAAGTTGACACCACTGGATCAGGACCAGGCTGACTATATCGGCGTAAAACCGGAAGGTCCGTACAAACCAGAGCATTATCGCTACTAAAATTCTATAGAGTCACAGAACGCCTGGCCCAGCGGGGCGTTCTTCTTTTCGATCCTGCAAGACAGGCCCTGTTAACGCTCAATACACAGGTCCAAAGCGAAAATGGGCGGTTTCGTGCGCCCAGGGGAGACAAGTGGAAGTTTTCCCTTTGTGCACCGCACTCCTATGGGTATCTTGTCAGGCGTGCCTTTCAGGCAATTCTTGAAACAACAATCCGGAAAAATCCGGACAGGTGGGAGTGTATATATGGGACGTCGTGACGATCTGATTGCGAAATATGCAGATGATCTAAAGAACAAGTGCGGGATGAGCCCGGACATGGATCTTTTGACCAAGGTAACCATTGGATGTGGCCCGTCAATCTATGACGCGGATGCTTCGACAGTGGCCGCCGGTCAGCCGCAAGAGCTCGAAACAGTGAAAGACAATTTCCTCATCAAAAAGCTGGGCCTTTCGGATGGTCCGCAATTGATGGATGCGATCAATCAAGCGATTGAGACCTATGGTCAGTCCGAGCGCAACAAGTATCGCGCCGTGATCTACTACATGCTCACCAAGCATTTCGGCAAAGAGTCTGTTTACGGCTAAATCGACGTAGACAAGGTGAACAGCGCCCGCCAAGTGGCGGGCGTTTTTATTGGAAGATAATGGCGCGGATGGGCGACGGGCCGCCGCCTGCGGCCGCATTCAGCTCTTGCGGGCAATTCGACAGAACCGCAATCACATCCATCTCAGCGCGCAGGTCAACAAAGTCCCCCGCACGAGACTGACTGTCGGTGATCTCAACATGCCCGTCCGACCCGATTGGGACATTCATGAAAAAATTTGCGTTGGCCACGACGTGCTCTGGCCCCAGCCCATGCTTTTCCATCTCACGCTCAAAATTACGCTGGCAGCACTCGGCGTTCTGCTTGCCATAACGCACCTGATCCACGGCAAAAGAACAGCATCCAAAGATCGTGTCATGCCCGCCGCAGCTATCGTCCGTGATCGTCATCATGGGGCGTGCAAATTGCGAATAAAGCACTGTGCCTTTTTCAAGAAAGATGTGCTTGGGAACCTTGATCGTGTTGGGCATATGATATCGCTCGACCTGGTTTTGATGAGGGTCGGTGCCGAAGCAGAGAAAATCAATCGCCTGCTGGCCTTCCAGATCAATCAGGCGAAGCGTTTGCCCCTTTTTGAGCACAGCACTCCAGGGTGCACACGGTGCAACAATCGTATCTTCGATGATCTCTGCATCGGGGCGGGCAGCTGCTCCGGTGATCAACGTATCGGTCATATCAATCCTCCGCGATATCTTCGTTCCAAAGCTCCGGCTTTTCCTCGATGAACCGCGTCATCAGCGCGATACAATCCGGATCATCCGCAACGATCACTTCCACACCCTTGGAACGCAGAAAGTCCTCGTTGCCGCCGAAGGTTTTGTTCTCTCCGATCACCACACGCGGAATACCAAACTGAATGATCGTGCCGGTGCACATCATGCAGGGGCTGAGCGACGTATAAAGCGTGGTATCTTTGTAGGTCTTTTGTCGCCCCGCCTTGCGCAGGGCGTCCATCTCTCCATGAGCGATTGGGTCACCCTGTTGAACCCGCTGATTTCGCCCTTGGCTCACCACAGTATCGCCGCGCGCCAAAACCGACCCAATCGGACAGCCACCTTCGTCATACCCGGCCTTGGCCTCGTCATAGGCGACACGCAGGTGTTTCTTGTCGGTCTCAGAAAGCATCGGTCAGCCTCATTTTTGCGGGTCAGTAAAATAGGGAAGCGTCTCGGTGCGAAGATATGTGCCCTCTGCGCTCACCTTGTCGAGGTGATCAGCAATGTCTTCCAACCTTGCGAACCAGACATCTTTGGCCGCCAACGTCTTTTCGAGCCACGCCTCGACCTGACGCCAACGCGCTAGGCGTCCTGTCAAAAAAGGATGCACGATCAGCATGAAAAACCCGCCCGCCTCGTATTGCGCATCGAACTCTTCCCAGAACCCTTCAAGTCCAGCCGATGGGCCACGCACGGGCATCAGATAGCCAATCTCATCATAATGCGCGAAAGGAGGCCAATCATCCGTGCCCCAATGGACCGGCATTTCGTAGAGAGAGCCTTTGTCCGTCTGCATCCGGTAGGGAATGTCATCCGCCATGAGCGAGCTGTCATAGCGGAACTCATGCTCAATCAGTAAATCGATCACCTGCTGCGTGACATTGTAAACCGGTGCGCGATAGCCACGCGGTTTGCCCCCGGCAATACGGTCATGCGTATCGAGAGCTTTTTCAAACGCCTCTTTCTGTGCGCCACCCTTGGTGACAATCGGATCTTCATGAATCCAGCCGTGGTGACCGATTTCGTGCCCGTCCTTCAGGACCGCCTCTACCACGTCGGGATAGGTCTCAAGGCACCAACCCGGCATAAAGAAAGACTGTTTGATGCCAACACGACGGTAGGTATCAAGGATACGAGGCATCGCGACCGTAGGCCCATACCGGCCCATAGAAATCGGATAGAGCCGATCATGGCTATCCTCAGGGCGGGCAATATGGATGAGGCTGTCGGCATCCATATCAAAGGTGATCGCACACGCGCAGCGCGCACCATTGGGCCAGGGAATGGGATTCTGGATCATGTCGTCCCCTCAGTCAAAAGATGCCCATCGCTTTGCGCCCAGCTTAGCGCATGTCTGCGCCCAGCGCTCAGATCAAGATCGCCCAGCGCGCGTTCCTGCATCTGGATCTTCAATTCTGTGCCGTCCTCGGCTTCGAGAAAGATTGTCACCATCGAGCCCACGAATTCCTCAGACAGCACCGTAGCCTCAAGCGTGTTTTCCCCCGGCCCGATTTGCATCATGTCCGCCGAAACGACGATGGCGACATCCGATCCCACTTCGGTTTTGCCCGGTACTGTGAAGGTGCCCAATGCGGTGTCCACCGTCGAGACATCTTTTGCATGTTCCGTGACACGCCCTTGCAGGATGTTGTTCCTCCCCACAAATTCGGCCACAAACCGGGTTTTGGGCGCGCGGTAAATCTCACGCGGCGTGCCGATCTGCGCAATCTCACCCTTCGACATGATGACCACGCGATCGGCCATGGCAAAGGCTTCGGACTGCGAATGGGTGACATAGACAAAGGTAATGCCAAGCTCTCGCTGAAGGCGCGTCAGCACGGATTGCATCCGGATCACAAGATGCGCATCAAGCGCGGACAAAGGTTCGTCCAAGAGCAAAAGCTGCGGTTCTGTCACTAGGGCGCGGGCCAAAGCCACGCGCTGACGCTGACCTCCCGAGAGTGTCTCGACATTGCGCTCTGCAAACTCGCCGATCTCCATCCGGTCCAGCCAGTTGAGCGCACGCTTACGTCTCTCACCCGCCTCGACGCCGCGCATCTTCAAACCAAACTCCACGTTTTCACGCGCGTTCAGATACGGGAAAAGCGCAAGGCTCTGCCAGACCATGGGCGTGTCGCGTTCATGCGCGGGAAGGTCATTCATCCGCTTGCCCGCGATGCAGAATCTCGCCATTCGTCGGCGCATCAAGACCAGCCAACATGCGCAAGGTCGTCGTCTTGCCACATCCCGAAGGCCCCATGATCGCAATGAATTCCCCCTGCCCGATGGTCAGGTTCGCATCACGCACGGCAACAAAATCACCGAAGTGCTTTTCAACCCCGTCCAGTTCAACCAGCGGTTCACTCATGACGCAGCCCTTTGCAGTCGGAAGAAAATAAGTGCCTGCGATATGACAACAAGCGTAATGGAAACACCAAAAACCAGTGTGCCGATGGCATTGACCTGCGGATCAATGGTGCCCTGCACAATCTCAAGCACATGAACCGGCAATGTCTTGTTCAGACCCGAGACAAACCAGGCCACGGTAAACTCGTCAAACGACACGGCCGCCGTCAGGAACAGCGAAGACAGGATCGCAGGCTTGCAAAACGGCAGGATAACCTCTCGCATTGCGCGCCATTCACTGGCCCCAAGATTCCACGCTGCGGCCTCAAGGCTGTCGTCGATCTGGCTAAGGCGCAGGCGAATGATGGCCATGGCAAAGGGGGCCGTGAGAACGGTATGCGCGGCGATGATCGACACCACCTGCCCCGACAGGCCCACACGGCTGAACCACGCCAGCATGGCGAGCGCGATGATGATGAGCGGTATGGTTGGCGGAAGCAGGATGATGGCAAGGAACAGACTCTTGCCCCTGAAGCTGTAGCGATAGTCGGTATAGGCGGTGCAAAACCCGAGGAACGTTGCAATTACAGACGTCGTCGCAGAGACGATCAGACTGTTGCGAGCAGCCCGCCAGAAGTCCGGATCAGCAAAGATGGTTTCGTACCATAGAGTCGTGAACCCGCTCATGGGCAAGGTTGGGAAGCGATCAGAGTTGAACGAAAACAGGAGGCTCACAAAGATCGGTAGGAAAATGAACGCCGCCACCAAAAGCGTGTAGGCCCGCAGGAAAAAGTCGAGGCGCGGTGTTCTCATCGGCTCGCCCTCTTGCGGTAGGCATACATGATGGCGGCAAAGGCAACTGTGAAAAGCGTAAGCATCATCATAACTGCAACTACCGCAGCGCGAGGCCATTGCTGACCCGCCTTGGTGGTGTCGATGATCAGAATCGGCATCGTCGGAGGCTTGGAGCCGCCAAGATAGTAAGGCGCCACGAAATCCCCAAAGGACAGAATGAAAGCGAACAAGGCCGCTATGACGAACCCGGTTTTGCCCGCGGGCAAGATCACCGTTCTGATCGTGCGCGCTGGTGAACAGCCAAGGTTGCGCGCCGCCTGGATCAGGCGGTCATCGATGTTGGCCATGGTCACTGTTTGCAAGATAAGTACCAGCGGCAGGATAAGCGTCAAGTATCCCACCAGCGTTCCAATGGGCGTGTTTAGAAAAGTATAGGGCCCCAATCCGACAAGCCCGAAGGCCCCGTTCAAAACTCCGGCTTCGGCGAGGATCGTGTACCAGGAAAACGTGCGCACCAGGTAGCTGGTGAAAAACGGAATGATGAGCAGTAGGATCGCGAATTGCCTTATTCGCGCCGAACATCGAAAGGCCAGGAACCACGCCGCCGGAAAAGCCAGAAGCGAGGCCATCATTGCAGCCAGCCCGGCCATCAAAAGCGTGTAGCGGTAACTCGACCAGACATAGTCACGGCTAACCATCTTGGCCCAGCTCGTAAGTTCAAAGGTCTCGACCATCTGATAGTTCTTCACCACGAAGAACGACATTGCGATCACAAAGAAAAGGGGACCAACAAAGAACAGGGTCTGCCAGATGATAATGGGCAGACGAAACGTCAAAGCATACGCGTTGAGGCGGCGCTTCATCAGCGCCGCTCCGGTGTCTTAGTTGAAATCACAGTCAGGCGTTCTTGTATTCCGACCAGAAGTCATTCCAGTCTTCCAGAGATTGCTGAACAGGAATGTCACGATAGCTGATCCGCCCTTCATTGATGAGCGTGATCGGATCCTGCGGATCGCCGTCCACCTGACGCGAGCGCTGTGCTTCGGCCGGATCGACCTCGTTGAGCATTGCACGGCCCGCCTTGGTCACACAGTGACCCGGATAGCCAAGCATCTGTGCGGTTTTCACCTGACCCTCTGGCGACATGGTGTAGGCCAAATACTTCAGCGCGAGATCGGCTTTCTCAGATGTCTTGGCAATCGAGTAGCTTTCCGTCCACTGAATGCCGCCCTCTTTTGGCACGACCGACGACACAGGCGCGCCATCGCGTTCCAGAATCCCGGTGACCCAGTCTCCAATCCCGACCATGGCCAGCATCTCGGCATTTTTCAGACCCGAGAATGTACCGCCAAAGTCAAAGTATCCGCCGACCTGCGGCTTGAGTGACAGGGTTTTCTCCTGCACCGCCTGCCAACCGGCATCATCGATATCAAATGGGCTTTCATTGCCGACGAGCAGACTCATCTGACCCAGCGACGGCAGGTGCCAGTCGAAATGCCCGACCTTGCCAGTCAAACGCTCATCCCAGAAAATATCATAGGTCGACGCCTCTTCCGCAGTCAGCACGTCTTTGTTGTAGGACACACCCAGGTGCCCAAACCGAGAGATCAGTGAATAAAGATTGCCGCTGTCATCCCAGTGGCCCGAGAAGGATTTGAAATCATCATGCAATAGGTCATCCATAGGATACTCATTGGCGTCGAGCTGCATCACCAGATCATTCGCCACCAAGAGCTTGGCGTATTCCGCATCGGTGTGGATAATGTCGAAGGTGCCCGGCGGGTTCTGCGCCAGAGCGGCCAGCATGTTGTCCCCACCTGCATAATATTTCGGCACGAATTTCACGTTGTTCGCTTCTTCGAACGCACCCACCATGTCGGGTTCAGCTGTGCCGTACCATCCCAACATTGTCAGCTCCGTGGTTTCCGCCCATGCGCGGTTCACGAATGGCGCAGACAAGGCAACTGAGGCCAAACCTGTCTTTAGAAACGTCCGTTTGCTTTGAATAAATTTGCCGTTGTTCGACATCCCCACACTCTCCTGTCAGTCGTCATATTTGGTTATTTCGCCAGCTTCGATATAGATACCGAGGCAGTCTCTGGCGCATCCGATTCCCGGACCTGTGGCCAAGTCTGCGCCAAAATCGTGCGCAATGCACAATTTTTATTCGAAGGGTCCAAGGGATGGACAGATTTGAATTTCGCGCGTCCTTTGGATCGCAAGGCCCGGTTGTGCTTCCAGTCATTCACGTGCTCGAAACAGAACAGACTTTGAGGAACATTGAGGTGCTGACAAAAGCAGGCGCACCGGGTTGCTTTCTCATCAACCACGACTTTGGAGTCTCGCCATTTCTGGAGATCCTTCGTGAGGTTCGCGAAGCAAGGCCTAAGCTTTGGATCGGAGTGAATTTTCTGGCTGTGACCGGCAAGGATGCTTTCCCACAACTCGCCGCGCTTGGCCGTGAAGGATGCCACATTGATGCCTATTGGGCCGATGACGCGCGGATTGATGAACGTGTCACAGACCAGGTCGAGGCCAAAGAAATTGACGCGGCCCGCGTCGATTGGGATGGGCTTTACTTCGGCGGAACAGCATTCAAAAAACAGCGGCCCGTTGATCCATCCGACTATGCGCGATCAGCGGAAACTGCCCGCGATTGGATGGATGTTGTCACCACTTCTGGTTTGGCAACTGGCATCGAGGCAGATGACAAAAAGATTGCAACCTTTCGCGCCGCAATTGGCGACAAACCCCTTGCATTGGCCTCGGGCATCTCGCCCGAAAATGCCCACCGCTATCGCGAAGTCGATTGCTTTATGGTGGCGACCGGGATCAATTATGAGGACAACTTCTATGACATCGACCCGGCGCGCCTGAGACGCCTGCTCGATATTGCTGAAGATCTGAGGACAGATGAATGACCCAAGATAAAGGCCCCCGTGACGATCGCTGGTATTTCAAACTCATGTCGCCCAACACCAAGGGGCCCAAGTTTGCCTGGCTTGACCCCACCTCCATCTACATCAACCAACGCGCATTTCAGGATTTGCTGGCCGATCTGCTGGCCGATCTCGACGGGGTCGAGTTTGACGTGGTCGGCGGTCTTGATGCCATGGGGTTTGTCCTAGGGGCTGCTCTGGCGGCGCGGCGCGATGTCGGGTTCTTGCCGATCCGCAAAGCCGGAAAGCTCTGCGTGGATACCGACAAAGTCAGCTTCACCAACTATTCGGGCCGCACGCAGGACATGGAAATGCGCCTGCCTGCCTTTGCGCCGGGAACCCGTGTGCTCTTGGTGGATCAATGGATCGAAACCGGCGGGACGATGGAAGGTGCCATAGATCTGGTCGCAAGACAGAAGGGCGTGGTTTCAGGACTCGTGGCCATCGCAATGGAAGACACGCCCCGGGCCTCAGAGCTTCGCGACACACATACGGTAGTCACAGCAATCCAACCCGCCACCAAATGGCAGGAAGAGTGCAATGAACAGACCTTGTCGAGCTTTGCCTCCTACGATGCACGCGACGCATTCCCGATCTGACCCCACATGACGCCCACCACACCGAAACACGCATCCTATGACGTCATCATCATTGGTGGCGCGATTATGGGGTCGTCCACTGCCTGGTTCCTGAGTGACAATCCCGATTTCGACGGTTCGGTGCTTGTCATCGACCGTGATTTGACCTTTGAGACCTGCTCAACAGCACACACGAATTCCTGCATCCGGCAGCAATTTTCATCCGCGCTGAACGTCAAAATCAGCCAGTTTGCCGCTGATTTCGTCAAGAACATCCGCAGCTACATGGGCGGTGACGAACGCGTGCCCAATCTTTCCATTCGGAACTTTGGTTACCTGTACCTGGCCAATACGGATGCTTTCGCCGAGGTGCTGCGTGAAAGCCAAATGGTGCAAAAGGCCGCCGGTGCCGCGACCGAGGTTTTAACCTCAGATGAGATCAAGGCACGCTATCCCTTTTACGATGTAGACGACATCGTCGCCGGATCGATCAACACGGTCGATGAGGGTTACTTTGATGGGCTGGCCATGTTCGACTGGTGGAAACGTCAGGCGCGCGAGCGCGGCGTTGAATATATCGAAAACGAGGTGGTGGCCATCACCAAAAACGTTTCCGGTACATTGGTGGAAAGCGTTACATTGAAAAGCGGAGAGGTGATTGCCTGCGGTCAGGTTTTGAATGCCTCTGGCCCTCGCGCCGTCCTGACCGCCAGGATGGCAGGTGTTGATTTTCCGGTGGAGCCGCGCAAGCGGTTCACATGGATCTTCAAAGCGGATCAGCCCTTGGATCAGGACCTACCACTGACCATCGATCCAACTGGCATCCATGTGCGCGAAAACGGCGGCGGGACCTATGAGGTGGGCGGATATGATCACAGCGCTCCTGATCTAGCCTGTGACTATGACGACCACCAGATGGATTTCATGTTATGGGAAAACTATGTCTGGCCCATTGTCGCGACACGCATCCCTCAGTTTGAAGCCGTCAAGGTTCAATCCGAATGGGCCGGGCACTATGCCATGAATACATTCGACCACAACGCCATCATGGGTCCGCACACAGAGGTCAGGAATTTCATTTTCCTCAACGGCTTTTCGGGCCACGGTTTGCAACAATCCCCCGCCATGGGGCGCGGCACGGCAGAATGGATTACCTATGGAGAATATCGGGCATTGGACATGACACCTTTCAACTATGCCCGCATCCCGGAAAATCGCCCCATAGTCGAAAAAGCTGTGATCTAAGCAAGTGGCCGCCTTGAATTTGAACGAGAGGCCATCCTCCTCGGGATCGGTAAAGAACAGGTAAATCCAGAGCGCTTTGCGTTAACCCCGAACGTTGCCAACATCCGCACCGACGCGATACCGACGTAATACCGACGTTGTACCGATGTCGCGATTTCCTTGTTTTGAAGGCGTTAACCCCGATTTGCGACCGGATGCTTTTTGCTTTCTTTCGCAGGCGTTTCAGGCGACGAAGAGGTATGAAGATTTTCGACTTTCTGCGCGGCAACCTGCCCTGGCTTTCAGCGGGAATGTTGCTGACGTTTCTGAGCAGTTTTGGCCAGACATTCTTCATCTCCATCTTCGCCGGAGAAATCCGTGAAACCTTTAGTCTTACACATGGTCAATGGGGCGGCATCTATACGCTGGGCACAGCCGCATCAGCGATGATCATGGTGTGGGCGGGTGGCCTGACGGATCAGTTTCGCGTTCGCACACTTGCCCCGATCATCCTGGTATTACTAGCACTGTCGTGTTTTGCGATGGCGCTGAATCCTGTCTGGTGGGGTCTCATCTTGGTCATCTTTGCGCTGCGCTTCACCGGCCAAGGCATGACCAGCCATATCGCGCTTGTGGCCATGTCTCGCTGGTTTATCGCGACCCGCGGTAAGGCGCTTTCAATTGCAACTTTGGGCTTTGCCATCGGCGAGGCATTGTTACCGCTGATTTTCGTTGCCTTGATGGCGTTTATCGATTGGCGCGTTCTTTGGATGGCAGCGGCGGTTTTGGCACTGTCCGGTATACCGTTTATCCTGAAGCTCCTGACCGAAGAACGCACACCACAATCTGTGGCCGAAAGCAGCCAGACGGCGGGTATGGATGATCGACACTGGACGCGAAATCAAGCCATGGAGCATGGTCTCTTTTGGTTTATGATCCCTGCCCTGCTTGGTCCATCCGCGTTCAACACGGCGTTCTTTTTTCATCAGGTGCATTATGCCGACTTGAAAGGCATCGCACATTTTGAACTTGTTGCGATGTACCCGTTTTACACGGTGGTTGGTATTGTCGCCATGATGGCCTCAGGCTGGGCGCTGGATCGATTTGGCACTGCGCGATTGATCCCGTTTATGCAGTTGCCAATGGTCATTGGTTTCGTGCTTTTTGCGTATGCTGGATCTTACACAGCGCTCTTGTCGGGGTTGTTCTTTTTTGCCCTGACCACCGGGTTCAACACCACATTGCCAAATGCGTTTTGGGCGGAGTTTTACGGCACACGGCACCTGGGATCGATCAAGGCGATGGCCGCAGCTGTGATGGTGTTCGGATCAGCGATTGGTCCTGGATTGACAGGCTGGGGCATCGACATGGGTTTAGGGCTTGAGACGCAATATGTGCTGGTTGCGGTCTACTTTGTGTTCACCACGGGTATGATGTTCATCGGCATTGGCCGCGCCAAACACCGCCTACCGCGTGCGGCGTAGATAAACATAATACGCCCCGCCCCCGCCATGTCGATTGTGGGCCTGAGTGATCTGAAGCACGAGAGAAGACAGAGGGGCCTGGCCCAACCATTGCGGCACCGCATGTCGCAGCACTCCGTCACGAACAGGAATCGGCCCGCCGTTATCGGTATTTTTACCTTTCCCTGTAATAACGAGAACGAGTCGTTTGCCTTCGCTATGGGCAGACATGATGAAACGCGTCAGTCGTGGGTGTGCCTGCGCCAAAGTCATTCCGTGAAGATCAATGCGAGCCTCGGGCTTGAGTTTGCCAGATTTCAAACGCTGATGCGTTTTTTTGTCCATATTGATGGGCTGCTGCGCCACGCGGTCCTGAACCTGCGGCAACACGTCGTTCCTCAGCGAGCTCGATGACGCACCCATGCCGATTTGAAAAGGCTCTTTTATCTGAAAATTTTTGGGGGACAGTTTTTTGGGTTGATCGTTCAGGAAAGTCTCTTTGCGGCCAGCACCGAGTTTGTCAGCCGTTTTCGCGACTTGGTTCCAAAGCGCCAGCTCATCCGGCGTGACTTTCCTGCGGCTCAAAGTCCGGGCTCCGTCTCCATCGCGTAGGCTCTTTGAATGGGAAGAAGTGTGACCATGCGGCCCGGATCCCGAAGGCGCCCGGCTTCGCGGCCCGCTGTGTCGCCGGTGCCCATGAAAACATCGGCACGCTGTGCACCTTTGATGGCAGATCCTGTATCCTGTGCCACCATGAGTCGCCGAATGGGGTTGGCCCCTTCTTTCTCAATCCAAACCGGCGCACCGAGAGGGACGAAAGCCGGATCAACAGCGATCGTGCGGCCGGTTGTGACGGATCGGTTCATTGCCCCTAAAGGACCACGCTCGGCAGGCACGGAATCAACTCTGCGGAAAAAGACATAGGACGGATTTGACCAAAGCAATTCCTGACCCGCCACCGGGTTGCGACGCACCCAGTTCTTAATCACCTGTGCCGACACCTGATGCGCTTCAAACACGCCGCGACGCACAAGCTCGGCACCGATTGACCGATATTCATGACCATTGGCGCCCTGATACCCGACACGGATCATGCGCCCACTTGGCAACTTCACACGCCCTGAGCCTTGTATTTGCAAAAAGAATAGTTCCACCGGGTCGTCGACCCAAGCGATTTCAAGACCTCGGCCTGTCATCACGTTACTGGTCTCAATGACTCGCCTTGGATACCACAACCCGGCATTCACGGACTCTGGTGGCTGTCGATAAAGAGGATATCGATACCGTGCGCTGGGTGACAAAGATCCTGAAAGTTCAGGTTCAAAATACCCGGTGAACAGGGCCGGATCTCCATCTTCGATGATCACAGGTCGAAAGAAAAGTTCGAAAAAGCCTTTTGCATCAGGTTTTTGCTGAGCCAAGGCGCACAATGCTGACCAATCAGGATCGTTGAGATCAGGACATGTAACAAGAAAAGCGTCTAGCGCCTTTTCGTGATCATCCTTGTCCCAGTCTTCCAGGTCTTGAAAATCGACGACTGTGTGGGTGACATCGTTGGAAAAGGCGGCAAATGAGGTGCTGATCACAAAGAGAGAGGCAGCGATCAGGGTCCGTATCATTCGCCCGTCGCGACAAGACGCCAGTTGGGATCATCCGATCCCATGACCCGTTCAAACGTCCAGCTGTCTTTTTGCCGTTTGGATTGACCCGGTTTACCCTCAACAATTTCGCCAGAAGCATCGCGAACAACGGAAACCAACTCGCCAACAAACCGAACTGTGATTTCAGATCGCCCAGTATCTTCGTCGAACTTTGCATCGACCAAACTTGTTTCGCGCACACCTGCGAAGTCGGCTTCAATGCTCAAACCTTGCTCTTGCCGCGAGTCGACAACCTGAGAGAAGGCTTCGAACACGTCCTGCGACAGGAATGGCGCAATCTCGTCCATTTGACCGCGCTCGAATGCCATCAAAATCCACTCGTATGCTTGCTTGGCCCCTTGCAGGAATTCGCTCACGGTAAAACTCGGCTCGGCGCGTTTCATCCCCGAAAGCGCTTCGGCTGCGTCGCTGTCTTCGGCCACATGATCGGAGATATCGTAATCCGGACCACCTTCGATTACTTCGAAATCCTGCCGGCGCGAAGAGCTTTCCACGCTTTTTCTGGGCTGTGGCGGCGCCTCAAACCCATCGCGCGTGCCGAGGACGCTTTTCAGGCGCAAAATCAGGAAAATCGCAATTCCTGCGAGCACCAAAAGCTGAAGTAGCGGCGAATTCATTCTAACCTCTCAAGATGACGAGGATGGAAACATCCCGTGTTCGCACTTATGTAGGTGGTTCACGGGGTCAAGTCCACCTTACGACAAGTTTAAAAATAAGGGGGTTATCAACATGTGGCTGTTTCTGGCGTTTCTCGCTGTTCCGCTGATTGAAATAGCCCTCTTTATTCAGGTTGGCGGATGGATTGGTCTTTGGCCAACTCTGGCCATTGTGGTGTTGACCGCGATTTTAGGAACCTTGCTTGTAAAGTCACAAGGCGCGCTGGCTATGGGTCAATTGCGCAGCTCTTTTTCACGTTTGGATGATCCAACCGAGCCTTTGGCGCATGGGGCGATGATTCTTGTGGCAGGCGCACTACTGTTAACGCCCGGCTTTTTTACCGATGCTTTGGGTTTCGGCCTGTTGGCACCACCGGTTCGCCGGGCGGTGTTCGGCTCTTTGAAAAAACGTATCCATGTTCAGAAGTTTGAAATGGGTGATCGCCCAAGGCAGGATGACCAGCGGCCGCAGGCACCATTTCAAAGTGATGACGTGATCGAAGCAGAGTATCAGGAAGTTCATCCGCCGAAAAAACCAACCCATGGAAATTCTGGCTGGACTAAGCATTGAGGCCCCCTGCCCATCCTGTTAAGCCTGCCGAAACGAGATTTTCCGCTTGGAGTAACACATGGCAGATCAGGAAAACGGTGCGGCTAAACCAGATGCACAACCGCAAGCGCAATCGCAGGAATTGCCAACCGGACCTCAGATGAGTGTTCTGACTCAGTTTATTCGGGACATGTCTTTTGAAAATGTCTTGTCCCAACGTGGTGTTGGCGGCGAAGTGACACCGGATGTGCAAGTTGCCGTGAACCTGGATGCCAAGAAACGGACGGCGGACAATCAATATGAAGTCATGACAAAACTCATTGTGACGTCCCAAAACAAGACCAACCAGGAAAAGTTGTTCCTACTGGAACTGGAATATGTTGGCGTTTTTAGTATCGAAAATGTTCCCGAAGATCAGATGCATCCGTTCTTGTTAATCGAATGTCCTCGTATGCTCTTTCCATTCATGAGGCGCATTGTAAGCGACGTAACACGCGATGGCGGCTTTCCACCCTTGAACCTTGAGACGATTGATTTCGTTCAGCTTTATCGAAATGAGATCATGCGTCGTCAAGCCGAGGTAGCCCAAGCGAAGCCAACTCCAGACGCGTAAGGTTTGCTTTAGACAGTTTTCTTCCAGATTGCTTCTTCACCCAACTTTTCCACAAATGCGGCATGCGCTGCGCGTTCTTCTTGGGTGATACGAAGCGCGAGTTTTGAAGGTCTTGGTTTGGGATGCCATTCGTTGCCGTCCGTCGCTTTTTTGTCGCTCTCAACATGTGCGCCGGCCAAGGTAAAGTCAGGCTGACGGCCGCCGATAAGTTCAAGGTACACTTCCGCAAGGATCTCTGAGTCGAGCAGGGCGCCATGAAGAGTACGATCCGAATTGTCGATGCCAAATCGGCGGCATAGAGCGTCGAGAGACGCGGGTGATCCAGGGAATTTCTTTCGTGCGATGGCCAGTGTATCAATCGCCTGATCCCAAGGCAGCTTGGGCAAATTGAGCCATCCCAGTTCGGCATTTAGAAACTTCATGTCGAAAGCAGCGTTGTGAATGACGAGTTTGGCATCGCCTACGAAATCCAAAAAGTCTTGGACCACCTCGGAGAAGAGCGGTTTATCACGGAGAAAGTCATCCCCGAGACCGTGCACCTCAAATGCTTCGTTTGGCATGGAGCGTTCGGGATTGATGTATTTGTGAAATGTCTTTCCTGTCGGCATGTGATTGGAAAGCTCAACACCACCAATTTCAACGATCCTATCGCCTTGTTCGGGTTCAAATCCGGTGGTTTCCGTGTCGAGTACGATTTCACGCATGGTTCAGCGAAGCTCTTATCTGACTGACAATATCTTGGACCTGCGCCCGTGCATGTTCAAGCGTATCAGTCGTGATCACGAAATCGGCGCGGGCGCGTTTTTCCTCGTCCGGCATTTGGTTGGCCAGAATGGTATCGAGCTGATCCTCGGTCATTGTGCCTCTTTCCAAAACGCGCGCCTTCTGTATGTCTAGATCGACCGTGACACATATAGTCGCATCCATCGACTTGTCAGACCCTGTTTCAAAGAGAAGTGGGATGTCGAGGACACAGATGTCTGCCTTGGTGTGTTCCAAACATTCTGCGCGGTCCTGAGCCACAAGGGGATGCACGATGCGTTCTATTTCTTTCAAAAGGTTTGGATCAGATTTTAGCAAGGTTTTCAGGTTTTCTCGGCTCACTGCGCCATCTTCAATCGCTTCGGGAAGCAGATGGCGCAACGGCTCAACTGCCAATCCGCCCTTGGAATAAAGACGGTGAACCGCGGCATCGGCATCCCAGACATCGCATCCTTCCTCGGCAAAAAGCTTTGCCGTTGTGGATTTGCCCATCCCTATCGAACCGGTCAATCCAAGTTTGAAGGTCATCTGAGCGCCGCAGCGCGTGTGGCGCTGTCAACGTCCGGGCGCACCCCGAACCACCGTTCAAAGGCCGGGACCGCCTGATGCAATAGCATACCCAGACCGTCGACAGTGACGCATCCCATGTCTTCTGCTTCTGCCAGAAGCTTTGTCTTCAGAGGCGCGTAAACCAAATCCGTGACCAAGGTTCCCTTTCGAAGGCCATCCAGCGGCACACGCAAAGGCGGTTTACCGATCATACCAAGTGAAGTCGTGTTCACAACCATGGCCGCCTCTTCCATCATGTTGCCGGCTTGTACCCATTCAACGACCACGAGGCGTTTGCCAAACTCTGTTTTCAATGCTTCGGCCCGGACTCGGGTTCTGTTTGAAATCATGATTTCGGGAACGCCGGTTTCCAGCAGTGCGGATATCACCGCGCGTGCGGCTCCTCCTGCCCCTAGCAATGCTGCAGGTCCTGCCAAAGGATTCCAGCCAGGTGCGTTTTGCCGAAGGTTCCGGACAAACCCCACTCCATCTGTATTGTCCGCATGAATTTTGCCATCCTTGCGAAAGATCAAAGTGTTCGCGGCGCCGATAAGCGTTGCCCGGTCGGTGACAAGGTCTGCGATTTCCAGAATTTTCTCTTTGTGAGGCACTGTGATATTTACGCCAACGAACCCTGCCTTGGGCAAAGATCGAATAACCGTCTCAAGATCATCTGCGCCGACTTCCATCGGGATGTAGTATCCTTTGATGCCATGCGTCTTGAGCCAATGCATATGAATTTGTGGAGACTTGGAGTGTGAAATGGGTGTACCGATCACACCTGCCAATGGAATTCGAGTCTCTGTCATGTTTCCAGCTCTCCCTTGAGGCTGAGATACGACAAAATTTCCAGTAGAGGCAAACCCAAGACAGTAAAATAGTCTCCATTAACCTGAGCAAACAGTCTCACGCCCTCTTCTTCCAGTTTGTAGCAGCCGACCGATTCTCGAATACTGTCCCAATTTCTTTGGACATAGCTTTCAAGATATGAATCGGACATTGTTCGCATGTTCATTCTGACCACACCGACATGCCGCCAGATTGGTTTGCCCTGTTCACAGATGACCGCAGCTGACAAAAGTTCGTGGCGCTGACCATTCATGGCTTTGAGTTGTTCCAAGGCTGCGTCGGGATTTGCTGGTTTAGAAAGCAACGCTCCGTTGAAGCTCAGAACCTGATCACAACCCAAAACTATTTGGTTGGGGCATTTGGAGGAGACTTTGATCGCCTTCATTTCCGCTAGCATGTCTGCGATGTCACGCGGTGATGCGCCTTCCTGAAGCATCGCGTCCTTGATCATGTCTTCATCTATTTGCGCGACTTGTGTCTTAACACTGACGCCTGCATTGCGCAAAAGCTGTGCCCGAACCTTGGAACCAGATGCGAGTAAAAGTGGATAAGACATGTGGACAACCTGTTTGAAAAAGAGCGCGATCTGAGGACCATTTTGAACATAACGTGATTTTTAATGACATCAGGTCAATTGGCGACGTGTTTCCGGAAATTCTCTGAATTTTATGCTACGTGGAAAAGAATAAATGTGAGGGATTTGAAAAGTCTTTTGTTATTTATGTGCACTCGAAAGTATCCACCCGGTTCTGATGGTATAAGTTCGTATAAATTATTGTTAATAAAAACTATTTTTCATATTTTGGAAATCAGAAGACAGTTTTCAACATAGTTATCTACTTGGTTTGGCCTTGTTCAAAACTTTGTAGTTAATTTGTTAATCCACAGAATTCGAAACCCCTACTAAATCATCATCCTTTTTCTTTTCTTATTTTATTTTATAGGAACATGAGAGAAAGGTGGAAACCATGAGTGATACACTGGCTTTGGCATACCCCTGGGTGAAGTCCTTTCATATTATGTCAGTGATAGCCTGGATGGCTGGGTTGTTCTACCTTCCCAGATTGTTTGTCTATCATGTCGAACAGTCCGAACCCGGAGACAGCCGAGACACTGTTTTTCAAACTATGGAACTCAAGCTTCTTCGTGTGATCATGAACCCGGCGATGATTGCGACTTGGGTGTTTGGTCTTTTACTTTTGTTTACGCCTGGCATCGTTGATTGGAGTGCAGCCTGGCCATATGTGAAACTTGGGGCTGTTACGGTCATGACGTGGTTTCATCATTGGCTTGGAAGGCGACGCAAAGACTTTCTGAATGGGACGAATGCCCTGACGGGCAGACAATACAGATTAATGAATGAAGTGCCGACGATCCTGATGGTTTTTATTGTGATCTCGGTCGTCGTGAAGTTCTGATCCGTTGACTCCAAAAGTTCAAACCCTTAGAGACCGCAGTTAGGCGCCCGTTCGGGTAAACCGTTTCCCAAGACTATATCAGAAGACCTGGATCTATTTCCGGGCTAAAGGACATACAATGCCAGAAGATCGTCTGAACCTTTCAGATCTCAAAGCGCATTCGGCCAAAGACTTGTTGTCGATGGCGGAGGAGCTTGAGATTGAAAACGCCTCGACTATGCGGAAGGGCGAAATGATGTTCCAAATCCTGCGTGAACGCGCGGATGAAGGTTGGACAGTTTATGGTGATGGTGTGTTGGAGGTTCTTCAGGACGGGTTCGGGTTTCTTCGATCATCAGAAGCCAACTACCTGCCTGGTCCGGATGATATTTATGTGTCGCCGGATACCATTCGCAAGCATTCGTTGAGGACAGGCGATACTATCGAGGGAGAAATCAAGGCACCTGAGGATAGTGAGAGATACTTTGTCCTCACCTTGGTGACACAGATCAACTTTGAAGAACCTGAACGTGCGAAACACAAGATTGCCTTTGACAATCTGACGCCTCTGTATCCAGACGAGCGTCTTCAGATGGAAGTGGATGATCCAACAGTGAAAGATCGTTCCGCGCGAGTGATCGACCTTGTGGCACCGATTGGCAAAGGCCAGCGATCTTTGATTGTTGCACCTCCGCGAACCGGTAAAACGGTTATTCTTCAGAACATCGCGAGCAGCATTGAGAGGAACCACCCTGAGTGTTATCTCATCGTACTTCTGATCGATGAGCGGCCAGAGGAAGTTACGGACATGCAGCGGTCTGTGAAAGGTGAAGTGATCAGTTCTACTTTCGATGAGCCTGCGTCGCGACACGTGGCTGTTGCAGAGATGGTCATCGAGAAGGCAAAGCGTCTGGTCGAACACAAGCGTGACGTGGTGATTCTTTTGGATTCGATCACCAGACTTGGTCGGGCTTACAACACGGTCGTGCCTTCCTCTGGTAAAGTTCTGACAGGTGGCGTTGATGCCAATGCGCTGCAAAGACCTAAACGGTTTTTCGGGGCGGCGCGGAATATTGAAGAAGGCGGATCCTTGACGATCGTCTCAACCGCGTTGATCGAAACCGGCAGCCGCATGGATGAGGTTATCTTTGAGGAATTCAAAGGTACGGGTAACTCCGAGATTATTCTCGACCGCAAGGTAGCAGACAAACGCGTATTTCCTGCGATCGACATCCTCAAGTCTGGGACACGGAAAGAAGATCTGCTTATCGACAAGATCGATTTGCAGAAAACTTATGTGTTGCGCCGTATTCTCAATCCCATGGGAACCACGGATGCGATCGAGTTCTTACTGTCGAAACTCAAGCAGACGAAAACAAACTCAGAGTTCTTTGACTCTATGAACACCTAATTCACCCCAGAGAGGGTTATATGGATACAATCTTTGCGCTTTCGACGGCTCAGGGAAAGGCTGGGGTATCTGTTGTTCGGGTCTCAGGGCCAGACGCCTATCTGGCAGCGAAGGCGCTGTGTGGTGGCGTTCCGTCGCCTAGGAAATCCTCATTACGTGTTTTGAGAACAGCCGACGGGGGCCGGCTTGATGAGGCGTTGGTGCTCGTCTTTGAAGAGACACAGAGCTTCACCGGGGAAGCGGTCGTAGAGTTTCAATGCCATGGTAGTCTGGCGGTTATCTCTAAGTTACTGGAAACGCTAGGAAAAATGCGGAATTTTCGTTTGGCAGAGCCAGGCGAGTTCACGCGGCGTGCTTTAGAGAATGATCGTTTTGATTTGCCTCAGGTGGAAGGTCTTGCTGATCTGATTGAGGCGGAGACAGAGACACAACGAAGACAGGCGCTTCGGGTGTTTTCGGGGGAGCTCGGTCAGAAAACGGAGCGGTGGCGCCAGAGATTGATACGCGCGGCAGCCCTTATTGAAGCCACTATCGATTTTGCCGATGAGGATGTCCCCGTGGATGTGGCACCGGAAGTTAGTGGTTTGCTGACTAGCGTTCAGGAAGATCTTGAGAAAGAGATTGATGGCTATGCTGCTGCGGAACGGATTCGATCAGGGTTTGAGATCGCAATTGTTGGTCCCCCGAATGTAGGTAAGTCTACCCTGCTGAATTATTTAGCCGGGCGGGATGCGGCGATTACGTCGAGTCATGCTGGGACGACGCGTGACGTTATTGAAGTCAGAATGGACCTCATGGGTCTTCCGGTTACCTTGCTGGATACCGCTGGATTGAGAGACACGTCTGACGAGGTCGAAGCGCTTGGAATTGATCGCGCCAGGCGGAGAGCAGATCAAGCAGACTTGCGTGTAATCCTGGTTGAACATGGGAGTGAGCCAGAGTTGGAGCCTAGAGCGGAAGATCTTGTCTGTGTGGCGAAGACTGATTGTCTGGATCAGTTCAGTGGCCGAGGTGTGTCTGGCAGTACTGGTGCTGGTGTTTCAGAACTTGTTCGAGAAATTGGTGAACGACTAGGCAACAGGGTTGCGGATGGCGGACTTGCTATTCGAGAGAGACATCGGGATGCTTTGATTCGAGGCAACAGATCTTTAAGACGAGCCATTATTTCGGTTTCATCTGGTCTTGAAAACTCGGAACTGTGCTCGGAAGATATACGTTGTACAATACGTGCACTAGACTCGCTGATTGGTCGCGTGGATATCGAGAATGTGCTCGATGAGATTTTTGCGAGTTTTTGTTTAGGAAAATAGCGGAGTGTTTCACGTGAAACATTTTGATGTTCTTGTAATTGGCGGAGGTCATGCTGGTGCTGATGCGGCACACGCTGCGGCTAGGATGGGTGTCCGAACCGGTTTGGTGACACTGACCAAGGATTCGATAGGCGTCATGTCGTGCAACCCTGCTATTGGAGGTTTGGGTAAAGGCCATTTGGTGAGAGAAATTGATGCTCTTGATGGCGTAATGGGCCGTGTTGCAGATAAAGCTGGAATTCAGTTTCGGCTGTTGAACAGACGTAAAGGCCCGGCGGTTCAGGGTCCTAGAACCCAGGCTGATCGAAAGATCTACCGTTCTGAAATGCAGCGGGAGATCGAAAGTCAGCCCAACTTGTTGGTAATTGAAGGCGAAGCCGCTGATTTTCTTATGGATGGGGAAACGGTCAGCGGGGTGGTCTTATCTGATGGCAGCGAAATCGCGGCGCGGAATGTTATCCTCACCACTGGAACGTTTCTGCGGGGTGTTATTCATATCGGGGATCGTTCTGTTCCGGGCGGTCGCATGGGGGAGAATCCATCAATCCGTCTGGCTGAGCGTATTGATTCCTTTGACCTTCCGTTGGGTCGTTTGAAGACGGGTACGCCCCCGCGTTTGAGTGGCGCTTCGATTGATTGGTCGGACCTTGAGATGCAGCCGGCGGATGATGATCCAACGTTGTTTTCGTTTTTATCTAAGGGCATTCATGCGGAACAAGTTTCGTGCGGGATTACGTACACGAACGAAAGAACGCATAATCTGATCCGGACTAACCTGGATCGATCTGCGATGTATGGGGGGCATATTGATGGTATTGGGCCAAGATACTGCCCGTCGATTGAAGACAAGATTGTACGTTTCGCGGATAAGTCATCACATCAGATTTTTCTAGAGCCAGAGAGCCTTTCGGATGATGTGGTCTATCCAAACGGAATTTCGACATCTTTGCCTGAGGACGTGCAACAGCAGTACGTTAATTCAATTGCCGGGTTGGAGAACGCAGAGATTCTTCAGCCGGGGTATGCCATAGAGTATGACTATGTTGACCCCAGGGCGCTAGAGTCGACGTTGGCAGTTTCATCTGTTCCCGGGTTGTACTTGGCAGGTCAGATAAATGGAACCACTGGGTATGAGGAGGCGGCCGCTCAAGGCGTTGTTGCTGGATTGAATGCAGCCTTGAACGCGTTGGGTCGTGATCCGGTGACGTTCAGTCGAATGAACAGCTACATTGGTGTTATGATTGACGATTTGACAACCAGAGGCGTTTCGGAGCCCTATCGGATGTTTACGTCGCGTGCCGAGTTCCGCCTCTCGTTGCGTGCTGATAATGCAGATCAAAGATTGTCCCCGCTTGGGGTTGAACTTGGCTGCGTCAGTGAACATAGGCGGGCTGTTTTTGAAGACAAGTCTGAACGTCTTGCCGCTGGTCGAGTTGACCTGGAGACACGTACCTATACGGCTAAAGAATTGAAAGAGGCGGGTCTGTCCGTAAATCAAGACGGGCCTCGCCGGTCGGCATTTCACCTTCTCTCTTTTCCAGATGTTGATTTCAATAAACTGATGGAGCTTGATGGCTCTTTGTCAGCCATTGATGTGGAAATCCAAAACCAGCTGGAAATAGATGCTTTGTATGCGAATTACATAGAGCGCCAAAGGCGGGATGCGGAGCAATTGAAGCGTGACGAGGCTCATGTGATCCCTGCCGGGTTTGAGTACTCAAACATTGATGGGCTGTCTAATGAGCTAAAATCGAAGTTGTCACAGGTACGGCCCGAGAATCTCGGGCAAGCATCAAGGATTGATGGCATGACGCCAGCGGCGTTGACGTTGTTGCTTGCGAGATTGCGCAACAAGACAAGGAGCAAGAGCGCTTGATTTCCAATGGGCTTTTGAATGTTTCACGTGAAACAATGGAGCGTTTGAAGCAGTATGTTGCGCTTTTGGAAAAGTGGAATCCGCGAATAAACTTGGTGGCAAAATCCACAATCCGTAATGCTTGGGCGCGCCACATCCTCGATTCCGCACAAATTTTTGAGATCCCGCCTCGCCCCGTTCGGCATTGGGTCGATCTTGGTTCGGGGGCGGGTTCCCGGGAATGGTGATCGCAGCGCTGTCTCATGAACATGACGCACAGATTCAAGTGACATTGGTTGAAAGCGATGTAAGGAAGTCAGTTTTTCTCAAAACCGTTGCGAGAGAACTGGATTTGCGTGTGCACGTCGAGAACCAAAGAATTGAGAACCTGGACTCGCTCAGTGCAGATGTCGTTTCGGCGCGTGCGCTGGCAGATTTGAGCGCGCTTTTGTGTTTGTCGAACAGACACTTATCGAAGGATGGGATGATGATTTTTCTGAAGGGGAAAAATTGGAGCTCGGAAGTCGAAAAAGCACAATCTGAGTGGAACTTTGAACATCAAATTGTTAAAAGCAAGACGAGCGAAGGCTCGATCATTCTTTGCGTTTCAGGAGCACACCGTGTCTGATCCGACGCGTTCTTACGAACCTAAAATTATTGCAGTTGCCAATCAAAAAGGCGGCGTTGGAAAAACAACGACAACGATTAATTTGGGCGCAGCTCTCGCAGAGCTTGGTCGGCGCGTACTCATCGTTGACTTGGATCCGCAAGGAAATGCATCGACTGGGCTGGGAATTGAACCAGATGATCGCACATTCACCACATATGAGCTTTTGCTGGAAGAGATAGAGCTCAAAAAGGTCATTCTCGATACATCGCAGCGCGGTTTGAAAATCATCCCTGCCACCGTTGACCTTAGCTCGGCTGATATGGAGCTTATCGCCAACGAAAAAAGAAGTTTCCTGCTTCATGACGCGTTGCGTCAGCCCGCTATGGAGGGGTTTGCCTTCGACTTTATCTTGATCGATTGCCCTCCGTCTCTGAATCTATTGACGGTCAATGCGATGGTAGCAGCTCATTCAGTTCTGGTTCCGCTTCAATCTGAGTTTTTCGCTTTGGAAGGTCTTTCGCAATTGATGCTTAGTGTTCGGGAAGTCCGTCAAACTGCCAATCCCGAGCTTAGGATTGAGGGAGTGGTGCTTACGATGTTTGATGGGCGCAACAATCTGTCGTCTTTGGTTGAAAAGGACGCAAGGGACAATCTTGGAGATCTCGTTTTCAAAACACGAATCCCAAGAAACGTTCGTGTTAGTGAAGCACCATCTTTTGCTATGCCGGTACTCTCTTATGATCCGACCTCGAAGGGTGCTTCGGCGTACAGGGATTTGGCGAAAGAATTGATGAAGAATAACGTGCGGAAAGCGGCATAGACAAAGCAGGATAGAGACATGGCAGAAAAGAAATCAAAAAGAGGGCTGGGACGCGGTCTTTCAGCTTTGATGGCTGATGTGGCAGAAAATCCTGGCACTTCCGCCGAGCGTCCAAAGGATGCAGATCGAACCCTGCCAGTTGAGAATATTGAGCCAAATCCAGATCAACCTCGTCGGGACTTTGACAAAGGCCCGCTCGAGGACCTAGCGGCTTCCATCAAAGAGAAGGGCATAATACAACCATTGATAGTACGCGTGAGTCCACGCGATGCACGCAGATATGAGATCGTCGCTGGCGAGAGGCGATGGCGTGCGGCGCAGATGGCGCAACTTCACGAAGTGCCGGTTTTGGTGCGGGAGTTCGATGACACCGAGGTCCTTGAAGTTGCGATCATCGAAAACATTCAACGAGCGGACTTGAATCCTGTTGAAGAAGCCGCGGGCTACAGCCAGTTGATGGAGCGTTTCGGTCATACGCAGGAAAAACTCGCCACAGCACTTGGGAAAAGCCGAAGTCACATCGCAAACTTGATGCGCTTGCTCAATCTCCCAAACGAAGTGCAAGCTTTCCTACGGGACGGCTCTCTCTCTGCTGGTCATGCCCGAGCATTGGTGACTGCTGATGATCCGGTTTCTTTGGCCAAGCACATAATCAAGAATGGACTATCGGTCAGAGACGCAGAAAAATTAGTGAAATCAAGCCATAATGCAAAAATGAAGGACAAGACTGCATCTCAACGATCCAGTGACAAGGATGCAGACACAGTGGCGCTTGAAGGCGACTTGTCGGCAAGCCTAGGAATGAAAGTTTCTTTGTCGCACAAGGCAGGTCAGGAAAGTGGGCAGCTTACTATTACTTACGACAGCTTTGAACAGTTAGACGAACTTTGTCAGAAGTTAACTGTCAGTGACTAGGTCTGCTCCAGATAAATGCGAGCACAAACGACAGCACGACCGCTTGAATTCCCAAGATTATCCAGCCGAGTTTGAAGAGTAGAGATATTCCAAAAACGACCGCGATCGATGCGGTCGCGAGGCGTTTTGCGGCGCTTCGTATGACACCTCGGTCTCTCCAATCTAACACAGGTGGACCAATGGTTGGATGGTTCAACATCCAATGGTGAAGACGGTCAGATGATCGCGCAAAACAAAAGGCGGCTAGCAACCATAGCGGGACTGTAGGCAACAAAGGAAGAAATGCTCCGATCGCTCCAAACCCTAAGCACAACACGCCCAAGCCAAGGTACAAAAACCGCATATCAATTTGGCATCAGAGTTCTAATTACAGAATTGAGCATCAAGCGCCCCTTTGCGGTTGTTCGCAGGTGATTTCCAACCGTTTCCACTAATTCCAGTTCCAGCAACTCCCTGAGGCCAGCCTCAGAATATGGTGTGCAGTGCAACGCCTTCAACCTGTTCAAATCGACACCCTCAGTCAACCTAAGTCCCATCATCAAGGATTCAGAAGACTGTTCCGAGACCGGCAATTTGTATCGTTTCTTTTCCGGCGTTCCTTTCGTAACCTCTGACAGCCACTTGTATGGTTGAGACCAGCACTCCGTTGCAAATTTTTCTGTTCCCACAGTAATGCGACCATGTGCTCCTGGGCCTATTCCAACGTAATCCCCGTATCGCCAATAAATCACGTTATGACGTGACTCTGAGCCAAGTTTGGCATGATTAGACACTTCATATGCGGGCAAACCCATAGACTCACAGATGTCCTGGGTTACCTCAAACATGTCTGCAGCCAGATCTTCATCAGGAAGACCTTTCAACCCACCGATCGCCTTGCGATCCCAAAAAGCCGTGCCTGGTTCGACGGTCAGCTGGTAGAGCGATATATGATCCACCGCCATGGACAACGCCTCGCGCAATTCTGTTTCCCAGGAAGACAGTGTTTGGTCCTGTCTGGCGTATATCAGATCAAAACTCACCCGATCAAAAACAGAACGCGCAATGCCGAATGCCTTTTTTGCATCGCTTGCAGTGTGTAGACGACCCAAGCGTTTCAAATCATGGTCATTTAGTGCCTGAATACCCAAAGAAATACGATTGACGCCACCTTTTGCGAAATCACTAAATCGTTTGGCCTCTACTGAACTCGGATTGGCTTCAAGAGTGACTTCCAAATCATTCGCGACGGGCCAAGTTTTTTGGACGCGTTCCAAAACAGCATCAACCAGAAAAGGTTCCATTAAACTTGGGGTTCCTCCGCCGAAAAATACCGAGTCTAAAAAACGTTTTGGAAGCAGGCGCCCATACCGATCAATTTCTGAGAGATAAGCGCTAAGCCATTGCTTTTGATCCACTTTTGCCTGAACGTGACTATTGAAATCACAGTATGGACATTTGGACTCGCAAAAGGGCCAATGGATATAAAGACCGAACCCTCCGTGTCGCCAATCTTCAGTCAAAACAGCCCTTAACCAGTTTTGCAAACGCATCCGCGCGGTGGCTGATTTTATTTTTCTCCCATCGGTCCATTTCACCGAAGGTTTGAGTATAGTCGATTGGTTGAAAAATCGGATCATATCCATGGCCTTCTGACCCGCGCATCGGCCAAACAATGTGCCCTTCAATGTAGCCAGGAAAAACTTCGTCGTGTTTATCCGGCCACGCTAGGACCAAAGTACAACAAAATCGAGCAGACCAAGGTTCGCTTACACCTGATGCAACCAGCCTTGCATGCGTCTTCGTCATTGCCATCTTAAAGTCACGACCAGAGTCTGTTTCAGCCCAATTCGCCGTGTAGACACCAGGCTCTCCTCCGAGGGCATCAATTTCAATACCTGAATCATCCGCCAATGCAGGTAGCCCGGTGGCCTGAGCAGCAGCATGCGCTTTGATGCGAGCGTTTTCGACGAACGAAGTTTCGGTTTCATCAGGCTCGTCCAGGTTCATTTGCGCCGCACCTATGACTTTTACATCATAGGCTTCGAGCAAGTTCGAGATCTCCTCAAGCTTACCATTGTTATGAGTCGCCACCAAAAGTTCCTTGTCGGAAAACTTACGCACTAGTCGCTGCCTTTTGTGCGCTTACAAGCTCGCTAACACCCTTTTCAGCCAACTCCATCAGCTGATCCATCTGAGTTTTGCTGAATGTCGAGCCTTCGGCGCTCATTTGAACCTCAATCAGTTGACCTGACCCGGTCATAATGAAGTTGCCATCCACTCCCGCGGAACTGTCTTCCGGATAGTCCAGATCAAGCACCGGCTGCCCTGCGTAAATGCCACAGCTAACCGCCGCCACAGGATCAATGAGCGGATCTGTCACAACTTCACCTGACTTGAGCAACTGATTCACAGCCAAGCGAAGCGCGACCCACCCTCCTGTGACTGAAGCGCACCGTGTACCACCGTCGGCCTGTATCACGTCGCAATCAATGGTAATCTGACGTTCGCCCAATGCCACTCGATCAACACCAGCGCGTAAACTGCGTCCGATGAGGCGTTGAATTTCAACTGTGCGACCACCTTGCTTGCCTGCAGACGCCTCACGGCGCATTCGACTCGACGTAGATCTGGGCAACATACCGTATTCCGCGGTCACCCAGCCAAGTCCGGAACCTTTGATAAAAGGAGGAACACGGTCTTCCAGTGTTGCTGTGCACAAGACATGGGTGTCGCCCATTCGTATCATGCAGGAGCCTTCGGCGTGTTTTGTGACACCAGTCTCAATTGAAACCATTCGCAATTCGTCTAAGTCTCTACCTGAGGGCCGCATGCGAGAACTCCTTTGCTGCCCGTCTGAGATACAGGTGAGGCGTTCCGGTTAGCAACCCCGATTGACCTTTTCGGCACGGCGATTTTAATGGCAAGCCAGAATCAACCGATGAGCACCATGGAAAACACCCTTCATGTCCTTGAAGAGATGAACGATCGGTCGCGCGAAGTTTTTCGGCGTGTGGTTGAATCCTATCTCGCTACTGGGGATCCCGTGGGGTCACGGACATTGACGCGTGGGATGTCAGAAAAAGTGTCCGCCGCAACCATTCGCAATGTGATGCAAGATCTGGAATATCTCGGATTACTTGACAGTCCTCACGTGTCCGCCGGTCGGGTGCCGACACAACAAGGTTTGCGCATGTTCGTGGACGGTTTGTTGGAAGTTCGCAATGTTGAAGAAACCGATCGAGAGACGATTGACGCCACGCTAGGGTCCAACTCTGACGACATGTCAGGCGCTTTGGACCGCATAGGGTCGGCTTTGTCTGGTGTCACTCAGGGCGCGTCTCTGGTCTTGTCGCCAAAACACGAGGCACCGATAAAGCACATCGAATTTGTCAGCCTCGGTCCGGATCGCGCAT
This sequence comes from Roseovarius sp. S88, assembly GCF_037023735.1. Lineage (GTDB taxonomy): Bacteria > Pseudomonadota > Alphaproteobacteria > Rhodobacterales > Rhodobacteraceae > Roseovarius > Roseovarius phycicola. The sequence goes on along the minus strand of NZ_CP146069.1, from coordinate 175,695 downwards.
TGGTCGTGCTGGTTTTTGCTGATGGTCATGTTGAAAACAGAATATTCCATCCACCGGCAGGTCAGACACCCAGCGCCATGCGGGAAGCTGCAAACTTTCTCAACAGCATGATCGAAGGGCGTACAGTCTCGGAACTACAGACTGTTATCGCCACTCAAATCGAAGCGCGGCGTCAGGAAGTTGACCAGTTGGCGCATCAACTTGTTGAAAGCGGATTGGCTGTCTGGGATGGCGAAGCAGATACCTATGAACGTCTGATCGTGCGCGGGCGTTCAAACCTTCTCGAATCTGATGCCGACGAAGGGGAATTGGACCGCATAAGGACGCTGTTTGATGATCTGGAACGCAAACGTGACATCGCAGAATTTCTGGAATTGACGGACCAGGGCGAAGGTGTGCGCATTTTTATTGGTTCAGAGAACAAACTTTTCTCACTTTCGGGTTCCTCTTTGGTTGTATCTCCATATATGAACTCTGATCGAAAGATTGTGGGCGCGGTTGGCGTTATTGGACCAACTCGTCTGAACTATGGACGCATTGTTCCAATTGTTGATTATACGGCGCAGCTTGTCGGTAAGCTGATCGCTGACCGAAGTTAGAGGGTAGACATGGCTGAGTCGAAAGAAGAGCAGTTCCTGGACGACATCGAGCAAGCAGAAGCAGAAGAGCAATCTGTCGTACTTGATGATGTGATCGAGACGCCTGAAGACCAAATCGAACAGCTGCGTATCGAGCGCGACGCTTTGCAAGACAAGTTCATGCGCGCCCTTGCCGATGCCGAAAATGCACGAAAACGTGCACAGAAAGATCGAATGGAAGCGGAGAACTATGGTGGTTCCAAGCTGTCTCGTGATTTGCTTCCAGTCTTCGACAACATGAAGCGAGCCGTGGAGTCCGTCACTGTTGATCAGCGCGAAGCTGCTGGTGCATTGATCGAAGGGATTGAGCTTACCATGCGTGAGCTTATCAATGTGTTTGGCAAACATGGGATCCGGATGATTAGTCCCGAGGTTGGCGATAAATTTGACCCTCAAGAGCACGAAGCCATGTTCGAAGCACCCGTTCCTGGAACAAAAGCAGGCGAAATTATCCAAGTTTCCGCCCAAGGGTTTATGTTGCATGATCGCATCTTGCGGCCTGCGCAGGTAGGCGTTTCGTCAAACCCGGGTTGATACCTGATGCTGTTACGCGCTCTTAAGGAGCCATGTTTGCATTCCTGAGACCGTTTGTGTTTTTCCTGTTGCTGCCCGTAGCGGCCGTCGCGCAAACCTACCCTCACTATGACGACCTCTATGTGAATGACTTTGCGGGTCTCTTGTCTGACACCGCCAAACAAGCGTCTCGTGAAAAGCTTTGGGATTTTAAGCGTGACACCGGCATTGAATTCACGGTCGTCACAATCCGTTCTTTTTCAGAATATGGATATTCGGGTGAAATAGAGCCATTTGCCACGGGTTTGTTCAACACCTGGGGTGTGGGAAATGCAGATCGCAATGACGGCGTCATGATGTTGATCTCTAAAGAAGACCGAAAGATGCGCTTGGAAGTTGGTTCAGGCTATGGAGCGTCGAAAAACTCAGCCATGCAGCGCATTATCGATGACGTCATATTGCCTGAGTTTCGTTCTAACAGATTTAGCGCGGGTATTGTACTGGGTATAGATGCCGTTATTGAGGATTTGACAGCGGAGCCCATTACGCTCACGGAAAAGATTGGCGGCTGGGTCCAAGCTCTCTTTGTGTTTCTTGGGAAAGTTGTGAATTTTCTCTTTTATCCAATCCTTGCCGGGTTGGCCGGTTTTGCAGTTTGGATGTACCGGCGATTTTTATGGTACAGAGCAAGAATTTGTCCGGCAGATTCATCCAAGATGGAATTGTTGGCAGAACATTGGGATGATGCGCATTTACGCGACGGGCAGCTAAAGGAAGAAGAAATAAACAGTGTCGACTATGATGTATGGCGCTGCCCAAAATGCGAAAGACTTACGATAGAAGCTTACAAAACGTGGTTTTCTCAATATAGCGCATGCCGCAGTTGCAAGTTCAGAACGTTACAGGGCGAAACCGAGATCCTAGAACATGCGACGACACAATCGACTGGTAAGAAAAAGATCACCTATACCTGTTTGAATTGTGACGACACCTATGCCGTGACCAAAGTTATTCCGAAGAAAAGCGAAAGTTCATCGTCATCAAGCAGCTCTTCGTCATTTGGAGGGGGATCATCCTCTGGAGGCGGCGCTAGTGGAAGCTGGTAGCTAAGGCTCGGCCAGAGTCTTCAGTTCGTAGATGAGATCCAGTGCGTCCTTTGGCGATAAGTCATCAGGTAAAACATCCTTCATGCGGTCTTCCAAGACTGAAGCCTTTACTGGCGCGGTTGCGTTGGTGGGTGCGGAAGAAAACAATGGAAGGTCGTCAATAACTGCCTCACGTTTACCTCCGCCTTGTCTCTCACCTTTTTCCAATGCTTCAAGAATTACGCGTGCGCGCTCAATGACAGGTTTTGGCAAACCCGCAAGCTTTGCAACCTGAACGCCGTAACTGCGGTCTGCGGCCCCTTTGCGGACTTCATGCAGGAAAACAACATCCCCCTCATGTTCTTTGACGGCCACAGTCGCGTTTTCCAAGCGCTCGAGTTTTGCATTCAAATGTGTCAGCTCATGGTAATGCGTCGCGAACAAAGTTCTGCAGTGATTTGATTCATGAAGATGCTCGAGCGTCGCCCAGGCAATGCTAAGCCCATCATATGTCGCGGTGCCGCGACCAATTTCGTCGAGAATGACCAGGGAGGTTTCATCGGCCTGATTGAGAATGGTCGCGGTTTCAATCATTTCAACCATAAAGGTCGAGCGCCCGCGCGCAAGATCATCAGATGCTCCGACGCGACTAAAGAGTTTGCTGACCACACCGATATGCGCCGAGGTTGCAGGCACGTAAGACCCCATTTGAGCCAACACGGCAATAAGCGCGTTTTGCCGCAGAAATGTGGACTTACCCGCCATGTTGGGGCCGGTGAGGAGCCATATGTTGTGACTGTCATCCAAGGTGCAGGAATTGGCGACAAAGACATCTCCGGACTCCCTTCGCATGGCATGTTCCACGACAGGGTGCCGGCCATCTTCGATGTGCAACACGCGGCTTGCATCGACTTTTGGGCGACACCAGTTTTCACCAATTGCGATGTCTGCAAGAGCAACAGCCAAATCGAACTCTGCCAGTGCTCTGGCTGTTTCCGATATTGAGGCCGCCTTTGCCAGTACAGCGCCTTTCAAGCCTTCGTAGAGCCGCTTTTCGATCTCTATGGCCCGGCCACCCGCGTTGAGAATGCGCGTTTCCAATTCGCTCAGCGGGACCGTTGTAAACCGGATCTGATTTGCGGTGGTTTGGCGATGTTTGAATGTTTCATTGAGGGGTGCCGATAGCATTTTGTCGGCGTGTGTGGCCGTAACTTCGACGAAGTAACCCAAGACATTGTTGTGCTTGATCTTCAGGCTCTGGACGCCCGCGAGCTCGGCATATTCTGACTGCATGCCTGCAATCACGCCCCTGCCTTCGTCGCGCAGTTGTCGTACTTCGTCCAGCTCTGACTCATATCCCGAGGACACGAACCCTCCATCCCGCACGAGCATTGGGGGATCGGCTACAAGCGCATTTTCGAGCAGATCAATTAGTGCGGTGTGTCCTTCGAGTTTGGAAAAGGCGTCAGACAGAAGGTCCGGAAGTTCGATATTTGAGATGCGTTCCGCAATCTCAGCAGCCTGAGACAGGCCGTTTCTTATCGCGGCCAAATCTCGCGGCCCTGCCCGATCTAAACTTAATCGCGACAGCGCTCGGTCCAGATCAGGCACTTTTCGCAAAGCGTCGCGAATTTCGTCGGCCACGCGGGACTGATCAATCGCGAAGCTGATCGCGTTTAATCGGTCTTCTATTCTGCCCAAGTCACGACTTGGGCTTGACAAACGACGCTCCAGAAGGCGGCCGCCACTTGCCGTCACCGTGCGATCGAGAACTGACAACAAAGATCCCTGTTTGCCCCCGCTCATGGCGCGTGTGAGTTCCAGATTTCGACGCGTGGCGGCATCGATTTGCATAACTTGCGATGTCATCTCCTGAACAGGTGGGCGTATGAGCGGCAGATTTCCCTTTTGCGTCAGCTCCACGTACTCGACCAGCGCGCCAATGGCAGATAGTTCTGCACGACCGAACTGACCAAACGCATCTAAAGTTGAGACCTCAAACAAATCACACAAACGATTTTGTGCGTTGGCGCTATCAAAAGCACTACGCGCGAGGGGCGTGATCGAGATGCCGAAATCAGATACTAATTCGGCTAAATCCGGGTCACATTGATCGGCAAGAATGAGTTCGCTGGGACTTAGTCGCGCGAGTTCTGGTCCCAGGCGCATGTTTTCCATAGGCATGACGCTCAATGCGCCGGTGGAAATATCCGTCCACGCCAGCGCGCATTCATCTCTGACGTTTGAAAACGCTGCCAAGTAATTGTGCTGGCGTGCCTCTAGCAAACTTTCTTCGGTCAGGGTCCCAGGCGTCACAAGACGAACTACATCCCGTTTGACCACAGCCTTTGACCCACGCTTTTTAGCTTCGGCTGGGTTTTCCATTTGTTCACAAACCGCAACGCGAAACCCTTTGCGGATCAATGAAAGCAAATACCCTTCTGCGGCATGTACAGGAACGCCGCACATTGGGATGTCTTCGCCCAGATGTTTTCCACGTTTAGTCAATGCAATGTCGAGCGCTTCACTTGCCGCAACGGCGTCATCAAAGAAGAGTTCGTAAAAATCGCCCATGCGGTAGAACAACAAGGCGCTTTGGTATTGCGCCTTGAGATCGAGATACTGTGCCATCATCGGCGTCACGGCTGATGTTGCGGATGTCACAATGTCCCCCTGCTCTCACTGTGCCGAGTTTACTAACGCAAGAGAGGGCATGAAAGCACAAACCTTGGTGTTGGTTGCAATGAGTTATCAAACCATCGACTTTGTCAGCAAGGACGGAGGCGCACGATGATCTACAATCTAGGATCCATCAATATTGACTATTTCTATTCTTTGCAGCGCTTGCCGCTCGTAGGTGAAACATGTGCTGCAGATGAATTTGAAACGGGATTGGGCGGCAAGGGTGCCAACATGTCTGTCGCGATTGCACGTGCCGGCGGCGAGGTTCGTCATATCGGGAGTATTGGACATGATGCGGCATGGGCACAGGACTATTTGACCAAAGCAGGTGTAGAAACGTCGTTTGTGCAAAAGATGGATGCACCCACAGGGCACGCAGTCATTTATCGCGACGCATTTGGCGAAAACACCATTGTTATTCATCCAGGTGCCAATGTTTTGCAGGACAAAGACTGGATATCCAGCGCGCTGGCAAATTCCGAAGCTGGAGACATTCTGTTGCTGCAAAACGAAACCAACTTGCAAGACTACGCAGCGGCGCTGGGCCACGGATCAGGGTTTCGGGTGGCGTATGCTGCTGCGCCTTTTGATGCCAATGCCTTACAGGCCGTTTTGCCTTACATTCACATTCTCATTTTGAACGAAGTCGAATTGGCGCAACTCTGCAAAACGTCTGTCGACACACCAGACTCTCTCGACGTTGATCTCGTTGTTGTAACCAAAGGATCTGAGGGTTGTGCGATTTACTCCAAAGAGCTCGGCGAGACACACATGCCCGCGCTTCCCGTGACCGCAATTGATACGACGGGTGCTGGAGATACGTTCACTGGGTTTTTCTTGGCGCAGTTAGATCGTGGTTGCAGCGTTGAAGATGCTGCTACATGCGCCAACGCGGCCGCCGCGCTCATGGTCACAAGAAAGGGAACAGCCGACGCTATCCCCTCTGCTTCTGACGTTGAGCAATTGTTGGCTTAAGATCCGATAAACGCTGCCTGGCTTCCCCAAAGCTGTTTGACACGTGCATCGCGTCCACAGGCTTGGCGATAGGCTTTGTAGGCCTTGGATTGCTTTTTTGGGCCGAACCTTGTCAGTACGATTTTTGATCCTTTGTAGTAGTTCTGGTGATATGCCTCGGCTGGATAGAATTTACCAAGTCCCAGTATGGGCGTCACGATTTTTTGCCCAAGCTCTGATTGTGCTTTTGCGATGACTTTTTCGGCCGTTGCTTTTTCCCGAGAATCCGCCACAAAAACTGCGGTTCGATAGCTTTCGCCTCGGTCGCAAAACTGACCGCCTGGATCTGTCGGATCAACTGAACGGAGAAATTTCGCCAGTAGAATTTCGCGCGAGACCTTTTTGGGATCAAACAGGATTTGAACGGCTTCGTAGTGTCCTGTGCCGCCTCGGGTGACTTGCTTATAGGTTGGGCTTGCGACTTTTCCGCCAGTATAGCCCGAGATAACCTCTTTGACGCCGGGAACAGATTCGAAATCTGATTCCACGCACCAAAAGCATCCACCGGCTACGGTAAGCACTTCGGTGCTTGCCGCACGCGCCTGGCCCGTATTCAATGTGAAAGCAATCCCGATCAGTATGGCGAGCGCGGTTGCTTTGATATTGCTCAAATGTTTCATACCTCAACCTCCGTGGTTTCTGGCATTTTCTTCTGAATGCCCGCGAAACCCAATTCACCAGGTTGTGAGGTCACGTGCTGGTGAGCTGATTTTACGCTTGGCAGCAGGATTTCCTGACCTTAGCCTTCATTTTGAAACAAAAAACTTGGACTTCCGTAACAATTGAGGCGCTGATGAGCGACACTGTGACAACCCATCAGGCGGCTGAAGACTCAAGAAATGATACAATCCGGATTTGGCTGAACGGAAAAATTGTTCCAAAATCAGAGGCGTTGGTTAGTGTGTTTGACAGCGGCTTTATGCTTGGTGACGGTGTGTGGGAGGGCCTGCGACTTTATAATGGTGTTTGGGCGTTTGCCGATGAGCATCTCGATCGCCTGTTTGAAGCCGCCAAGGCCATAGATCTCGATATCGGTATGAGCCAACCCGAGGTGCATCAAGCGTTGGTTGATACTCAGATCGCCAACAACATGGAAACAGATGCACATGCGCGTCTGATGGTGACACGTGGAGTGAAGACGCGGCCTTTCCAGCACCCATCCTTGTCGCAACAGGGTCCAACCGTGGCAATTATCGTGGAGCATTCCACGCCGCGTATTCCCCGCCCCATTTCGCTTGCGACCGTACCGCATATTCGCGGGTTGCCAATGACACAGGATCCCAAGCTGAACTCGCATTCCAAGCTGAATTGCGTTCTGGCCTGCATTGCCGCCGAGAAGGCCGGGGCAGATGAGGGCTTGATGCTGGATGTCCATGGCTTTGTGAACACAACGAACGCCTGTAATTTCTTCATTGTTCGTAAAGGCGAGGTTTGGACGTCGACTGGGGACTATTGTATGAACGGGATCACCCGGGCCAAGGTCATTGATCTTTGCCGTTTGAATGGCATTCCTGTTTTCGAGAAAAACTATTCTCTGGTCGAAACTTATGGTGCGGATGAGGCGTTTCTCACTGGCACTTTTGGAGCGCAAACCCCTGTTGGGCAAATAGACGGCAGGCGTATTGGCGATGGAGCGTTGGGGCCTGTTACGCAAAAAATTCAATCTTTGTACAAAGACCTAATTGCCAGGACGACGACATGATGCGCATTGCGATGTGGTCCGGGCCTCGCAATCTGTCGACCGCTATGATGTACGCCTTTGCGTCGCGACCGAAGACAGCAGTGATAGACGAGCCGTTCTATGCGGCGTATCTGTCCAAAACCGGATTAAAGCACCCGATGCGAGATGAGATTGTCGCCTCCCAGCCAACAGATCCAAATCGCGTTGCCGAAATGCTTGTTGGCTCGGGTCCCCAGGATTGCGCGATATTCTACCAAAAACACATGGCGCAACACATGATTGAAGGCGTTCCTCGCGATTGGATGTCATCAGTTCGAAACGTTTTTCTCATTCGTCACCCAGCGCGAGTTGTGGCCAGCTTTTCTGCCAAATATGCGGATCCGACGGCTGACGATTTGGGATTTTTGCAGCAACTTGATTTGTTTCACCATGTGCGTGCGTTTGACAACAAACCGCTTGTTATCGACAGCACGGATATTCGTCGAAACCCAGAAGATATGCTTCGGAAACTGTGTGACGCGCTAGGGCTATCTTGGGAGTCCGTAATGTTAAATTGGTCGTCCGGTGGGCATGCAGCAGATGGAGTTTGGGCCAAGCATTGGTATGGAGCGGTTCACGCATCAACTGGCTTTGCGAAGGCCGAAGGTCCGTTGCCGCGTCTTTCTGGTCGGCAAAGGGTGCTGATGGAAAAAACGATGCCAATCTATGAGGAGCTAGAACAATTTAAAATCTGATGGATGTTTTGTTCTTTTCCCCGTGCATGTGTACATGTGTCTTCCCACCTTTGATGCATGAATAGAAGAGGCTTTGGAAAACTGATTTTCGGTTCGGGTTTGGTTGCGGCCATACCCGCGTCTGTGGCATCAGCAGCGACCTTGGCGCCAGCGCGGCGAAGCAAGTATATTTTTGCGGTGGCCTTGGCGCATAACCGGGTGAATCTGACCGCGGATATGATCGTTGATGTATTCAAAGTGCGCCCTTCAACTGCCAAACGTTTGATGGGCCAGTTGGTACGCAATGGTGTTGTGGACGCCCCGAAAGCAAACGGCGTTGCGACGTTGGCCAAGTCTTTGCAACGGGTTGTTCCCGAAATTGTCGAGTACAAGCCAGGCGGCGGCTATATTGTAAAAGGGCGCTTGGACGAGCTGACCACAAAAGCCAAGAAAGTCACCAACGAGGCGCTTGACCTCATCAAGGATGAATCGTCAAATGAACATGAGAGTGAGACGGAGCCTGCGCACTCTGCACAAAAGACGGTTACCTCTTTAGACGACGATCTCGAGCTGCAAGTAGCTTCAGACGAAGTGCATTCAGTTGAATGAAGCCTGCTGCATCTTTCTGGTCATAGGCGCCGGCATCTTCTTCGAATGTGACGTGTGCTTCTGAATAAAGCGAATGATCCGACCAGCGACCCACTGTTCGAGCAGAGCCTTTGTAGAGCTTCAGGCGAACAGTCCCTGTCACGTGAAGCTGTGAATGATCAATAGCAGCCTGAAGCATTTCACGTTCTGGGCTGTACCAGAACCCATTATAGATGAGCTCGGCATAGCGCGGCATAAGCTCGTCCTTGAGATGCGACGCCCCTCTGTCCAGGGTGATCTGCTCGATTCCGCGATGCGCCTCCAAAAGAAGCGTGCCGCCAGGTGTTTCGTAAATACCGCGGCTCTTCATGCCGACAAAGCGCCCCTCAACCAGGTCGAGGCGTCCGATCCCGTGTTTCCCCCCAATTCATTAAGCTTGGTTAGAAGTTCAGCGGGACTCAATGCAACGCCATTGATACTGACCGCGTCGCCCTTTTCGAAACCAATTTCAACATACTCCGGTGTATCAGGCGCGTCTTCTGGATGAACCGTGCGCTGATAAACATAATCTGGCGCCATCTGCGCAGGGTCTTCCAGAACTTTGCCTTCGCTGGATGTATGCAAAAGATTTGCGTCCACTGAAAAGGGCGCCTCGCCTTTTTTGTCCTTTGCGATTGGAATTTGGTTCTGCTCAGCGAAGTAAATGAGCTTGGTGCGGCTTGATAAATCCCAGATACGCCAAGGTGCGATAACTTTGATGTCGGGGTTGAGGGCATATGCGGCAAGTTCGAACCGCACTTGGTCATTCCCTTTGCCGGTTGCACCGTGGGCCACGGCATCCGCTCCGGTTTCTGCGGCGATCTCGACCAGGCGCTTTGAGATAAGCGGTCGCGCAATTGAGGTGCCCAAGAGATACAGGCCTTCATAGACAGCATTTGCACGAAACATGGGAAAAACGAAGTCGCGCACAAATTCTTCGCGGATGTCTTCAATGAAGATGTTGTCCGGATGAATGCCCAAAAGCTCGGCCTTTTGGCGGGCGGGTTCCAGTTCTTCGCCCTGGCCAAGGTCCGCGGTGAAGGTGACAACCTCGCAACCATATTCCGTTTGAAGCCACTTCAAAATGATCGATGTGTCCAATCCGCCAGAATATGCGAGAACAACTTTCTTGGGCGCAGACATGAGACTCCCTTTCGTGCCAATGGTCTCGGCGATTATCGGGTTTTCCATATCTGAGCAAGGGAGAGGATTGTCTCAGTGACACGGCGACGAAAACCGCGACCTACAGACGGTATTCCAACTGATCCAGAAACAGGGTTTTTGAGTTCGCATAGCTGTCGGAAATTGCGTCCAGATCCAGATCAGCCCGGCTTCCTTTTGCCAATTGCAATTCGCCTTCCTGACAAAGTTTGGAAAACGCTTCGAATCCCAAGTTGAGAGCGCTGCCTTTCAAAAAGTGCAAGAGCGTCTCTAGCTGACTGGCCGAACAGCCGCTGTAGAGATTGGCAATCTCGGCGTCCACTTCTTCCAAAAAGATATCTAAAATTTCCTCAAAGTCCTCTGCGCCGATTTCATCACGAAGCTGGGCGACACGGGTCCAATCGATCATAGCGTTTTCCTTTGGTTTCAGACTAAGGCGGCAGACGTTGCTGCATGGTGAAGCTACGAACAAAAATTGGTAAAATTGTATGTTTTAGAGTATGTTAAGGGAAAAGTGTTTGAGTCCGATTGGTTGTGTAAAGGGTGATGTGGTGCAAAAGACGGCTCAATCAAAGCGAGACGCTGAGCACAATTTGGCGATAAAAACGGTGCTCATTGTGGATGACAGCCGCTTACAAAGGCGGATTGTGTCTGCTTTGTTGTCGAAATTGGGTCTCGATGTACTGGAAGCAGATTCAGGTTCGCAGGCCCTCGACATCTGCAACCGTTCAAATCCTGACCTGATTGTCAGCGACTGGATGATGCCAGAGATGAATGGCCTGACTTTCTGCCGAAAATTCAGGGAAATTCCCGGAGAGAGTTATGGGTACTTCATTCTGTTGACGTCCAAAAGCGAAAAAGACGACATCGCGCTGGGTCTGGATGCGGGTGCGGATGACTTTCTGACCAAGCCTGTGAATGCGGCAGAACTCCGAGCGCGTGTTTTGGCGGGCGATCGCATTGTCGCGATGCAAAAAGAGCTTTCGGAGAAGAACCGGCTTGTGCAGTCGACATTGTGTGAATTGCAAAAACTTTATGATTCCTTGGATAGCGACCTTCTTGAAGCCAAGAAACTTCAGCAATCTTTGGTCAGCGAGCGCCATAAAGATCTTGGAAACGCACAAGTTTCACTACTTTTGCAATCCTCCGGGCATGTCGGTGGTGATTTGGTGGGCTACTTTCCAATTAATGATGATCAAATCGGTTTGTATGCAATTGATGTATCCGGTCATGGGATCAGTTCGGCGCTCATGACAGCAAGGTTGGCAGGATATTTATCGGCAACGTCTTTGGACCAGAATGTTTCTTTGGTTTCCAACGGCGATGGCTCCTACTCACCGAGACCGCCGGCCGAAACCGTGGCTGATCTAAATCGCATGTTCTTGGGTGAGATAGAGACTGAACACTATTTCACGCTCCTTCTGGCACATGTTGATTTATGTGACGGTGTTGTGACAATGACCCAGGCTGGTCACCCCTTTCCGTCCGTTCAACGTGCCGACGGTACCGTCGAACTTGTTGGGACAGGAGGATTGCCAATTGGTCTTGTTGACTGTGCGACATACGAACAGTTCCGGGTGAAACTTGATCCAGGTGAACGTCTTTTTATTCATTCAGACGGCATCGACGAATGTGCTTCTCCAGAAGGCGTGCTTTTGGGACATGAAGGCGTTGAGAAAAACCTTACTATTTTGAAAGACATTCACGGCACTGCTCTTTTGGAGGCGTTTGTTTGGAACTTGTCCAGCTACGCCAAAAAAGAAGAATTCGACGATGACGTGTCAGCAATTGTTCTCGAATTCAAAGAGACAGCAAAACTTGTGTGACAAAAAATCTGTCCCCTGGATTGGCGACAGAACTTGAGGCAAATACTGGGTCAGTCCAAATGGCCGTATGACCTGGTTCAGATGGTCGACCAAGCTGGCGAACGGGAAGAGCCAAATAGATAGTACAGACTTTGTTGGCCCACATGTCGTATTCTGGCATGTACACAAAACGGCGAAACGCACCGATGCGTTTTGGCTTGTCAATTTTCCAGCCTGTTTCCTCGAGCACCTCGCGATGCAGCGCGACTATGGGCGACTCACCGGGATCAATTCCCCCTCCGGGTAGCTGAAATTCTGGTTCCGGTTCTTTCTGATATGTCAAAAGAACTTCGCCGTTCTTGGGAAGTATGGCGTAGACGCCTGGTCGCGGGATGTATTTCACATCGGGTTTAGGAGGATGCCCAAATCGCCTCACGCGTTTCTTCCCCTTGGACGACCGCTTTGCACGTATATATAGAGCGGTATGCCAAGTCTCGGCACCTAAGGAAACCCCAATGACTCTTGGACAAAAAATTGCATGGGACGACACCGTCCTGCCGTTTCAGCTGGACCAATCCGATATCCGTGGACGGGTTGCCAGGCTGGATGGTGTGCTTGATGGTATACTCTGCCAGCACGACTATCCAGAAAAAGTCGAAGCGCTGATCGCTGAGATGACTCTTCTGACGGCCTTAGTTGGACAGACTATTAAACTTCGTTGGAAGCTGTCACTTCAGGTCCAGTCCAATGGGCCCGTGCGGATGATTGCCACTGACTACTTCGCTCCAAGCCAAGAAGGAGAGTCCGCGAAACTACGGGCCTATGCCAGTTTTGATCCCGAAAGACTTACCAAAGCCGCGCCCTTTGAGCAGGTCGGTGAGGGCTACTTTGCTGTATTGATTGACCAGGGTACGGACACCGCACCTTATCAAGGGATCACGCCAATAGCTGGTGGTAGTTTGCGCGCATGTGCCGAGGCGTATTTTGCACAGTCCGAACAGTTGCCGACTCGGTTTGCCCTGAGTTTTGGGAAATCAACCGAAGTAGATTCCTCGGAACATTGGCGAGCCGGTGGCGTGATGCTTCAACACATGCCCAAAGCTTCGCCATTCGCCAAGGAAGGCGCGTCCGGTGACCAGGGGCTTTTGGCAGCCGCCGACATAGTGGACGGTGACGACAAGGAAAACTGGAACCGCGTCAACATTCTTTTGGACACCGTTGATGATCTTGAATTGGTTGGTCCGTCTGTATCGCCAACAGACCTGTTGGTGCGCCTGTTTCATGAAGAAACATTGCGAGTGTTTGACATACAGCCGATCAGGTTTGGATGCACATGTTCTGAGGATCGTGTCCGCAACAGTCTTTCGATCTACTCCGCCAAAGATCTCGAAAAAATGACCACGTCCGAAGGCTTAGTAACAGCGGATTGCCAGTTTTGCGGCGCTCACTATGTTTTGCAACCCTCGACACTGGGGTTTGAAGCAAGGGCGGATGACCGTGACGAAGACTGATGCGCTCGCGCCTTTGATCAGAGCTTTATCGCACCCTTTGGCGGCGTCTTCGGACTATGATTTGAACCCTGATGCGATATTGCCCGAGGGTAGAAAGCTTCGAGCGGCCGGCGTTCTGGTGGCCGTTGAAGTGACATCAGATGGTCCGCAAGTCGTTTTGACCAAACGGTCATCCGCGTTAAAGCATCATCCTGGACAAGTGGCTTTTCCAGGCGGAAAAAGATAAAGAAGACCCAGATATTGTTTCGACCGCCCTGCGAGAAGCATCTGAAGAAATAGGTTTGCCCCGACAAAACGTTGAAGTTCTGGGATATTGGTCGCCGCATGAAACAGTGACAGGGTTTTTAGTCACGCCGGTCATTGGCCGTGTCATCGCGCCCTTTGAACCGAAGGCTGAAGTTGGTGAGGTAGACGAAATCTTTAACGTGCCACTGGCACATTTTTTACAGCGTGACAGTTTTCGGGTAGAGTCGCGACGTTGGCGTGGTCAACAGCGTTATTACTATTGCGCACCCTACGGCCCTTACTATGTTTGGGGTGCTACGGCGCGTATTTTGCGCGCCATATCAGATGCGGCACAGTTGGAATGAAAATTACTGGGGAATGGATTGAGTCACCTAAGACACAATCCGTGTGTACAACCCTCGAAGAGCATGGGTATCAGGCGTTGTTCGTCGGCGGGTGCGTGCGGAACGCGCTTCTCGGTGCCCCAATTCAAGATGTCGACATCGCGACTGACGCAAAACCCCAGGACGTTCTGGAGGTGTTTGAACGAAAAGGTTTCAAAACGGCGCCAACAGGAATTGACCATGGGACGGTGACAGTTGTGGCGGAAGGGACGCCATTTGAAATCACCACGTTCCGGAAAGATGTGGCAACCGATGGGCGGCGTGCCGTTGTCAGTTTTTCTGACGATGTTCAGGCAGATGCGCGGCGCAGGGACTTCACCGTAAATGCGATTTATGCCAAACCAAATGGCGAGGTTTTGGATCCGTTGAATGGCATGCCGGATATTGAGGCGCGTCACATTAGGTTCATCGAAGATCCTGAAACCCGTATTCGAGAAGACTATCTGCGGATTTTGCGGTTTTTTCGGTTTCACGCAAACTATGGAAATGCGGCCCGTGGATTGGACCCCGACGGGCTCGCCGCATGCACGCGGCTTCACGCAGGTATTGAGAAATTGTCTCGCGAACGTGTGGGTTCGGAAATGCGCAAGCTGTTGGCGGCGAAAAACCCGACAGAAAGTGTTACGGCCATGGCACACGCAGGCGTGCTTGACGTTGTGATTGAAGACGCAAATGACACGGCATTGGCGCGGTTGATTGAGGTCGAGTCTCAAATCGATTTGGAACCCGATTCCATGCGGCGTCTTGTGGCGCTCGGAGGAGAAGACGTTGCACAGAGGCTTCGGTTAAGCAGAAAGGATGCTCGGACTTTGGACGTGCTCAGCCGCGAAGCCGCTGACACAAAACCAGCCGCCGAATTGGGATATCTACTTGGGGAAAAGCGATCTCTCGACGTTCTGGCACTGTCGGCGGCCCGGCTCGGTGGTTTCGTGCAGGATAAGGATGTTGTGGCGGCGAGGATTGGTTCTGCCGTCGAGTTCCCAATAACGTCTGCTGATCTGAAGCCATTTTTTCAGGGTAAGGATCTTGGCGATCAACTTCGTAAATTGGAAAGCATTTGGATTGAATCCGATTTTCAATTGAGTAAAGAACAACTTTTGCGGCGCATGTCGTGAAATCTTGGATTGACTCTTTGCATAGCTTTGCACCATTTTGAGCCATCCTAAGCAGGAGTTAAGATCATGCGATACGACGATTGGCTTTGCTAATCATCGCCCGAATCTAGGTTCGGTCCAGCGGGCGGTGACTTGAGTTTTCACCCCCAACCGCATGATCTTTGCTAGGAAATTCCATGTTTAAGTTCTTTGAGACTCTGGTCGATCCATATTGCGAATACGAAGAAAATGACCGACCGCCACAGCGTCTTTGGCCATTCTTGAAAGACTACATGCGCCCCTTCCACATGGTGTTCTGGATGGCGGCTATTATGTCGATAATCGTGGCTGCGGTGGAGATTTGGCTGATCTATTATATGGGGCGTGTTGTGGATCTTTTGTCCACTGATCCGGCGACGATGTGGGATCGTCATGGCCTGGAAATCATTTTGGTTGCCGGTTTCATTCTGCTTTTGCGCCCGCTTCTTCAGGCGGTGGATGTTCTCATACTCAACAATGCGATTTTGCCGAATTTTGGGACCCTTATTCGTTGGCGTGCACACAAACATGTGTTGCGCCAGTCCGTCGGGTGGTTCGAAAACGATTTTGCGGGGCGTATCGCGAACCGGATAATGCAGACGCCTCCAGCTGCGGGCGAAGCGGTGTTTCAGGTGTTTGATGCTATTGCCTTTTCGCTCGCGTACATCTTGGGCGCCGCACTTCTTTTGTCCGATGCGGATCCTCGGCTCATGTTGCCTCTTCTTGTTTGGTTTGCGCTTTATATGTTGCTTGTGCGCTGGACAATGCAGCGCGTGGGCCCGGCGTCGAAAGCCGCGTCTGATGCGCGCAGCCAAGTGACCGGCCGCGTCGTTGATGCCTACACGAATATCCACTCGGTGAAGCTCTTTGCGCATGACGATAGAGAACTGAACTATGCGCGAGAGGCTATCGAGCACACACGCAGCACGTTTCAGGCAGAGATGCGCATTTACACGATAATGGATGTCGTCCTCGTCTTTCTGAATGGCCTGCTGATTGTCGGGGTGGTTGGTTGGGCAATCTTGCTCTGGATGCAGGGTCAGGCGAGCGTTGGGGCCGTGGCCGCCGCGACTGCGCTGACATTGAGACTGAATGCCATGACCGGTTGGATCATGTGGGCGTTGACATCGTTTTTCCGACAGTTGGGTGTCGTTGCCGAGGGTATGGAGACGATTGCGCAGCCCATCGACCTTGTGGACGCGTCCGCCGCGAAGCCATTGGATATGTCACGAGGACATATTGAGATACAGGAACTCTCCCACCATTTTGGTCGCGAAAGCGGTGGTCTTGATAAAGTTTGTCTCGAAATTTCCCCTGGAGAGAAAATCGGGCTGGTGGGAAGATCGGGTGCCGGAAAATCGACTCTGATAAAGCTTCTTTTGCGGTTCTACGATGCAGAAGCGGGTTGTGCATTAATTGACGGTCAGGACATTTCTCAGGTTACGCAAAACAGTTTGCGTGATCAGATCGGCATGGTTCAGCAGGATAGCTCATTGCTTCACCGGTCGGTGCGCGACAATATTTTGTATGGGCGACCTGATGCGACCGAAGAAGAAGTTGTTCAAGCCGCTCAGAAAGCGGAAGCGCATGATTTCATTCTGGACCTGCAAGACCCTCAGGGTCGCTCGGGATATGACGCGCATGTCGGCGAGCGGGGCGTTAAGTTGTCCGGTGGGCAAAGGCAGCGGATTACACTTGCACGCGTTATTCTGAAAGATGCGCCGATATTGCTTTTGGATGAGGCGACGAGTGCACTCGACAGTGAAGTCGAGGCCGCAATTCAAGAGACGTTGTATGGGATGATGGAAGGGAAAACTGTCATCGCGATTGCTCACCGTCTGTCTACAATTGCGCAAATGGATCGCATCATTGTCCTTGATCAGGGGCAGATTGCAGAGCAAGGCACACATGGTCAGCTTTTGTCGCAAAGTGGACTCTATGCGCGGTTCTGGGAGCGACAGTCTGGCGGGTTCATTAACGCGGATGAAGCGCAGACCTAGCCCCGGCTTTTCGCCGCGCAGAGGCTCAGCTAAGGCTTCGGTATGAAAACACATGAGATCATTCGGCTTGGATTGCATTGTGATGGCATTGCTGAGGGCCCGCTTTATGCGTTGCGCAGTTTACCGGGTGAAATTGTCGAAGGTGTTCTTGAGGGAAACAAACTCACCAATGTAAAAATTGTCCGACCTTCCTCTGATCGGGTGGCGCCGCTGTGTCCTCATTACACCGCGTGTGGTGGGTGTCAGATACAGCATGCGTCCGATGCGTTTGTCGCACAATGGAAAAGTGATCTGATCAAAACTGCTTTGTCGGCACAAGGCATCGAAACGGATATTCGACCCATTGCGACGTCGCCCGGTGCCTCACGGCGCAGAGCTACTTTTTCAGCGCGACGCACCAAAAAAGGCGCTATGGCAGGATTTCACCGGCAGGCCTCTGACGTTATTGTCGAGATTCCGAAATGCCAGCTTTTGATGCCAGAGTTGATGAGTGCGTTGGCTTCTGCAGAAGACCTGGCGCGGATAGCAGCAAGCCGAAAAGGAGAGCTGTCTATTGCAGTGACACATTCGGGTGCTGGTCCGGACATGTCAGTGACTGGAGGAAAGCCTCTGGATGGGCCACTTCGCAAGGCTCTTTCCGATCTTGCCGGAAAGCATGACATCGCACGCCTGTGCTATGAAGATGATGTCATTGTCACGCGCCGCCTGCCTTCGCAGCTTTTTGACGATATCGTTGTGTACCCGCCGCCCAACGCATTTTTGCAAGCGACCAAAGATGCCGAGAAAAGACTCCAACTCGAAGTTCAAGCCCTTGTTGGCGATGCAACGCATATCGTGGATCTTTTCGCGGGGTGCGGCACGTTTTCCCTGCCGCTCGCCAAGAAGGGCCGTGTTCTTGCCTTTGAGGGCGATAGTGATATGGCCAACTGTCTTGAGCAGGCATGGCGCATGACAAAGGGTCTTAAGGAGGTCACGACGCAGACACGAGATTTGTTCCGGAACCCCTTGATGTCCGATGAGTTTTCCAAGGCGGAAGCCGTTGTAATTGACCCACCTCGTGCAGGCGCCGTGGCGCAGACACGCGAACTTGCGCTGTCCGGGGTTCCGACTATTGCCTATGTTTCTTGCAACCCAACAAGCTTTGCGCGTGATGCCAAGTGTCTATTGGATGCAGGGTATCACTTGGATTGGGTCCTCCCGATAGACCAGTTCCGTTGGTCGGCGCATGTTGAACTGGTCGCTGCGTTCAGATTGTGAACGCGAGACATGCAAAAACCATGTGACCTGCCTAAGGAAGCACATTAGAAGGAAAAAAAGGCAAAAAAATACAGGCGGCAGAACAGATGCGATTTGCAAAAGGTCTTTTGGTCATTTTGCTCCTGGTCACGGCGGCTGGGTGTTCGAAGTTCAAGACATACAACGGTCCAGAGGTAACCCAGATCATCGTCAACAAAGGTGATCGGCGGATGTTTTTGATGCATCACGACAAGGTATTGAAATACTACGATGTTGAACTTGGATTTACAGCGGCCGGGCATAAACAATTTGAAGGTGACGGGAAAACGCCAGAAGGGGATTACTTGATAGATAGGCGCAATCCCAATAGCTCTTTCCACCTTTCATTAGGGGTATCTTATCCCAATGCAGAAGATCGCGCTTTTGCAAAAGCTGCGGGGAAAAGCCCCGGCGGGGACATTTTCATACATGGACGCCCCAATGGAAAAGTGAGAAATCCCGGTGCGGATTGGACTGCGGGTTGCATATCGGTGTCCAATCGCCAGATGCGAAACATCTACGCGATGGTAAAGAATGGAACGCCGAT
Organism: Roseovarius sp. S88; assembly: GCF_037023735.1. Lineage (GTDB taxonomy): Bacteria > Pseudomonadota > Alphaproteobacteria > Rhodobacterales > Rhodobacteraceae > Roseovarius > Roseovarius phycicola. The sequence continues at coordinate 156,681 of NZ_CP146069.1, read as the reverse complement.
TCGAATTACACCCTAGCCAAAGCGTCTGGCCTTTGACCTTGCGTATCAAATGAAAGCCGAGTGCGTGCAACACTCATGAATTACACTGCGTTTGTCCAAAAGCTGCTATTCAGGATTTTAAGCCGCCTCTACAGGTTCATTTGCCCATAACAAGGGTCCACCAAATCTTGCCATTATTTTCCTGAAGCCAGGAAAAACCCATATTGCGGGCGTCGGGTGCAAGAATGACTTGGCGTGTCGAAGGGTCTTCCATCCACGCGGCAAGAGTCTCGAGTTCTGTCTCATAGGTCTCCGAGATCGTTTCGCCGACGAGCCCGCCTTCGTATCCAACGCGTTTAATGCGATCAATGGGCGAAGATCCGTCGGATCCAAAATGCCATGGGCGGTTTTGCACCGACATATCTCTGGAATGTGTGGCTGCTGCGGCGTTTAGCTTTGAATTTAACTGGACACTTGATTGCCCAGCGGCACTGCGCAGTGAATTCACGGAATCCAGCATGCGGAACTGGATTTTTGAGGTTTCTCCAGAGCGGATGCGATACACCTTGGGCAGTGGTTTGCCATCTACGCCCACCTGATTTTGTGGCGGTGGTGGCGTACAACCGGCAAGGATAATTAGAGCCGAAAGAAGCAGACTTGCTATGCGCATCATCAGATGTCACCCGTTTTCGTCATTTTCTTTCCTCTAGCGCGCCTTGCGAGGTCTTTCAAACCCACAAGGCTTCAACTTTGCTATTTGTTGCCTGTTTGAATTGCGATTGAGACATTCCGGCCATATGATTTGAACGAAACGTAGTCGATCTGGGATGAAAAAATGGCATTCGAGACAAGGAAAACACTGAGCCGTCGCGGATTTCTGGCTGGAACAGCAGCGGCTATTGGATTGCCGGCCGCCGCGCAAGACGTAGACGGAGCCGGAAGCGTATTGCTTGAAAAAGATGTAAAAACCTCTGTCAGGCGCAATATTTCTAGTTTTCGGTCGCTAGATTGGCGGCCGTATTTTTCGAATCTGAACAATGGCGCGGTGCTGGTTGATATTTCGTCGCGCGCTTTGCATTTTTGGAGTCCGGATGGTCAAACTTATAAGCTCTACCCGTCCAGCGTGCCGTTGAGTGAAGAACTCACGCGCCGCGGGAGAACCAAGGTGGTGCGCAAGATTGTTGGACCTGATTGGCGCCCGACGCCGTCTATGCTCAAGCGTAATCCGGAATGGCCCTCATATATTCCACCTGGTCCCGATAACCCACTGGGAACACACGCCCTTTACCTGGGATGGACGTACTATCGAATTCATGGAACACATGATACACGCAAGATCGGGCGAAAGTCGTCGAACGGGTGTATCGGGCTTTACAACGAGCATATTGCAGAGCTGTTCAGTCTAACCAAGGTTGGCACGCAGGTGTTGCTAATTTGACGATGCCGAATGCGTTTCGATTGCGAAGCTGCCATGATTTCTTTCAATTCCGGTCACATTCTAGTTTAGAGGCTGGTACGAGGTAAGTTTCCGGTGCGTGTCGGCTTTAGGTCACGGCCCGCCCATTTCTGGAGGATAAAATGAAAAAACTCGTTCTCGCCGCTGCGTTTACGGCTGCCGCAACAGCAGGTTTTGCTGGCAACATCGAAGAGCCTGTTATTGAGGCACCGGTGATTGTTGAAGAGACAGCTGCAAGCTCTTCTGCAGCAGGCGTTTGGGTTCCGTTGGTTCTTCTGGCTGTCGTTGCTGCGGTCATTGCAGCGGACTGATACGTCGTTCACAGGATACTCAAAAGGCAGCGTAGAACGCTGCCTTTTTTGTTTTTGAGATCAACCTTAGATCCAGCCACCCAAATTTTGGTCGATAATCTCTGCCAGAGCGGTGATGTGTGCGTCGGCATCATTAAGGCACGGAATGTACAAGAAATCCTCGCCACCGGCCTCTTCAAAGCTTTCGCGGATCTCTTCGTTGATCTCTTCAAGGGTCTCGATGCAATCCGATGAAAACGCTGGCGCAATCACTGCAATGTTCTTTTTGCCTTGCTCTGCAAGTTCGGCGACATGTTCGACTGTATAAGGCTTTAGCCATTCCTCTGGCCCGAAGACTGATTGGAATGTTGTCGTGATTTCCGTGTCTTCCCACCCTAAGCGCTCACACAAAAGGCGCGTGGTTTTCTGGCACTGGCAATGGTACGGATCACCTTGTTTGAGATATCGCTGTGGCATCCCGTGATAGGATACAACAAGGATTTCAGGCTTCTTATCGGCGTTTTCATAAGCCGTTTCGACGGATTGAGCCAATGCTTCGATGTAGAGCGGATTCTCGAAATACGCTTCTACAATACGCGCTGTGGGCTGCCAGGTTTCTTCCATTAATGCGCGGAAAAATTGATCATTTGCAGTGGCTGATGTGGCACCTGCGTAGTGAGGATAGAGAGGGAAAAACAGGATCCGAGTACAGCCCGCATCGACTAGAGCACGCACTTTGGATTTGGTAGATGGGTTGCCATAGCGCATGCAGAAATCAATCATAATGTCATCGCCGTATTTGGCGTGCAGGACCTTTGAAAGCTTTTCAGTCTGATCTCGGGTGATCGTCATCAATGGGCTTTCGTCCTTGTCTTCGTTCCAGATTGATTTGTAAGCCTCTCCGCTTGTGAACGGCCGCTTGCTCAGAATAATGAATTGCAAAAGCGGCTGCCAAAGCCAGGGCGAGTAGTCGATGACACGCCTGTCCGACAGAAATTCGTTTAAGTACCGACGCATCGGCCAATAGCTGTAGTGATCTGGTGTGCCGAGGTTCGCCAAGAGTACACCAGTCTTTGCCTTAGGGATGGTGGGGTGGTTGCTGGGCGCGTGCACAGGGCAAGCTGACGCTTTGCTGGTCGAATCGAGCATCTCGGATCTGTCTTTTTTCATCTTCGGACCATGTTGCACATAAATGCTTCAGCCTCAGGGTCAATCTTTGAGCGGCAATTCATTTGTACCCAGAGCGTCGGCGAGACGAGACGTCGCAGTGCCAGGTCGAAGAGCTTGTGGCTGTCCCGGTCCCGGTGCCCAGCCAGTGAGCACTACCAATTCAAAGGTGGCCCGCACACGACCATCTTCACCTGAATAAGTGTCCGCATAGATTTCACATGCTCTCAAAAATACATCGCGGCGGCTGAAGTGACGCAACCTGTCATGCATTGCGTTGGCCTCACCCATCGCTCTTAGATCGTGCATTAGATCGAACGGTGTTGCGTAACTCACAGAAAGTGACACTACATCGGAAACGGGAAGAGCATAGCCGCCGCGCTGCAAAAGCGCCCCAAGATCCCGAATATCGCCCATAGGAACGATACGCGGTGCCAATCCACCGGTAATTTCTGTCTCGGCTTGAGCCAAGGAATTGCGTAGTTCATGCAGTGTTCTGCCGCCAAAAAACACAGCTAGAAACAGCCCATCAGGCTTGAGGGCACGCCTCGCTTGAATCAGCTGTCCCACAGGGTCATTTGCCCAATGTAGAGATATGGCATGGATCACAAGGTCATGGGAGCATTCGTCTAAATTCAGCGTTTCACTAGCCAGAACATGGAGGCCTTGGTCAAACACCTTGCGCCAAACTGCAGGGCAAGCACTCACAATCGCTGATTTTGTAAAGGCTTTCTTTACGAATTCCAGCCGATCCTTGAGTTCATCAGCTGCCGTCTCATGAAGAAACGTTGCCATGTTTTTGCTCGCCCGTCTGCGGTTGCGTTCTAGGGCATTTTGATCGGTCAAAATTCGCGTCATTAAAGGACAATAGGGTGATCTCAACCGCAGTACAAACCGCTCTCAGGCTTGTTTACCCCCCGCGCTGCTTGTTGTGCCAAGTCCTTGTTGATCGTGATTTTGGCCTTTGCGGCGCATGTTGGCGCGAAACACCGGTGATTTCTGGGTTGGTGTGTGATTTATGCGGTGTCCCGTTGCCCGGCGATGATGACGCTCTCGAAGTGCATTGCGACACATGTTTGAAAACAGCGCGACCCTGGAGCAAAGGACGCGCGGCACTTTTGTACAAAGACAATGCACGGCGACTTGTGCTTGGATTGAAACACGGTGATCGGCACGACGTTGCCCATTTGGTTCATAGCTGGATGGTCCGTTGTGCGGCCGAGTTGATAATACCCTCTACGCTGATCGTCCCGGTGCCGCTGCATTGGTCGCGACTGTTGAAACGCAAGTACAATCAGTCGGCCCTCATGGCTCAGAGCATCGCGGAGACGTACAAGTGTGCATATTGTCCAGATGTTTTGGTCCGCGGGCGTAAAACCCAAGTGTTGGATGGTCTTGGTTTCGAAGAGCGTTTCCGCACATTGGATAACGTGATTTTCCCACACTCCAAGAAAGGGTCCGCATTGAAGGGTGCAAAGGTAGTTTTGATAGATGATGTCATGACATCTGGTGCAACATTGTCCGCCTGCGCACAGGCATGTCTAAGCGCTGGTGCAGATGAAATTTTCGTGTTGGTACTGGCGCGTGCCGCGGCAGCAAACTAAATACGCGCTCAACAAAGAATGAGTGCATATCATGAATACCATCGAAATTTACACTTCCCCGCTTTGTGGGTTTTGCCACGCTGCTAAGCGTTTGTTGGCCCAAAAGGGCGCGAGTTTTGCTGAAGTTGATGTTTTGAAGAACCCCGATCGCAAAGCAGAGATGATCAAGCGTGCGAGTGGAGGGCGTACTGTGCCGCAGATTTTCATTGGCGGGACGCATATCGGTGGCTGTGACGACCTTTATGCGCTTGAACGCGCTGGGAAACTTGATGCGCTACTTTCGGCATGAAGACTGCCCTGCTTCAGCTTTGCAGCGGTGATGATCCACAAGAAAATCTTGTTCAGACCAAAGAATTGATCGCCGAAGCGTCATCTGCAGGGGCGGAGTTTGTACTGACCCCTGAGGTGACAAACTGCGTTTCGACAAGTCGCGAACATCAGCAGAATGTTCTGTCTTTTGAAGACCAAGATTTGACGCTCAGGGCGCTGCGCGAACAGGCATCTGAGTTGGACTTGTGGGTGCTGATTGGGTCACTTGCCTTGAAGGCACAGGATCAAGACGGGCGGTTTGCCAACCGATCCTTCTTGATATCACCTGATGGATCTATCTGCGCCAAGTATGACAAAATCCATATGTTCGATGTGTGCGTTTCTGAAACCGAAACTTATAAAGAGTCAGCGGGATACCGCCCCGGACGCTGTGCCATAACTTGCGATACGCCATTTGGATGTGTTGGTTTGACGGTATGCTACGATTTGAGGTTTCCGAAACTATACCGCAGTTTGGCCAAGGCAGGGGCTGATTTTTTGACTGTGCCGTCCGCTTTTTCACCAGTTACAGGTGACGCACATTGGGAAGCGCTTTTGCGTGCAAGAGCCATAGAAACCGGATGCTATGTACTGGCGCCTGCTCAAACTGGTGAGCACTCGTCGTCCGTGGGTCGGCCGCGCCAAACATATGGGCATAGTATGGTCGTTGGACCATGGGGCGACGTATTGGCAGATGCCGGAACGGATGTTGGTGTGGTACAGGTTGAAATTAACAAAACGACGGTGTCTAACGCACGAAAGCGTATCCCATCGTTGACCTGTGAAACTCGATTTTCTGGACCCAAATGAACGAAAATCCAGCGCAGTCTTTGGCTGTAACTTTCTTCAGCGAGATCCTGACGGCTGAACAGTTGATTCGAAGCCGTCTCAGCCGTGTTTTGCCCAAAGGTATGGAAATCTCGCATTTCTCGGTTCTGAACCATTTGGCCAGATCCGGAGAAGAACGCACACCGGCACAGTTGGCCAAGAGTTTTCATGTTACCCGCGGAGCTATGACCAACACGCTTAATAAACTTGAATGGGCTGGGTACATTCACGTGCGTCCTGATTGGGATGACGCGCGGCGCAAACAGGTTGCGATCAGCCCTGCAGGACAACGCGCCTGTGAAGCGGCACTCTCGGCAATCATGCCAATCATCACGCAGGTGCTTGAAGACCTCGGGGAAGATAAGTTCAAGGCGACATTGCCTGTGCTCAGAGATCTGCGCATCAAACTTGAGGGCGAAACGTGAGGCCTATTTGGGTTTCACACTGGCGGTGACGTAGTTCACGCTCAGATCGCGACTGGACAAATACCACGACCAATTTATCGGATTGAACACAAAGCCTTTTTTATCGACAGGGTTGAGACCAGCATCTGAAATAAGCTTGTAGAGCTCTTCCGGAGTGATGAATTTGCTCCATTCATGTGTGCCTTTGGGCAGCCAGCGCATTACATATTCCGCGCCGACAATCGCCACGGCGTAGCTCTTGGCATTTCTGTTGATCGTCGAGCAGATATGAAGCCCGCCAGGGCGCAACAACTGTTGGCAGGCAGTCAGATAGGCCAGTGGATCGGCGACATGTTCAACAACTTCCATATTCAGGACAACATCGAACTGTTCGCCATCGGCTGCCATCGCTTCGGCCGTTGTGTGGCGGTAGTCAATCTCAAGCCCGGATTGTTCCGCATGAATTTGCGCTACAGGAATGTTGCGCGGCGCCGCGTCGGCGCCCACGACAGTTGCGCCAAGTCGCGCCATAGGTTCGGAGAGTAAGCCACCGCCACATCCGATATCGAGAATACGCAATCCCTGAAACGCAGATTGTGCTGATAAATCTCGCTCAAATTCGGCGGCAATCTGACTTGTGATGTAGTCAAGACGACATGGATTGAGCATGTGCAGCGGTTTAAATTTGCCGTTCGGATCCCACCACTCGGCGGCCATCGCTTCGAATTTGGCAATTTCTGCGTCGTCTATCGTTGTTTGAGCGGCTTGCATTCTGCTCTCCATGTGCTCATTTGGAATCACCACTCTATATAGGATGGTTATGGACAAATTCTCTGGCCAAAAGAGCGCAGCGCAATTTCTTTATCCCGCGATCGAGCCTTTCGACCGGCGCATGCTGGATGTGGGGGACGGCCATTCTGTCTATGTTGAGCAATCCGGCAGCGAAAATGGATTGCCTGTCATCGTGCTGCATGGTGGCCCTGGTGGCGGGTGCAGCCCTGCGATGCGGCGTTATTTTGATCCACGCAAGTATCGAATTATCCTTTTTGATCAAAGGGGTTGTGGGCGATCGAAGCCACATGCAAGCGTCGAAAACAACACCACCTGGCATCTCGTGGCGGATATCGAAAAGATCCGCAATACGTTTGAGATAGAAGACTGGGCAGTCTTTGGCGGCAGCTGGGGCGCGACCCTGGCGTTGGTCTATGCTCAGAGCCATGCGCAACGTGTTCGACATCTGATTCTGCGCGGTGTCTTTACAATGACAAAGGCCGAGCTTGACTGGTTCTACGGTGGCGGTGCCGGGAAGTTTTGGCCGGAAACTTGGGAGAAGTTTCAAGGGCTTATACCAGAATCTGAGCGGAGTGATATGATCTCTGCGTATAATCGTCGGTTGTTTTCAGGCGAGCGGGCGGAGGAAATTCGTTATTCCAAGGCATGGAGTGCTTGGGAAAATGCATTGGCAACGGTGCACTCCAGCGGTCAAAGCGGTGACAGCCCGGCGGACTACGCGCGGGCGTTTGCGCGATTGGAGAACCACTATTTCATGAATGCAGGTTTCCTCGGGCAGGACGGGTACATCTATGAAAACATGGGGAAAATTTCCCATATTCCGGGTGTAATCGTGCAGGGGCGGTATGATATGATCTGCCCACCTGACGCGGCGTATCGGCTGTCCAAGCTCTGGCCAAAGGTTGATCTCAGGCTCATTCCCGTGGCGGGCCATGCCCTGTCAGAGCCGGGCATCAGCGCCGAACTTGTCAAAATCATGGATCGTCTTGCGGCGCGCGTTTAAGCCATGAATTCCAACGTCGGTATTACGTCGGTATCGCGTCGGTATTACGTAGGTGCGATTGACTGTGTTGTGTGATTTAGCGGTCTCTTGCCAAGGGGTTTAAACATTCCCTTGCAGACTCACCTGTGCAGGCGTATATCCCCCTCAACAGCGGCGCGTTCGGGTCCACACCGGAGGCTCCACCGGGAAATACCAACGGGCCGCGCGCCCGTTTTTTTGTGCTTGAAAGTCTGATGAGCAACGACCTGATTGCCAAAGCTGCGATTGATCGCCGGATGGCCGAGATCATCACCCCTGTCATAGAAGATATGGGGTTTGAGCTTGTGCGCGTGCGGTTGATGGGGGGCAAGACGGCCACGTTGCAGATCATGGCCGAACGGCCAACCGGCGGGATCGAGGTGGACGAGTGCGCTAACATCTCAAATGCGGTGAGCGCTGTTCTGGATGTTGAGGATCCGATCACAGATGCCTACACGCTGGAAGTGTCCAGCCCAGGGATCGACCGACCGCTCACACGGCTGAAGGATTTTGACGAATTCGAAGGCTATGAGGCCAAGTTAGAGACAGCTGAGCTGATTGATGGGCGTAAGCGTTTCAAGGGCGTTTTGGCCGGTACGGAAGAAGATGAAGTGCTTATCAACCTGGAAGAAGGCACTGTCGGGCTCAAGTTTGACTGGCTGGTGGATGCCAAGCTTGTGCTGACCGATGAGCTTATCAAGGACATGTTAAAGGCGCGCAAGGACGCGGGTCTGATTGACGAAGATAGTTTTGACGAGATCGAGACCGAAGGGTCTGAGGAGGACTAAGAGATGGCCATTACTTCAGCGAACCAGCTTGAGCTTTTGCAAACCGCCGAGGCAGTGGCGCGGGAGAAGATGATCGACCCCAGCCTTGTGATCGAGGCTATGGAAGAGAGTCTCGCTCGTGCGGCCAAGTCCCGCTATGGAGCGGAGATGGACATTCGTGTCGCAATTGATCGCAAGACGGGCAAGGCGACATTCACCCGTGTGCGCACGGTTGTGGAAGATGAAGAGCTTGAGAATTACCAGGCTGAATTCACTGTGGAGCAAGCCAAGCAGTATCTGGATGATCCCAAGGTGGGCGATACGCTTGTTGAGGAAGTTCCGCCAGTTGATATGGGCCGGATTGCTGCACAAAGCGCCAAGCAGGTGATTCTGCAAAAAGTCCGCGAAGCTGAGCGTGACAAGCAGTATGAAGAATTCAAAGACCGGATCGGCACCATCATCAATGCGCAGGTAAAACGCGAAGAGTTTGGCAATGTGCATGTCGATGTCGGTATGGGCGAGGCTGTTCTGCGCCGGAATGAGAAGATCGGGCGCGAAAGCTATCGTCCGAATGACCGCATCCGGTGCTACATCAAGGACGTGCGTCGCGAGGCCCGTGGTCCGCAGATTTTCCTGAGCCGGACAGCTCCTGAATTCATGGCGGAACTTTTCAAGATGGAAGTTCCTGAGATCTATGATGGTATTATCGAGATCAAGGCTGTGGCGCGTGATCCGGGCAGCCGGGCAAAGATTGCCGTGATTTCTTATGACAACTCGATTGACCCCGTAGGTGCCTGTGTGGGTATGCGTGGCAGCCGTGTGCAGGCGGTTGTGAATGAGCTTCAGGGTGAAAAGATTGACATCATTCCGTGGAATGAGGATCAGCCGACTTTCCTTGTGAACGCGTTGCAACCTGCTGAGGTGAGCAAAGTTGTTCTGGATGAAGAGGCCGAACGGATTGAGGTCGTAGTGCCGGAAGATCAGTTGTCACTGGCCATTGGTCGGCGCGGCCAGAATGTACGCTTGGCAAGCCAGCTGACCAATCTTGATATTGACATCATGACAGAAGCCGAAGACAGCGAACGCCGTCAAAAAGAGTTTGAAGAACGCACCAAGCTCTTCATGGAGACGCTCGATCTGGACGAGTTCTTTGCGCAGCTTCTGGTGTCGGAAGGATTCACGAATCTCGAAGAAGTTGCCTATGTCGAGCTTGATGAGCTGTTGGTGATTGATGGTGTGGACGAAGATACAGCTCAAGAGCTGCAAGCGCGGGCTCGCGATATCCTAGAGGCACAGGCACGCGAAGCTCTTGAAAAAGCGCGCAGTTTGGGAGCTGAGGATAGCCTTATTGAATTCGAAGGCCTGACACCCCAAATGGTAGTAGCTCTGGCCGAGGACGGCGTGAAAACGCTCGAGGATTTCGCAACCTGCGCAGACTGGGAACTCGCAGGCGGCTGGACGACAGTCGATGGAGAACGGATCAAGGATGACGGGCTTTTGGAGCCGTTTGATTTGTCTCTTGAAGAAGCACAGGATCTTGTCATGACCGCGCGTGTTATGTTGGGTTGGGTTGACCCTGCGGACCTCGAGGCGGACGCCGCCGAAGAAGGCGAAGAAGCCGTTGACGAGGAGGCCGAGGCCTGATCCTTCAGGCCTCGTGAGGTTAACATGGGGCGCGGTGGACAGCCCAAGGACCAAAAAGACGGTCCGGAACGCAAGTGCATTGCCACAGGCGAGGTGCGGCCAAAGCACGGTTTGATCCGGTTTGCAATTGGTCCCGAGGCGCAGGTGGTGCCCGATATTCTGGAACGTTTGCCGGGACGGGGTATCTGGGTCAGTGCGGATCTTGATACGCTGCAGATTGCGGTGAAAAAGGGTCTGTTTTCAAGAAGTGCAAAGCAGGCTGTGACCTTGCCAGACAACCTGCCTCAGATGGTCGAGACCATGCTGGCGCGTCGTGTGGTCGAGTTGATCAGTTTGGCCCGGAAGGGCGGGCAAGCTGTGTCAGGTTACGAAAAGGTTAAGGATTGGCTGTCTAAGGATGAGGCCGAAGTGCTCATTCAAGCGAGCGATGGATCAGAGCGCGGTAAGTCCAAGCTGAGCACGCCTTATGGCGGGTCCTGGATCGGCTGGTTGACTGCGGATGAATTGGGTCAGGCCTTTGGACGGGAAAGCACAATTCATGCTGCACTAGCGGCTGGAGGTTTGTGCCAACGTGTTGTAGAGGAGGCGGCAAGGCTGAAAGGCTTGCGCGTCTCGGCTGGGGAAACGCCCCACCGGAAAGGAAGTTGAAGTAGATGAGCGACAACGACGGAAAGAAAACTCTGGGTGTGCGTGGCGGTCCCCGTTCGGGGAACGTGAAGCAGAGCTTCAGCCATGGGCGCACCAAGAACGTCGTGGTGGAAACCAAGCGGAAACGGATCGTCAAGCCCAAGCCGGGTGCGGCGGCTCCGGCAGCGAGTGTGTCCGCGTCTTCCGGCGCTTCGGGCAATGCGTCCAAGCGCCCTGCGGGCATCACAGAGGCCGAATACGAGCGTCGTATGAAGGCGTTGGCCGCGGCCAAAGAGCGCGAGTCTGAAGAGGCTGCAAATCGCGAGGCCGAAGAAAAGGCGCGCGAGGAAGAAAAGCACCGTCGACGCCAGGAAGCGGAAGCCAAGGAACGCGAACAGCGCGAGGCCGAAGAACGGGCCAAAGCGAAGGCAGATGAGGAAGATCGCAAAAAACGCGAGTCTGAAGAGGCTGCGAAGAAGGCTGTCGCCGCTGCTGCGGCTGCACCTGCTGCGGATGCACCTCAACAGCAACGTGCGCCCAAACAGGCACCGCGCAGAACTGATCGCGACCGTGATGACAGCCGTGGCCGGGGAAACAAAGGCCGAGGCGATGACAACAGTCGCCGGTCTGGCAAGCTGACACTGAACCAGGCGCTGTCGGGTGGCGAAGGCGGACGCCAGAAATCCATGGCTGCGATGAAGCGCAAGCAGGAACGGGCACGCCAAAAAGCAATGGGTGGCGTCGAATCGCGTGAAAAAGTTGTCCGCGAAGTGCAACTGCCAGAAGTGATTGTTGTGTCTGAGCTTGCCAACCGGATGGCAGAGCGCGTCGGCGACGTGGTCAAGGCTCTGATGAACAACGGTATGATGGTGACGCAGAACGAAGCAATTGATGCGGACACTGCAGAGCTGATTATTGAGGAGTTTGGCCACAAGGTCACTCGTGTGAGTGATGCGGATGTGGAAGACGTAATCGACTCGGTTGATGACGACGACAAAGACCTCAAGCCACGCCCACCGGTCATTACGATCATGGGGCACGTCGATCACGGAAAGACTTCTCTTCTGGACGCAATTCGCGACGCGAAGGTTGTCGCAGGCGAGGCTGGTGGAATTACGCAACATATTGGTGCCTATCAGGTAGAAACCGAAAGCGGTGCCGTTTTGAGTTTTCTCGATACGCCTGGCCACGCGGCGTTCACCAGTATGCGCGCTCGCGGTGCGCAGGTTACAGATATCGTCGTTCTTGTTGTAGCGGCGGACGACGCGGTTATGCCACAGACCATTGAGGCGATTAACCACGCCAAGGCCGCAGAAGTGCCGATGATCGTGGCGATCAACAAGGTCGACAAACCAGAAGCGAACCCAGACAAGGTGCGAACCGACCTGTTGCAGCATGAAGTGATTGTCGAGAAGATGTCAGGCGAAGTGCAGGATGTCGAAGTTTCTGCGATCACTGGTCAAGGCCTTGATGAATTGCTCGAGGCTATTGCGCTTCAAGCGGAGATCCTTGAACTGACCGCGAATCCGGACCGGGCTGCTGAAGGCGCGGTGATTGAGGCCCAGCTTGATGTAGGCCGTGGTCCCGTTGCGACAGTTCTGGTTCAGCGCGGAACCCTCAAACAAGGGGATATCTTTGTTGTCGGTGAGCAATATGGCCGGGTTCGTGCACTCATCAATGACCGGGGTGATCGGGTCAAGGAAGCCGGACCATCGGTTCCGGTGGAAGTCTTGGGACTCAACGGTACTCCAGAAGCGGGCGACGTGTTGAACGTTGTGGACACCGAAGCGCAAGCTCGTGAGATCGCTGACTATCGCGAGAAAGCGGCGAAAGACAGACGTGCTGCCGCTGGGTCGGGCACATCGCTTGAACAGCTTTTGGCACAGGCCAAGGAAAACGAGAATGTTGCCGAGCTGCCCATTCTGGTGAAAGCAGATGTGCAGGGCTCTGCCGAAGCCATCGTTCAGGCGATGGAGAAAATTGGCAACGAAGAGGTGCGCGTACGCGTGCTTCATTCCGGTGTTGGCGCGATCACCGAAAGTGACGTGGGTCTTGCCGAAGCCTCAGGTGCGCCAGTGATTGGCTTTAACGTGCGGGCAAACGCGCCAGCGCGAAACAGTGCCAACCAGAAGGGCGTCGAGATCCGCTACTATAGTGTGATCTATGACCTTGTGGACGACGTGAAGGCGGCGGCGAGTGGTCTGCTTGGGGCCGAAATTCGTGAGAATTTCATTGGGTACGCGCAAATCAAGGAGGTCTTCAAGGTCACAGGCGTCGGCAAAGTGGCGGGCTGTCTCGTTACCGAAGGCGTCGCGCGTCGCTCTGCCGGTGTGCGTCTCCTGCGTGATGATGTGGTGATCCACGAAGGTACGCTCAAGACGTTGAAGCGCTTCAAGGACGAGGTGCCGGAGGTTCAGTCAGGTCAGGAATGTGGTATGGCGTTTGAGAACTACGACGACATACGCGCCGATGACGTGATCGAAATCTTCGAGCGTGAAGAGATCGAACGGAATCTGGATTAAGCCTTTTTAGAGGCTGGTTTGAGGGCGGTCTATGTGCCGCCCTTTTCGTTTCCGGACACTAAAGCCAATCGCGTAGGATCGGGATCAACGGGATGTCTGCCGCGGGCATTGGGTATTCGCGCAGATTATTTGGACGCACCCATTTCAGTGTCTGACCTTCCCGAGATTGCGGGGACCCTTCCCATTTGCGGCAAGCGAAGAGCGGCATGAGGAGGTGGAAATCGTCATAACTGTGACTGGCGAAGGTCAGAGGCGCGAGGCAGCTCTCCCAGGTGTTGATGCCAAGCTCTTCTTCCAGCTCGCGGATCAGCGCGACTTCGGGTGTTTCGCTGTCTTCCACCTTGCCGCCGGGAAATTCCCACAGGCCTGCCATGGATTTACCTTCGGGGCGCTGGGCCAGTAGGACGCGACCTTCAACGTCAATCAGGGCCACCGCGGATACCAGAACAGTTTTCAAGACCGGTAGTCCGCGTTGATAGAGATGTATCCGTGGGTCAGATCGCAGGTCCAGACTGTGGCGGTCCCCCCGCCAAGACCGAGGTCAACGCGGATCTCAATCTTGTCGTTTTTCATATGCGCCGCACCGTCTTCTTCGCGATATGTGTCACTAACCCAGCCTTTTTCGGCCACCAGAGTCTCACCAAACCAGATCGACAGGAGGTCTCGGTCTGCTGGTGCGCCAGATTTGCCGATGGCCATGACCACCCTGCCCCAGTTTGGGTCTTCGCCTGCGATGGCTGTTTTCACCAAGGGTGAATTGGCGATGGCCATGGCGTGGGTTTTGGCGTCTGCATCGCTTGATGCGCCGGACACAGAAATTTCCACGAACTTGGTGGCCCCTTCGCCGTCGCGCACGACCTGATGTGCGAGATCGAGCATGACGGAACGTAAGGCTTCCATAAAACCAACACTTTTGTCGGTGACCTGCACGCCGGATGCTCCGGTTGCGGCGACCAGAAGTGTATCAGACGTAGATGTGTCGCTATCGACGGTGATGCAGTTGAAGGTCTTTTTGTTGAGCGCTGTCACCATTTGCTGCAAGACTTCGCGCTCCATCCGAGCATCCGTGAAGATGTAGACCAGCATCGTGGCCATATCGGGGGCAATCATGCCGGATCCTTTGGCGATGCCTGCAATATGGATCTGTTGACCGTCAACTGACACGGTCGCGCCGGCGCCTTTGGCGAACGTATCTGTCGTCATGATTGCATGCGCGGCGTCTGGTAGATGGGTTTCAGACAGCGCTCCAACCGCCTCTTCGATCTTTGCGCATATTCGGTCATGGGGCAGGCTTTCACCTATTACTCCGGTAGATGACGTGAATACGCGGTCTGATGGTAAGTTGAGTGTCTCGGCGACTGCATTCGCGATGGCGTTCACTGACTCTTTTCCATTTTTGCCAGTAAAAGCATTGGCATTGCCGGAATTCACGATGATGGCAGCGCCGCTGTCAGATGGCGTTCCTATTTTCTCCTGACAATCTAGAACTGCTGCAGACCGGGTGGCGGATTTGGTAAAGACACCTGCAACAACTGACCCAGGATCAAGCGCTACGAGTGTGACGTCTTTGCGTCCCTTGTACCGCACACCTGCCTCGACAGCTGCGAACCGCGCGCCATTGATTAAGGGAAGATCAGGAAACGACTCCGGTGCCAACGGCGAAACAGTGGGTGCATTGCCCATGCTTATTGCTCCAAAAGATCGAAGTTCAGAATGACGTCCGGATTGATATCGTCCGTTGCCGCGCGTGTGATTTCGGCATTTTCACGCAGATCAGAGACAAAAGCTTCGACTGACGCCTGCCGCGCTTCTTCGATAAGTTGGGCCTTAACAGTGTCGAATTCGGGGCGTGCGCGCGAGCGGCTCTCAGCCAGGCGAATAACATGCCAGCCAAATGTGGTTTGCACAGGCGGTGACACTTCACCCTGCTCAAGCTCAACGACAGCTTCAAAGAAGGGTTCGACCATGTCGCCTGCTCCGAACCAACCAAGATCACCACCGGATGGACCTGAGGGGCCGGTAGATTTTTTGCGGGCAAGCTCTGCAAAATCGGCTCCACCCTCAAGATCGGCAACAAGCGCCGCGGCCTCTTCTTTTGTCTCGACCAGAATATGCGAGGCGCGATATTCAGTCTCCTGAAGGTCCACGGGATACTTTTCATCATAGAGGGTTCTCAGGCTGTCTTCGGAAGGGTCTTCAGAGACGATGCCTTGCAGAACTTCGCCCGCCATGATTGCCCGCGTTTCGTTTTCAATCGCGATCTGGCTTTTGAACGATGCATTCCCTTCGATGGACTGCATCATGAGGGTATGTTGGACAAGTTGGTCCATAATGCCCTGGAACAATAGCGCCGATGGAAATTGATCGTACTGCTGGGGCAGTTCAGAGCGTAACGCTATCACGTGGGCCAGAGTGATTTCCGTTCCATTTACAGTTGCAAGCACCTGATTTGGGTCGACTTCATCTTGAGCGAAAGCCCCTGTCGAAATGGCACCGAGCACGCAGGACGCGGCGATGAAAGTCTTGAATGATTGCAACATACGATTTCCTTTGTTCATTCGTTCAGAAGCATCATGCCCTGTGACGTTGACACTGTATCTACAGGCCCTTACATCGCCTTGATACAAAGGCGAATTGCCCGTTGCATCCGTTCTAGGGTTGCGGGGCGGGCGGGGCAAGCGATTGCCCATCAAAAACAAGCGAAAGACCAGAACGGATTAAAGATGCTGGGTATTGGAACGGTTGCTAAAAAGATTTTCGGAACGCCGAATGATCGTAAAATCAAGGCAACGCGGCCTTTGGTGGATAAAATTAACGCTCTAGAGCCAGAATTTGAGGCGCTTAGTGACCAAGGACTGATCGACAAATCTGATGAATTTAAAGGCCGGATTGAGGCGGGTGAGAGCCTGGATGATCTGTTGCCTGAGGCATTTGCAAACTGTCGTGAAGCCGCCCGTAGGGCGCTGGGCCTGAGAGCTTTTGACGTCCAGTTGATGGGCGGCATTTTTCTGCATCAAGGCAACATCTCGGAAATGAAGACGGGCGAAGGCAAAACGCTCGTTGCGACCTTCCCCGCCTATTTGAACGCATTGACCGGTGGCAATGTTCATATCGTCACGGTCAACGACTATCTCGCGAAACGCGACGCGGAATGGATGGGCAAAGTTTATTCCGCGCTTGGCATGACCACGGGCGTGGTTTACCCGCAGCAGCCTGAGCCTGAGAAAAAAGAGGCTTATGCTGCAGATGTGACCTATGCCACCAACAATGAGCTTGGCTTTGACTATCTGCGAGACAATATGAAGTCCTCGCTTGAGGAAATGAACCAGCGCGGGCATTTTTTCGCAATCGTGGATGAAGTAGATTCGATCCTGATCGACGAGGCGCGGACACCGCTCATTATATCTGGTCAGGCGCAGGATCGCAGCGATTTGTATGTGTCCATCGACAAACTCATTCCGCTTTTGCAGGAAGAGCACTACACGATCGACGAAAAGACCAAGAACGTGACTTTCACGGACGACGGTAACGAATATCTTGAGAGCATTTTGCACGAAAACGACCTTCTTGAGGAAGAACAGTCTCTGTACGATCCAGAAAGCACGACCATCGTGCACCACGTAAACCAGGGTCTTCGAGCACATAAAATGTTCCTGAAAGACCGCGATTATATTGTTCGGGATGGGAATGTCGTTCTGATTGACGAATTCACTGGTCGTATGATGACTGGTCGACGTTTGTCGGAAGGTCTGCACCAGGCAATTGAAGCGAAAGAGGGTTGTGACATTCAGCCTGAGAACGTGACTTTGGCGCAGGTGACATTTCAGAATTATTTCCGGCTTTATGACAAGCTTGCAGGTATGACCGGTACGGCGGCGACAGAGGCTGAAGAGTTTGGTCAAATCTACGGACTGGGTGTTGTAGAGGTTCCCACCAACCAGCCAATTGAGCGCAAGGATGAAGATGACGCGGTGTATCGCACCGAACGCGAAAAGTTCGAGGCGATTATCGGAGCCATTCAAAAAGCGCATGAAAAAGGCCAACCCATTCTTGTGGGCACAACTTCGATTGAGAAGTCTGAGTCTCTCAGCGCGCTTCTGACCAAGGCGGATGTGAAACACAATGTTCTGAACGCTCGGCAGCATGAGCAAGAGGCGCAGATCATCGCTGAGGCGGGCAAGCTGGGTGCGGTGACAATCGCGACAAACATGGCCGGACGAGGTACGGATATCAAGCTTGGCGGCAATGTCGAGTTGAAGATCCTTGAAGCAATCGCTGCAGACCCTGAAGCTGACCCAGAGGCACTTCGTCAAAGAATAGAGGCGGAACATGCAGCCGATGAAAATGCGGTCAAGGAGGCTGGTGGCCTCTATGTTCTGGCCACTGAGCGCCATGAAAGCCGTCGGATCGACAATCAGTTGCGTGGTCGTTCCGGGCGTCAGGGCGATCCTGGGCGGTCCTCGTTTTTCTTGAGCCTCGAAGATGATCTGATGCGGATTTTCGGCTCTGAACGGTTGGAAAAGGTCCTTGCGACACTTGGCATGAAAGAAGGCGAGGCGATCATTCATCCTTGGGTCAACAAAAGTCTTGAACGTGCGCAGGCCAAGGTTGAAGGGCGTAACTTTGACATCCGTAAGCAGCTTTTGAAGTTTGACGACGTGATGAATGAGCAGCGCAAAGTGATCTTCAAACAACGCCTAGACATCATGAAAGCGGAAGACCTGTCCGAAATCACGTCCGACATGCGCGGCGAAGTGATTGATGATCTTATTGACCGCTACATGCCACCCAAAAGCTATGCCGATCAGTGGGATATGGAGGGCTTCAAGGCAGATGTTGCCCAACAGCTTTCTCTTGATTTGCCAATGGTCGAGTGGGGTGATGAAGAGGGCGTAGATGACGACGAGATTGCAGACCGGATTGAAAATGCAGCACTTGAAATGATGACGGACAAGGCTGAGAAATTTGGCCCTGAAAACATGCGTATGATTGAAAAGCAGGTGCTTTTGCAGACCATTGATGCCAAGTGGCGCGAGCATCTATTGACGCTGGAACATCTACGCAGTGTTGTTGGATTTCGCGGGTATGCGCAGCGCGACCCACTTAACGAATACAAAAACGAAGCGTTTCAGCTATTTGAATCGATGTTGGACGGGCTTCGCCAGGACGTAACTCAAAAACTGTCGCAAGTTCGTCCAATGACGGAAGAAGAACAGCAAGCCATGCTTCAACAAATAGAAGCGCAACGCGCGGCGATGGCAGGGGCCGTTGAGCAAGCGGTAAGCGAAGACAATCCTGCCGGTGACGCGCTGGAGGGCTTCGATGAAACCGATCCGACGACCTGGGGCAATCCTGGTCGCAACGAAAAATGCCCATGCGGATCAGGTAAAAAATTCAAACACTGCCATGGCAGATTGAATTAAAGCCCGTACCAACGGCGTCAAAAAGACACCTCTGCGCTGCCACAGACCGGCCTTGATTCTTGACTACCACAGTAGAAAGTTTCTTTGGCTTGTGGGAGGCCGGCATGAAATTTTCTTTTGGTCTTAAACGCTTGGCGATGACCAGTGGGGTACTCGTTTGTGCGATGGGTACAGGGTACTTGATGCAAAACGTGCTGGTCGGTGGCAAAGGCCAGTCCAAGTCAGGTATCGCCGTCGCAACAGTCACATCAAGTGCGTATCCTGTGGTTGCGGCCACCAAAAGGGACATTGGTGAACCCACCGAATTTTTACCAGAAAGCACAGAACCAGTTTTGGAGCGTGCAAATCAGGTGTCCGACGGCGGTTCGAGTGCGACCAAAGACATGCACGTTGAAGATGTTGTTTTAACGTCCGCTCTGCCTTCGGCGCCGGTCGCCGCAAGCGAAACGATTACGCTTCCAAGCGGCCCTGTGAAAGGCATAGCTTCAACGGACGTGCCATTATCTGATTTACCCGTCGAAGAAAAAGCCCCGACCTTTGCGTGTGAAATCGAACTCAATGCAGAGCCCGGTGATGCCGGGATGGCAGTCTTGGCGCTGGAAGCTGGTTGCATGACAAACGAGCGTTTCACGCTGCACCACAGTGGGATGATGATTTCAGGTGTGACAGACAAGAACGGCCTGTGGCAGGCGAGCGTGCCTGCTCTGGCGGAAAATGCGCTTTTTATTGCAGCCTTTTCGAACGGAGAAGGTGCCGTTGCGAATACCACGATTTCTGATCTGAATGGGTATGACCGTTACGTCGTTCAATGGAAGGGTGACACGGACATTCAAATTCATGCTTTCGAAAACGGGGCAAGCTATGCCGATGCAGGACATGTGTGGCGTGGATCCGGTGATGATGCCGCATCAACGCAAATTGGTTTTCTGACGCGATTTGACGACAAAGACTTGGCTGAGGGCCTGAGAGCGGAAATCTATACCTTCCCATCAGGGCAAATTGGCAAAGTAGAGATCAATATTGAACTTCAGGTTGGCGATGCGACCTGTAACGAAGATGTAGAGGCTCAGGCTTTCATCATGTCGGGAGCAGAGCACTTGGAAGCGCGTGACCTAATGATCGCTATGCCAGACTGTGGTGCTGTGGGTGAGTTTCTTGTGTTGAAAAACCTGTACGAAGACCTGACAATCGCACGTAATTGAGCGCTGCGAGCAAGGGGTCAAGATGGTAAAAGCGCGTGTGGCGGGTTTCGCCGCACTTTTGTTTTGGGTTTGCGGACTGCCTGTTTTTGCCCAAGACGTTACTTTGACATCACGAGACGGTCGGGTTGAGATTTCTGGCAACCTGTTAGGATTCGACGGCGAGTTTTATCGCGTCGATACCATTTATGGTGAACTTACGGTCGATGGCTCTGGCGTTGATTGTGCCGGGCCAGGATGCCCAAATCTCGAAACGTTCATTGCGCAGGCGGTGTTTTCAGGCGCTCCGACTATAGGCCGGATGTTATTACCTGCTTTACTGGAGGCGTTTGCGATTAGATCAGAGCATGATCTCAGTTTCCAAGAACTTGAGGACGGAACGGTTCTGGCGATTCTGGCGGACCCTGTGGAAGAACGCGTGGTTGGGGAAGTGTTCTTGCGCCTCAACAATTCTGACACCGGGATCGCTGAATTGATCCAGGGTGACGCCGATATTGCCATGTCGATGCGCGAAATTCGAGACGAGGAGCTGCGCGCGGCGCAAGAAGAAGGTTTGGGTGATCTTGAGGCGCGTGGACGAAGCCGTGTTGTGGCGCTGGACGCGCTGGTGCCTATGGTTTCGCCTTCAAATCCGGTTCAAGTCATGACACTTCCTGATCTTGCAGGGGTTCTTTCCGGGGAGACCATGAATTGGTCTGATCTTGGTGGGCCTGATGCACCGATCAGCGTCCATGTTCATGGTCCAAACACTGGGCTGGGTCAGGCCATTGATGACTTAGTTCTGAAGCCTGCAGGCAAAAACCTTACAAGTGATGCCAAGATTTTCAATGACGGCCGTAGCCTGTCAGAAGCAGTTACCAAAGACCCTTTTGCTCTTGGTCTGACCAGCCAAACCGAAGTCGGCAACAATTGGGCATTGGCACTTGGCGGAGGATGTGGATTTGCGCTTCAGGCCACACGACGAGCCGTCAAAACCGAAGACTATCCGCTGACAGCGCCAGTATTCTTGTATGTTCCAGCAAGGCGATTTCCCAAACTAGTGCGAGAGTTTCTGGCGTTTCTGCGCGATCCGTCGGCGCAACTCGTTATTCGGCGTGCTGGGTTTGTGGATCAAGGAGAGGAAGAAATTTCGGTCAATGAGCAGGGTGATAGGTTTGCCAACGCGATCACCTTGGCGGGGCCCGAAGTTTCTCTGGATGAGTTGCAAAGGCTGGTTGCGTCATTGTCACCGCTAAGGCGTTTGACGACGAGCTTTCGGTTTGAACCCGGGTCAGCACGGCTTGATGCGCAGTCGCGTTCTAACGTCCTGCGTTTGGCGAGGGCATTGGAACAAGGGCGCTATGACACGCGCCGTTTGCTATTTGTTGGCTTCAGCGATGGTGAAGGCGCTGCCGCGACAAACAAGCGAATAGCAATGCGTCGCGCCGAAGCTGTTAGAGATGCCGTGAGAACAGCGGCTGAGACGGCAAATTTAACCCGTGTGACGATGGATGTTGATGCCTTTGGAGAGGCGTTGCCAATGGCCTGTGACGAGACTGCTTGGGGGCGGCGGATCAACCGTCGTGTCGAAGTATGGATTCGCTAAATCAAACCTTCCGCCCGAAAACTGATCTCGCAGGATTTTCCAACAATGACGTGGTCATGCAATGTTAACCCCAAAGCGTCGCATGCATCCAGAATTTGCCGAGTGACGGAGATGTCGGTTGACGATGGTGTTGGGTCACCAGAAGGATGATTGTGCACAAGAATGAGCGCACTTGCGTTAAGCTGAAGCGCGCGTTTCACAATTTCTCTTGGATATACAGGCACGTGGTTCACGGTTCCGCGCGCTTGTTCTTCATCCGCAATGAGCGCGTTTTTCGTGTCTAGGAAAAAGACGCGAAACTGTTCGATGTCGCGATGTGCCATTGTCGTATGACAGTACTCAATTAGTGCATCCCAAGATGATACGACTGGTCGATGGATCACGCGCGATCGGGCCAATCGATGCGCTGCAGCTTCTACGACTTTAAGCTCACACACCACAGAAGGGCCTACACCGCGTATGCGTGACAGCAGATCTCGTGGCGCGGATATGACTGCGTTAAAGTTGCCAAATTCGGCAAGAAGATCGTGCGCAATCGGTTTTACATCTTGCCTTGGAATGGCGCGGAAGAGAACCAATTCTAAAACTTCGTAGTCTGGAAGCGCCTCGGGACCTCCAGACAGGAACCTGTCCCGCAGGCGTCTGCGGTGGTCCTGAACATAAGGAGGGTGTTTTTGAGAAGCTCTGGGGGAGGAAAAAACAAGTTCGTCTGCTGCAAATAGCGGCATGGCGGCTTCGGATTTTTGAGAGTTGGGCTGCATGAGACCACAATGCTCACACGCGACTTAACAGGTGGTTAAGCAATGCGACCGGCACGCAACGATTAGCTTTTCATTCCATCCCAGAAGCTTTTCACAGACCGAAAGAAGCTGCTACTCTCTGGATTGTTTTCCTCGGACAACTCTTCGAATTCGCGCAAGAGCTCTTTTTGGCGCGATGTCAGGTTCACTGGGGTTTCAACAGCCAGTTCAATGAACATGTCGCCTGTCGAGCCACCCCTGAGGGCGGGCATGCCTTTGCCGCGCAGGCGCATCTGACGCCCGGATTGTGAGCCTTCTGGTATTTTCACCCTGCTACGACCGCCATCTATGGTCGGCACTTCGATGTCACCGCCCAAAGCCGCCTTGGTCACAGATACAGGAACGCGACAAAAGAGATTAGTTTCTTCGCGTTCGAAAATCTCATGCCGGTCGACTTCGATGAAGATGTAGAGGTCTCCAGGAGGGCCACCACGCATACCGGCTTCGCCTTCGCTCGCCAGTCGAATGCGGGTGCCGGTTTCGACGCCTGCCGGAATGTTCACACTGAGAGAGCGATCTTTTTGCACACGGCCTTGTCCGCCGCAGCTGTCGCAGGGGTTCTTGATGATCTGTCCCATGCCCGAGCATGTCGGACAGGTGCGTTCCACTGTGAAAAACCCTTGTTGTGCCCGCACTTTTCCCATGCCTGAGCATGTGGGGCATGTTGATGGCTCTACTCCACCCTCGGCTCCTGAGCCATTGCAGGTGTCGCAGGCTACAGATGTGGGGACATTGATGGTTTTTTGCAATCCGCGATAGGCATCATCGAGCGAGATCCGCAGGTTGTACCTTAGATCTGCGCCACGCGCAGCGCGTTGGCCGGCACCCCCACCGCGTCCGCCGCCCATGAAATCGCCGAACAGATCGTCAAATACGTCCGAAAAGGCGCTGGCGAAATCGCCCTGTCCGCTGAAACCGCCGCCTGGGCGCGCGCCAGCTCCGGTGCCGCCTTCGAAAGCAGCATGACCGAATCGATCATAGGCCGCCTTCTTTTCCGCGTCCTTGAGGATGTCATAGGCTTCTCCGGCCTCTTTAAAGGCGGATTCGGCGTTTGGGTTGTCTTTGTTGCGGTCTGGGTGAAGCTCTTTGGCTTTTGAGCGGTAAGCTTTCTTGATCTCTTCGGCTGAGGCTCCTTTCGAAACCCCAAGAACGTCATAGTAGTCGCGCTTTGCCATCGGAAATCTCCTTTAATCGGAGAGCGGAGGCCAGTAACCGGCCTCCGCCTGTCCGTTAGGCGCGTTAGGCGCGCTTGTCTTCATCCAGATCTTCGAAATCCGCATCGACGATGTCATCATCTCCGTCGCGCATTTCGTCGGCTGCCGCTGGCTCTTCTTCGCCGTCTTCCTGGCTGGCCTTGTAGATGGCTTCACCAAGTTTCATCGCGGCTTCGGTCACATTCTGCAGACCCGCTTTGATCTTGTCTGCCGTGGCGTCCTCTTTCTCGAGGTCGTCTTTGAGTGCCGCGATGGCAAGCTCAATGGCCTCCACGGTAGTCGGATCGACCTTGTCGCCATGCTCCTCAATCGATTTTTCGGTCGAATGGATTAAGCTTTCCGCTTGGTTGCGTGCCTCTACAAGTTCACGGCGATCTTTGTCAGCCTCGGCATTTTCCTCGGCATCTCTGACCATTTGTTCAATGTCTTCTTCCGACAATCCGCCAGAAGCCTGAATTGTGATCTTGTGCTCTTTGCCGGTACCCTTGTCTTTGGCCTGAACCGACACGATACCGTTCGCGTCAATATCAAAGGTCACTTCAATCTGCGGCATCCCGCGCGGTGCTGGCGGGATATCTTCTAGGTTGAACTGACCCAGGATCTTGTTGTCCGCGGCCATTTCCCGTTCGCCCTGGAACACGCGAATTGTCACCGCGCTTTGATTGTCCTCAGCGGTTGAGAAAATCTGCGATTTGTTCGTTGGGATTGTCGTGTTGCGGTCGATCAGGCGAGTAAAGACACCACCCAACGTTTCGATCCCAAGCGACAAAGGAGTAACGTCCAGCAGCACGACATCCTTGACGTCTCCCTGAAGAACACCGGCTTGAATGGCGGCGCCCATGGCGACAACTTCATCGGGGTTCACACCCTTATGAGGTTCTTTGCCAAAGAACTTGGTCACTTCATCGACTACTTTCGGCATACGTGTCATGCCGCCGACAAGAACGATCTCGTCAATGTCACCCGCAGACAAACCTGCGTCTTTCAAGGCCGCTTTGCATGGTTTCAACGATGCTGCGATCAGATCACCAACCAGGCTTTCCAGCTTGGCGCGCGTGAGTTTGATCACCATGTGCAGCGGTTGACCGTCTGCGCCCATGGAGATGAACGGCTGGTTGATCTCGGTCTGCGAAGACGAACTCAATTCGATCTTGGCTTTCTCAGCGGCTTCCTTGAGTCTTTGCAGCGCCATTTTGTCTTTGGTTAGATCGACGCCATGTTCCTTTTTGAACTCATCAGCAAGATAGTTCACGATACGCATATCAAAGTCTTCACCGCCCAGGAACGTGTCCCCGTTGGTGGATTTCACTTCAAACAGACCGTCGTCGATTTCCAGGATGGTCACGTCGAACGTACCACCACCAAGGTCATAAACCGCGATAGTATGTGTTTCTTCTTTGTCGAGACCATAGGCCAGAGCGGCGGCTGTGGGTTCGTTGATGATGCGAAGCACTTCAAGGCCAGCAATCTTGCCAGCGTCTTTGGTGGCTTGACGCTGGGCGTCATTGAAATAAGCCGGGACAGTGATGACCGCTTGGGTCACTTCTTCGCCGAGATAGGACTCCGCGGTCTCTTTCATTTTGCCAAGAATGAAGGCTGAAATTTGGCTCGGTGAGTATTTCTCACCTTTGGCTTCAACCCATGCATCACCGTTGCCGCCATCAATGACATTAAATGGCATGTTCTTTTTGTCCTTCGCCAGATCCTTGTCGTCTTCGCGACGACCGATCAGGCGTTTGACGCCAAAAATTGTGTTCTCTGGGTTTGTGACGGCCTGGCGTTTTGCTGGCTGGCCTACAAGGCGCTCGTCGTCTGTGAAAGCTACGATGGAGGGCGTCGTGCGTGCCCCTTCCGAGTTTTCGATCACTCGGGCCTGGCTGCCGTCCATGATGGCGACACAGCTGTTCGTGGTTCCGAGGTCAATACCGATGACTTTGGACATATCTTTGTCGATCCCTTCTGGTTAAGGCGATGGAATGGAAGCCCGACCCGTTACGGCATCCGGCCACCGTTGACGTGCAGTGCCCACAAGAAGCCCTGCGTATCGAGCGGTATATAGGCAGGGCGATGCACACCTGCAAGCGGTGTGATACACGCAAAACCGCGAATTGCGATTAAATTGGCTCTTTTGGAAGAGATTGAAGACGAAATGCCGCGAAAACCAGTACAAATAAGGGGGTTTCTGATTTTTGATGGATTTCTGGGGACCCAGAAGCAGAAGCAAATTGTAACAGATCTCCGAGACGTGGTGCGGGCGGCCCCCTTTTTTCTCCCATGACTCCATATGGGCGGCCAATGACGGTAAAAATGACGTCGGCTGGAAAATACGGCTGGTACTCAAATCGAACGGGGTACCGATATGAAAAATGTCATCCCACTGGTTCACCGTGGCCGGCAATTCCTCCATCTATACTTGAGATTTGGACGACACTGGTGAGTTCGGATCGTATGCCGGATTGTTGTTTGATCAATTTTTACCAAGGCAAGGCGCGCATGGGCCTGCATCAGGACAGGGACGAGGTTGATTACTCGTGGCCTGTGCTGTCGGTTTCATTGGGTGACGACGCACTTTTCCGAATTGGCAATCAAGAGCGAGCTGGGGCAACCGAATCTGTTTGGCTTCGTTCCGGCGATGTCGTGGTTATGGGAGGGGAAGCGCGATTGGCCTATCACGGTATTGACCGTGTGCGGCCTGACACCTCTACGTTGTTAAGGGATGGTGGGCGGATCAATTTGACCTGCCGCGTGGTGGATTAACACTTCAGCACAAATAGGTAGATCCGACTGTTCACTGTAGATTGCAACACCCAGTGACGTAGCTGACGCCTTTGTCCTCGGTTAGGAAGAGGTCCACACTCATCCCGTATGCTCGATCTGACATGCCGTCAGAACACGCATCGCGATGAAAAATGAATGTATATACACGGTCACCGCCCTGGCCAAAAATCGCATATCGGTCTGTGCGATTTGACGCGGTCACTGGTTCAAGCATTTTGACATCGACTGCTGTTTCGCCAGGCCTTGAAAGTTGAGCAGTTTCACCGCCGGCGATTTCCAAAGTCCAAAAAGGTTCAGTGCCCGTGCACACCAGAGGTGTTGGCAATTCATCGTCGATTTGGCCCGGTTGGCGAGTTAAAAATTTCAACGACACCCATCCAGACATTTCGCCAATGTTAACCTGTCCCCATTCGCCGGCCTTATCGAATGAAACCACCTCTATATTTGTGTCTTCATGACCCAGTTTGCCGATGATGGATGCCGCGGTTCCTGGTGCCTCTCGGATATTGAGAACGTCATCAGGCGCCACGTTGGTGACATCATAGTAGGCCGGCAGTGCCTCTGACCACGCCGCCGATGCAAAGCTCAAAGC
Source organism: Roseovarius sp. S88 (assembly GCF_037023735.1). Lineage (GTDB taxonomy): Bacteria > Pseudomonadota > Alphaproteobacteria > Rhodobacterales > Rhodobacteraceae > Roseovarius > Roseovarius phycicola. The sequence continues at coordinate 129,680 of NZ_CP146069.1, read as the reverse complement.
AAAAAGGATCGAAACCAGAACTCTCATCGCCGTGCATCCCAGCTACTAGATGCATGCTGGCGCGTGTAGAATTCGCCCAACAGACCAATGATGAGCAAAACACACCCAACGATAAAGGCGTATTCATACGAGGTGTTACGTGGATAATAGTTAATGAACACAAATCCCCTCGTCTGATCGATAATGTGAAACAAAGGATTCCAGTCAAACATAGCCAGCATGAAGCCCGGCAGGGCATTGGCAACAAAGAGCTTGCCAGACGCGATCATGTTTACACGGGTATAAACGGTTTTGAGCAAGTTTGCAGCGGTAGGAAACCAGGGTTTGAGCGCCATGAAAAGCAGCCCAACAGCGCAACCCGTGAACCATGCCAGCAGAAACATTCCAAAAGCTGGCACAGGTTGTGATATCTCAATTTCGTTTATGAGTGTGTGATACAGCAACAAGATAATGAACAAGGCTAACACTTGGGTGTAAAGCGCACCCAATGCTGCCGAACATATGGATACAACGGTGTTCATTGGTGCATGCTGCATCATGGGAGATGTTGACCCGTCCGCTCCGGCGACAGCTGAGACGGTCTTGATATGCATGAGATAGAGGAATACGCCAGACAGCATGTAGAGCAGAAAGTCGCCACGAATTTTGGCGGCTCGCAAGCCGAGAATTGAAAACATGAAGTAAAAAGCGAGCACGAAAATGACTGTTGTCAATATGCTGGTCAGAATAGCCATAAAGGCGTTTCCATGCGCTTTTCGTATGTCACGAACAGTGGCATGATAGATCACTTCTGTCAGAGTAATGACCGATCCAAGAAGCGTTGCTTTTCGCGTATTCTGAAACATGCCTGCCTAACCCAAGGACGTGTTCATGCTTTAAGCATCGAATTCTTGCCGTCCCGTTAGCACCGTATCATAAGGGTCGCACACCAATCCCGCAACATGGGCGTGTCGGGAGGCATTTATGGAGAGTGCATTGAACTACGAAACACTGGCTATAGTCATGCGACGCCTCGCGCTGGAAGCAGGTGACGTCATTATGGAGATTTACAACTCTGACGATTTTGATGTGAAGGTTAAGTCAGACTCAAGTCCAGTAACTGAAGCGGATGAAGCTGCGGATGCGCTGATATCGGCAGGTCTGAAAGCGGAGTTTCCCGATACGCTGCTCGTGACCGAAGAACAGGCGTCTACACATGACCAACAGGCGCAAACGTTTTTGATTGTTGATCCATTGGACGGAACGAAGGAGTTCATCAATCGCCGGGGAGACTTCACAGTAAACATTGCATTTGTTGAAAATGGCACTCCGACCCGAGGGGTCGTATATGCTCCGGCAAAAAACCGTATGTTTTTCACTCAGGCAGATGGAACGTCGGTAGAGGAATTAGGTCCTTTCGAGAAAGACAAGATTGGAGTTTTACATGATATCCAGGTCTCCAATCCGGATAACTCGGCGTTGCTCGTGGTGGCAAGCAAATCTCATCGTGATCAGGCGACGGACGACTACATCAACAAATATGCCGTCAAAGACATGAAGAGTGCAGGGTCCTCTTTGAAGTTTTGCCTGATTGCGACAGGTGAGGCCGACATTTACCCACGGGTTGGACGCACAATGGAATGGGATACCGCAGCAGGGCACGCCGTGTTGCATGGCGCGGGGGGCAAGGTCGTGCGTTTTGACGATCACACGCCACTTACCTACGGCAAAGACGGTTACGCCAATCCGTTTTTCATCGCGTATTCACCCGAAGTCTGCTTGAAACAACCAACATGAGCGTACTTATCGCGATACCTGCACGCTATGCATCTTCGCGTTATCCCGGAAAACCACTTGCCATGCTCAGCGGTGCAGATGGCACGCCCAAAAGCCTTATCCAACGCAGCTGGGAAGCTGCAAAATCGGTGAACGGCGTTGACCAAGTCGTTGTTGCAACAGATGACACGCGGATTCGCGACGAAGTTCAGGAATTTGGCGGCGAAGTTGTCATGACATCTTCAGAATGTGCGAACGGCACGGAAAGATGCGCGGAAGCTCACGTCAATTTGGGCGGTGGATTCGACATAATCGTGAACCTTCAGGGTGATGCGCCATTAACACCAAGCTGGTTTGTAGAAGATTTGGTAGCCGACTTAAAGTCGGACACATCTGCCGATGTGGCCACTCCCGTACTCAGGTGCGATGGTGAGGCTTTGAACGGATTTCTGGATGATCGCGCGCATGGCCGCGTCGGTGGCACAACCGCTGTTTTCGATGCAAGTCGCTATGGTCTGTACTTCTCCAAGGAAGTCATTCCCTTTACGCCAGATCGTTATGGTGATGGGGAAGCAACACCTGTTTTTCACCATGTCGGTGTCTACGCTTATCGTCCAACAGCTCTTGAGCAATACGTGACCTGGGGATGCGGCCCATTGGAATCACTAGAAGGTCTTGAACAATTAAGGTTTCTGGAAAATGGACGGCGTATTCTTTGCACAGAAGTGGATGCGAAAGGGCGAAAGTTTTGGGAGTTAAACAACCCAGAGGACGTACCCCGTATCGAAAGCATGATGCAGGCGATGGGAATGTGCTGAGTTTTTGACCAATCGGCGATATGTTGCTACGTAAACGATTAAAAAACGAATAAACTGTTATGTGTCGCCACGGAGTGGTCACATTTGTCCTGTTGTTACGAGTTGGGCTGTTGAGGAGCGGTAGATGCGAAAGAAACTGACCAAGGCAATTTTTCCTGTTGCTGGTATGGGCACACGCTTCTTACCGGCGACAAAATCTGTGCCGAAAGAAATCATGACGCTGGTTGATCGCCCGCTCGTTCAATATGCGATTGACGAAGCGCGCGCGGCCGGCATCAAAGAGTTTATTTTTGTCACATCTCGCGGAAAAGGCGCGCTAGAAGACTATTTCGACAATGCGCCGCAGTTGGAACAAGAACTGCGAAAAAAAGGTAAAGATGAGCTTCTGGAAGTGCTGCGTTCAACCAATATGGACAGTGGCGAGATTGCATACACCCGTCAGAACAAGCCTCTGGGTCTTGGTCATGCTGTTTGGTGTGCGCGGCGTTTGATTGCCAACGAGCCATTTGCCGTTATTTTGCCAGACGACGTTATTTCAGCGGACAAACCCTGTCTTCAGCAGATGGTGGAAGCCTATGAGGAAACAGGCGGCAACATCGTCGCTGCGATGGAAGTGCCTGATGAGCAAACCTCGTCTTACGGGATGCTGGATATCAAGGATGACATGGGTAAGATCGTGTCCACAAAAGGCATGGTTGAAAAACCAAACTTGGGAGAGTCTCCATCCAATCTGGCGGTTATTGGTCGCTACATCTTGACCCCAACGGTTCTTCAGAAACTGAACAAAAAGAAAACCGGAGCGGGTGGCGAGATTCAACTAACCGATGCCATCGCGGATGCACGCCAGGAAGGCGAAGAGGTTTATGGCTATCGCTTTGACGGGCGCCGTTTTGATTGTGGATCCAAGTCTGGCTTCCTGCAGGCTACAGTTGCCTTTGCGCTGGATCGACCGGAGCTTCGCGACGATTTGTGGGGCTTCCTTAGCGAAATGGTCAATGCGGCGAAAGCAGCTGAATAACCAGCTTTCGGGGGTTGAACTTGACACATGTCCTGGTCACCGGTGGGGCCGGATACATCGGATCGCATGCCTGCAAAGCGCTGAAAGCAGCGGGTTACATACCCGTCACATACGACAATCTTTCTACTGGATGGGCGGATGCGGTAAAATTTGGCCCGTTCGAAGAGGGCGATTTGCGGGATCGTGCGCGACTAGATGACGTGTTTTCCACATACGATCCAGCGGCCGTTCTGCATTTTGGAGCGCTGAGCCAAGTTGGCGAAAGCATGCATGACCCTGGGCTCTACTGGGACAACAATGTCATCGGGTCTCTCGTTCTGTGCCAGGCGGCCCTTGCAGCGGGATGCGAGAAGATTGTCTTTTCTTCCACCTGCGCGACCTATGGCGATCATGACAATGTGGTCTTGGATGAAACCTCTGCGCAACACCCGCTCAATGCCTACGGAGCCAGCAAGCGGGCCATTGAGGACATTTTAAATAATTTTGGTGTGTCGCATGGCCTGAAGCACGTGATCTTTCGCTACTTTAACGTCGCAGGAGCAGATCAAGATGCTGAAATCGGTGAATTTCACCATCCTGAAACGCATCTCGTCCCATTGATCCTTGATGCCATTTCCGGAAAACGGGACGCGTTGACTGTGTTTGGCACCGACTACGATACGCCAGATGGCACATGCATCAGAGACTATGTTCATGTGACTGATTTGGTCGATGCACATGTGCTTGGATTGAAGTGGCTGGATTCTGGACGAGACAATCGTGTGTTCAACCTCGGAACAGGCACCGGTTTTTCTGTTCGCGAAGTGGCGGGTCAAGCAGAGAAAACGACAGGACAGACTGTGCCACTCGTCTTCGGTGAAAGACGAGCTGGTGATTGCACTAAGTTGGTTTCTGGCTCCGAGCGTGCGCAGGCGGAACTGGGCTGGAATCCAAAGAAATCTACTCTGGACCAGATGATTTCTGATGCTTGGCGTTGGCATCAAACTGGACATTACGATAAATAAACCCGATTTTCAGGCAGAGGCACTAATTCGGGCAATTCATGAGCGCGCTGTCGAAAGCAGTATTCGCCTACAGACTTCGGTGGAAACGCCGTAGGTTGCTGTTTCGTGCGTTCCGAAAAAGGCGGCAGCTATCTTCCATCATCGACCGCACGCCACAAATTGCAGCACAGGATGTTCTCTTGTTTTCGACTGTGCGCAACGAAGCGATGCGGCTGCCTTATTTTCTTCATCACTACCGAAATTTGGGTGTTCGGCATTTCTTGTTTGTCGACAATGGTAGCGACGACGGGACGGCCGAATTTTTGATGCAACAGGAAGATGTTTCGCTTTGGCAAACTGACAAAAGTTACCGTTTATCCCGTTTTGGAGTTGATTGGGTTACGTGGTTGCAGATCAAGTTTGGGCACGGCCATTGGTGCCTTTCTGTAGATGCTGATGAAATTCTGATTTACCCGCATCACACGACACGCACGCTCCCCGCGTTGACGCAGTGGTTAGATCAACATGGCCACGAATCTTTCGGGGCGTTGATGTTGGACATGTATCCAAAAGGCCCGGTGGGGGACGAAGTTTACACGCCAGGCGACAACCCATTTGAAACGCTTCGGTGGTTCGATGGTGGAAACTACGTGATGCAGAAAAAAAGGACCTTCAAAATTTGTGGATTCAAGGCGGCGTCCGTGCACGATTGTTTTTCAAAGACCGTCCGAAACGAGCACCGACATTGGGCAAAATTCCACTGGTCAAATGGAACCGCAGATACGCGTATGTCAGCTCAGCGCATTCGCTTCTGCCTCGGCGGCTCAATCACGTTTATGATGACGACGGAGGTGAACGCATATCAGGTGTTCTGTTGCACTCGAAGTTCCTCAATTTGATAGTTGAGCGAGCTGACGAAGAAAAACACCGTGCTGAGCACTTCGCTAATTCCAAATTGTATGACGATTACTACGACGCTCTCACCGCAAATCCAACCCTGTGGTGCGAGGGGTCGAGCAGATTGTTGGGTTGGCGTCAGTTGGAGGCTATGGGTTTGATGTCAAAGGGGAACTGGGTGTGAGTTTTGTTAGGGAGTTTACCTACTTTACCCAATCACTTAGTATAGTGTTCACGAGTAGTGACAGGCAATTTTGGGCTGAAGTCATCAGCAAAATCCTGCAAAAAGGTTGCGTTAAGCGCCAAGTCCTAAGGTGTCAATTAGAATTGATGCCTGCAGTGAGGGTTTGATCGTTGAGTTTGTTGCAGTCATACGTGATGCGACTGCGCAGAAAGCGCCACCAAGTCCGCGCGTTTCGAAAGCATTTTTCGCTCAAACCCGTGGTGAACCGCACCGGCAAAATTCTACCTGGCGACATTTTGTTGTTCTCGACTATTCGGGATGAGAATGTTCGACTTCCCTACTTTCTCAAATACTATCGAAATCTTGGTGTTTCGCACTTCCTGATTGTTGATAACGACAGCAGCGATGGTGGGCGAGAGTATCTTGCGAACCAAAGCGACGTGTCGGTCTGGACAACCAAGGCGAGCTACAAGAACTCAAAGTTTGGTGTTGATTGGCTAAACTGGTTACAGAGAAAATATGGACATGGGCACTGGACGCTTGTGGTCGACCCCGATGAATTGTTCATTTACCCGTTCTGTGACACGCGACCTATACGCGCTTTGACCGATTGGCTTGACGTCAGCCAAGTGCGTTCGTTCGGCGCGATGTTGTTGGACATGTACCCCAAAGGCCGGATTGATGCGGTGCCTTATTTGCCCGGTCAGGATCCTGTGGAGATCGCCAGTTGGTTTGACCCCGGCAACTATGTAATCGAAAAGAACAAACGATATGGCAACCTGTGGATTCAAGGTGGGCCGCGCAGTCGGATGTTTTTCACTGACAAGCCCACAAAGGCGCCCGCTCTGAACAAGACGCCATTGGTCAAATGGGACAAGCGTTACACCTACATCAGCTCTACGCACATGCTTTTGCCCCGTGGGCTCAATCTTACTTACGATGAATGGGGAGGAGAAAAGGCCAGTGGAATCCTGCTTCACGTGAAGTTTTTGAACACGTTTGCCGCCAAAGCCGAAGAAGAGTTGAAGCGCAAACAGCACTATCAAGGCAGCGTCGAATACAAGGCCTATGTCGACTCTGTGAAAGAGAATCCAGACCTTTGGTGCAAATGGTCGGAAAAATATATAAACTGGAGGCAACTTGAGATCCTCGGACTAATGTCTAAGGGGAACTGGGCATGAAGAAGAGCAGTAGATGAGCGTTGGCATTATAATGCTGGTTCACACGGCTTTTGACCGTGCAGAGCAGGTGGCACGCCATTGGTCTGCTGCAGGTTGCCCTATTGTCGTGCATGTCGACAAGAACGTGCTGCCAGGCCCATACAATGGTTTTGTCGAAGCGTTGTCTGATCTGCCAAATGTTCGGTTTTCCAAAAGGCATCGATGCGAATGGGGCACTTGGGCGTTGGTGGCGGCGACACAAAGTGCTTCACGCCTCATGCTGGATCAGTTTACGCATGTGCGGCACGTGTATCTTGCGTCCGGGTCGTGCCTTCCATTGCGGCCAGTTCAGGAACTGATTGATTACTTGGCAGAACGACCTCAAACAGACTTTATCGAGTCCGCAACAACGTCTGATGTGCCATGGACAATCGGTGGTTTCGACAAAGAGCGGTTCACGCTTCGATTTCCGTTTTCGTGGCGCAATAACAGATTCATGTTCGACAGGTACGTCGCACTTCAACGCTTGATCCGTTATCGTCGGCGCATCCCCAACGGAATTGTACCGCATATGGGAAGCCAATGGTGGTGCCTGACCAGACAAACGTTGTCGGCCATTCTCGATGATCCGGACCGTGCCGTATATGATCGGTATTTCAGCAAGGTTTGGATACCCGACGAAAGCTATTTCCAGACGTTGGCGCGACTTTATTCCCGGCAAATCGAAAGCCGGTCTCTCACGCTTTCGAAATTCGACTATCAGGGTAAGCCACACATTTTCTACGATGATCATTTACAGCTTTTGCGCCGTTCTGATTGCTTCGTTGCCCGTAAGATTTGGCCTTTCGCCAATCGCCTCTATGATGCGTTTTTGACCGACCCTGCCGGCGCGATGAAACGGACTGAGCCCAACCCTGGCAAAATCGACCGAATTTTTGCCAAGGCTGTGGAGCGGCGGACGCGCGGGCGACGCGGTCTGTTTATGCAAAGCCGTTTTCCTGTCGAGGGGCGCGAAAATGGGCTGACCTGCGCGCAGTATTCGGTCTTTCAGGGATTCAGTGACCTCTTTGAAAATTTCGAACCCTGGCTTGGAAAGGTCACGGGAACCCGGGTGCATGGTCACTTGTTTGCACCAGAAAAAGCCGAATTCTCTGAATATCAGACGGTGATGAATGGAGCGTTGAGCGACAATGCTACATTGCGCGACTACAATCCGCGCGCGTTTCTTTCCAGTCTCATTTGGAACACCCGCGGTGAACGGCAGTGTTTTCAGATGGGCCCTCGTGACAAGATCCGGGATATCGAATGGGATATCGCAAAAGACCCAAATGCGCAGATCTCGGTAATATCGGGTGCCTGGGCGGTGACGCTCTTCAAATCGAACAAGAATTTTTCAGACATTCGTCAGGAAGCTGCGCGGTTGCAACAAACCGAGAGCAAACATCTAGAGGTTCTGCGGTCTCCCTGGGCCAAGGCGCGGGTGCGGATTTGGACCATGGCAGAGTTTATCGAAGCGCCGATGGAACCTTTGCAGACGATTATTGATGAGATCGGGAAACAAACACAGTTTGGACTGGCTGAGGTGCCGAAAATGTCTGATCTGACAGGGTTCGGCCAGTTTCTCCAAAACCTGAAAAATCAGGGCATGCACCCCTACCTCATGGGTGACTTTCCGGTTGAGCACAGGCTGCATGAGCCAGACCAGGACAAACCAAAACCCTATCTGGTGCGATAGAGTAGATGGCAAATCGGTTCGACTATTTTGTATTGTTCGCCGAGATGCGCACAGGTTCGAACTTCCTTGAATCTAACATTAACTCGTTTGACCGATTTGAGTGTTTCGGGGAGGCATTCAACCCGCACTTCATTGGTTACCCCAACAAAACAGAAATTGCAGGAGTGACACGCGCAACCCGCGATGCCGATCCGCTTCGTTTGATCGATGCTATCAAAAACAGGCCTGCGGGTTTGGGTGGGTTTCGGTATTTCCATGACCATGACCCAAGAATATTGGACACAGTTTTAGATGACACCCGATGTGCTAAAATCATCCTCACTCGCAATCCACTGGACAGCTATGTCTCTTGGAAAATTGCGCAGGCCACGGGGCAATGGAAACTTACAAACGTAAAACGGCGTAAAGACAGCCGTGTCCGGTTCGATGGGGACGAGTTTGAGACGCATCTGAACCAGACACACGACTTTCAGGTCCGATTGATGAACCATCTTCAAAAATCCGGGCAAACGGCATTTTACCTGGCCTATGAGGATCTACAGGATATTAACGTCATTAATGGTCTTGCTCAGTTTTTAGGGAGCGAAGAGCAACTTGACGCGCTGGACAAGGGACTCAAAAAACAAAACCCAAGCTCGCTCACTGACAAGGTTTCGAATCCGCATGACTTTGAAAAAGCCATAGCGCGACTTGATCGCTTCAATTTGCACCGGACTCCCAGTTTCGAGCCACGCCGCGGGCCTGCTGCCCCCAGCTTTGTCACTTGCAAAGAAGCACCACTGCTTTATTTGCCCGTTCGATCCGGACCAGAAGGCTCGGTGCTAAACTGGATGGCGCAACTTGATGGCGGCACGAGCGAAGACTTGCAGACAGGCCTTAATCAAAAATCGCTGCGGCAGTGGAAGCGTAAGAACACTGGCCACCGCAGTTTTACCGTACTGCGGCATCCCGTTGTGCGGGCGCATCATGCGTTCTGCACCAAGATATTGAAGACCGGACCAGGAACGTTTGACGGTATTCGAAAAATTCTAAGGAACTCGTTCAAAATCCCTTTGCCAGGGAAATTTCCGTCGGAGGAGTACGGGTTGGCAGAGCATCGAGATGCGTTTTTAGGGTTTCTTGATTTTTTGATCGCAAACTTGGCGGGTCAAACTGCAATTCGTGTTGATGCCCATTGGGCGACTCAATCTGCGGTTCTTCAGGGCATGGCCCAATTCATCATTCCTGATCACATTTTTCGAGAGAGTGAAATGGGCGATGAATTGTCGAGACTCGCGGTGCAGGTTGGGTGGAAAGATGCTCCGGGTCTAGTGGTTCAGGAAGATGATCTGCCCTTCAAACTTGCGGACATCTATGATGACAAGATTGAGCAACGTATCGCGCAGATCTATCAGCGTGACTACATGATGTTCGGATTTGATGCTTGGAAATCCAACTAAAGCTTTTTGTGTGTTTCGACTTTATCTATGCCTCAGGCTAAAACCAAAACGCTTCGTCGTTAGGCGGCTTGAACTGACTGTGACTCTGTAATGATCGCGTACAGCGTTGCCGGATCATTGTTGGCGCGCAGTTTGGCACATATGGAGGTGTCACGCAGTGTTCTTGACACAAGAGCCAGAGCCTTGAGATGTTCTACCCCTGCATCTTTTGGCGCAAACAGAGCGAACACAAGATCAACAGGTTGCCGATCAACGGATGAGAAATCGATTGGTGAATCCAAGTGCAGTACAGCTCCGACCACTTTGTCCGTGCCATCAAGCCGGGCATGCGGAAGGGCCACGCCATGCCCCACGCCAGTGGGCCCAAGGGCTTCGCGTTCCAATAGAGCCTCGACAGCACGTGTTTGATCCAGGCCGTACGCTGCCTCAGCAATTGCGCCGAGTTCATGCAAAAGGCGTTTTTTGCTCGAAATAGAGGAAAATACCCGAATCGCCTCTGGTTTGAGGATTTCAGAAAATTGCATCTAATTGTTGCTCCGAGGCGCAGGATCTCTTGCCTGCTGCCAATTTGGTTTACGGATCGATCCACCCAATGTTGCCGTCATCTCTGCGATACACGACGTTCAATCCATCTTTGCCTTCGTTTCTGAACACAAGAACCGGCGCACCCGCCAATTCCATCTGCATAACTGCTTCGCCTACGGAAAGAGAAGGGATTTTCGTTTCCATTTCAGCCACGATGATGGGCTGAAGCGTATCCGGTTCCGAATCCTCTCCGATACTGTCGGAAGCGAGGATATAGGCGGAAGCTTCTGAAAGTTCAACCGGTTCCGAACGCTGTCTGTGATGATCTTTCAATCGCCGTTTATAGCGGCGGAGTTGTTTTTCCATCTTTTCGCTGCATTGGTCGAACGCTGCATAGATTTCGTGTGCATGCGCCTTGGCCTGCGCTGTCAGACCTGTAGAGAGATGAATGGTTGCTTCACACACAAATTCTGCTGCGCTCTTGGAAAATATGACGTTCGCATCGGTCGGGCGCTCTGCATACTTCTCCACAACTGAATTCAATTCATTCTCTACGTGGGTCTGCAATGCGCTTCCGATGTCGATTTGTTTTCCAGTGATCTGATAGCGCATAGAATATCCTCCAAAAGGCCGAGAAAGCATCAAGCGGGTAACAAGCCCGTTTGATCGTTGCTTTGGTCGGGAAATTGAGCCCATCGGGTTGCTTGATCAAAGTTTGTCCGGTCACACCAGAATGACTCAGCTATCAATGTAACGACCGCAAAAGGCATACTGCTATTTGAGGCTTTTTGTAGGTTACTTGTCAATGAGGTTGGCGTTAACGTACCGGCTTTATAAGCGACATTTTCGCTAAGAAATCCGAAAATTATCACCAAGATAGACGCGGCGGACATTTTCGTTTGTGACCACTTCATCGGGGGAGCCAGACATCAACACTTTGCCATCGTGAAGAATGTAGGCGCGATCCACAATTTCGAGCGTCTCGCGCACGTTGTGGTCCGTGATGAGAACACCGATACCTCGTTTTTTCAGGTCGGCGACCAAGTGGCGGATGTCACCAACAGAAATCGGATCGACACCAGCAAACGGCTCGTCCAGCAAGAGATATTTTGGATGCGCCGCAAGGCAGCGCGCAATTTCGACACGGCGGCGTTCCCCGCCCGACAGAGCCAGTGCAGGCGCGCGCCGCAGGTGCTCAATTGAAAACTCCGAAAGGAGTTCCTCCAGGCGTTCGCGTCTTTTGCGGCGTGAAGGTTGAGAAATATCCAGGATGGACATGATGTTGTCTTCGACGCTCATACCCCGAAAGATTGACATCTCTTGTGGCAAGTACCCGATGCCCAGTTTGGCGCGTCGGTACATCGGCAAATTGGAAACGTCTCTGCCATCAATCGAGACACTGCCGCCCTCGGAGTAGACCAGTCCTGCAATGGCATAGAATGTCGTGGTTTTGCCCGACCCATTTGGCCCAAGAAGCGCAACAACCTCACCTTGCTGCAGTTGCAGTGACACATCCCGTATTACCACACGTTTCTTATAACTTTTACGAAGGTTATTGATGGTCAGGCCGGTGTTTTCGTGGGCGATGTGAAGGTCAGGTATGGCCATATTCAATTTTCCGGCTGGAGAATGGTTTTCACGCGGCCACTCACGCGCGCCGTGCCTGCACGCGTATCGACAAACATTTTGTCACCGGTCAAAGCATTGGTGCCTTGAACAAGCAACACGCTTCCCTGCATTTCGATCATGCCTGAGTCGATGTTGTAGTCAGCTTGCTGTGCTTCGGCGGCATCCTGACCACTCACCAATGTAACACCACCTGTAGCTTGTAGTTTTTCAATGCCGCTTTGATCTGGCTTATATACCACCAGAACACGGGGTGCAGATAACCTCATTTCGCCCTGCCCGATCAAGACGTTACCAGTGAAAACGGCTGTCCCATCTTCCTGGTTCACATTCAAATTATCGGCTGTCACCTCGACCGGGAGTCGGCTGTCTTGGGCGGTATCGCCAAAAGCGATTTGAGCACCCTGCGCCAAAGCAACGTTTGGAGCCCAGAATATAGCCAAAAGCAGAAAGGAGTGTACGAACCGAAGCAAGAGGATCATTCCTTGGAGATGTGACCGGTGTATATCAGTTTCACCCCGTTGGTGAAAACCAAATGTGCGGTTCCCGTCTCTTCGTTGCTGTTCAACGTCATGCGACCGGCCGTCAGTGTGCCTGGTGGCCCTTCGCCTGCAATCGGTCCAGGAGACTCGGCATAGAGCACGTTGAAGTCAGCGTTCAGTTGGTTTGTGGTAACATCATACCCGGTGGTTGTTACGACGCGCACGTTTCCCGCCATCGTCGCGGTGTTTCGCGCCTGGTTCATCTTTGCAGTTTCGGAGGACACATCGATCACTGCACCTGACACCAACAGTAGTTCCGCAGACACATCAGTTGCATCAATAATCTGTGCATCTTCTTGTGAAGGCCGCGCAGAAACAGCATCCAGCATGATCTCGTCTCCGCCGCGAGTCACGCCTGCGAAGGCCGCGTTTGTCGCGCCTTGGTCTTGGGCGCGTTGTTCAAGGTCCAGCTCGACCACCGGAATCGCTTTGGTTGGGTCGACACTCTGCGATATAAGAAACAATGTTGACAAAAGACCGAGTGCTGCCAGAGGCAGGATGATCTTCATCCATGCTACCAATCGCGAGTAAAAATCGTCCTGCAAGGTCATCATTAATGCGCGAAGATATCCGTTTCCGGCCAGCCAGCCAAATCCAGCTTGGCACGGGTGGGAAGAAAGTCGAAGCAGGATTTTGCCATTTCGACCCGACCTTCGCGCTCTAGGCGCAAGTCCAGTTTTTCCTTCAGCTGGTGAAGATAGAGTACATCCGAAGCCGCATAGACGAGCTGGGCATCTGTCAAATTGGACGCACCCCAGTCCGAGGATTGTTGTTGTTTGGAAATATCGATGTCGAGCAGTTCTTGCAAAAGGTACTTCAGACCATGGCGATCTGTGTACGTTCGCACCAATTTGCTTGCTATTTTTGTGCAGTACACGGGCCGTGTCAGAGCACCAAAGGCGTTAAACAGTGCGGCGATATCGAAGCGCCCAAAGTGGAAGAGTTTGAGCACCTCAGGGTCTTCCAAAAGTTTTTCGAGGTTGGGTGCCGATGTTTGCCCTTGCTCGATTTGAACAATATGCGCATCGCCGTCACCGCCGGACAGCTGTACGACACACAAACGATCACGATGCGGGTTCAGGCCCATCGTTTCGCAGTCAATGGCCACGCTGGGTCCCAACTCAAGACCATCTGGGAGATCGTTTTTATGAAAGTGGTTCGCCATTCAAAATTCCCTTCGTGGAGGGAATGGTGCCCAGGAGAGGACTCGAACCTCCACGTCCATACGGACACTAGCACCTGAAGCTAGCGCGTCTACCAATTCCGCCACCTGGGCCGGTGTCGTCTGGGGCATGTAGCCATCTGGTCGAAGTGTGTCAACGTCAATTCTCACTAACTCCTGAGACATCAAACCGCCTTGTCGAAAAGCGATGACAGAGGTACGAAGAGACACGCAGGCGCAACGGGAGCACCTCTTATGTCGCAACTTGTCACAATCTATGGCGGTTCTGGTTTTGTAGGGCGATATATTGCTCGCAGGCTGGCAAAATCCGGCTGGCGGGTCCGGGTCGCTGTGCGGCGTCCCAACGAGGCAATGCATGTGAAACCCTACGGCGTTGTGGGACAGGTTGAGCCGGTCTTTTGCAATATCCGAGACGATGACAGTGTACGTTCGGTGATGCAGGGGGCTGATGCCGTTGTCAATTGTGTGGGCACGTTCGACAAAGGCGGAAAGAACAATTTTGAGGCTGTCCAGCATCACGGTGCCGAACGTATTGCGCGCATTGCTGCGGAAGAGGGTGTTGGACGGATGGTCCATATCTCTTCGATTGGCGCGGATGAGACGTCTGACAGTCTTTACAGCCAGTCCAAGGCAAAGGGCGAAGCGGCTGTGCTGTCGCATATGCCTGGTGCTGTCATCCTACGGCCATCTGTTGTTTTTGGACCAGAAGATCAGTTTTTCAATCGATTTGCCGGACTGACCCGGTTTGGTCCAGTCCTGCCTGTTGTCGGGGCCGACACCAAATTTCAGCCAGTTTATGTGGACAATGTTGCAGAGGCGGTCGCGATGAGCGTTGAGGGTAATGCCGCTTCGGGTGTCTATGAGTTGGGCGGGCCGGATGTGAACACATTTCGCGAACTGATGCAGCACATGCTTAGGGTTATTCGCCGTCGCCGACTGATCCTCAATATTCCGTTTTGGGCGGCCAATGCGATGGCCACGGGAATGGAGGCGGTTCAATTTCTAACCGGAGGTCTTGTGCCACCACAGATCACGCGTGATCAGGTTAGAAGCCTGCGCGTTGATAATGTTGCGCAAGAGGGTGCCAAGACACTGGCGGACCTCGGCATAAGACCTGTCGCGATTGAAGCGGTGATCCCCGATTATCTTTGGCGTTTCCGACCTGCGGGACAATATGAAGCTCTGAAAGAGTCGGCGAAAAATCTGCGTGCAGATTGATATCGGCCTTAGGTGTAGGCGATAAAGAGCAGCACCAAACCCAACAGAACGCGGTAAATCACGTAGGGTGTGAATGACACGCTGCGCAATAGGCGCATCATGAGCACAAGCGCCAAGAGCGCTGCTACAAAAGCGATAGCTGCTGCGATTGCACCATCTCTGAGCAAAGCCATATCTGCATTCACCATGGTTTCGCCTGCCAGGAACACGCCGCTTGCAATGATGGTTGGGATCGACATGAGCATCGCAATTTTGGCCGCGTCGTGTCGGGCGTATCCCATGAAACGTGCACCTGTTATTGTGATGCCAGAGCGTGACGTGCCGGGTATAAGGGCGATGGCTTGCCAGACGCCTATGACCAATGCGTCGGGGATTGACCAGTCTTTATCTGCTTTGGATGTTCCGCCGACCTGATCGGACCAATATAGGAATAAGCCGAACACGAGCATGGCCCATCCGATGACAGCTATGGAGCGTAGAGATTCGTCTAGGCCGGTGATCTTTAGGATAAGACCAAATGCTACCACGGGAACGGATGCGACAACGAGCAAAAGTGCAAGCTTTGCTCCTTCGGTGTCGATCTTGCCGATGCACATGCGAGGCAACCCAAGGAGTGCCAACTTCACGTCATTCCAGAAATAGATGATGACTGCAAATAACGTGCCGACATGGACGGCGACATCAATCGCTTGGCCCTGATCTTCCATACCGGTCAAACTTGGCAACAAGATAAGGTGCCCAGAGGAGGATACAGGCAAAAATTCTGTGATGCCTTGGATGACGGCCACCAGAATCAGTTGGAAAAGCGGCATGCTTGCGCCTCTGTTTTTGTCTCCAGCCCAGCTATAAACCACTAGAATTGAGAGAAAAGAAGTCATTTAGTTCCGAATCGGACCCAAAATTCAAAGATTTTTCTTAAAAAACTGCCACTCAGAACAAAGTTTCAGCTATTAGGTCATACTTTATGACTTTATTTTGCCATTCCTGTCCTTTAGAGAGATTGGGCTGGAGGAATGGAGGCTTTCGTGGCGAATGAGCAGATGTTGAAATTCGTAACTGTCGAACGGGACATGCCGGAAAAGCGGGATGCAGAGGTTCGCAGAGAGGATTTCGGAGAAATCTATGCGGAATATGCTGACGAAAAGGCAAAGGAACAGTCCGCGCGCTGCAGTCAGTGCGGCGTGCCCTATTGTCAGAATCATTGCCCACTGCACAACAACATTCCCGATTGGCTTCGCCTTACAGCGGAAGGCCGATTGCAAGAGGCATATGATATCAGTCAGGCAACGAATACGTTCCCAGAAATCTGCGGCCGTATCTGCCCTCAAGACCGCTTGTGCGAAGGCAATTGTGTGATCGAACAGTCGGGTCATGGCACAGTGACGATCGGGGCCGTTGAGAAATACATAACGGATACTGCTTGGGAAGAAGGCTGGGTTCAGCCAATTGCACCACAAGTTGAACGAACAGAGTCCGTTGGGATAATCGGCGCGGGCCCCGGTGGGCTGGCGGCGGCAGATGTCCTGCGTCAGGCAGGCCTTCAGGCGACGGTTTATGACCGATATGACCGTGCAGGTGGGCTTCTCACCTATGGCATTCCTGGTTTTAAACTTGAAAAAGACGTTGTCATGCGTCGCATCGACCAGCTTGAACAAGGTGGCGTCGCATTCGAAATGAACTGCGATGTGGGTCAGGATGTCTCGTTTGCGGATATTCAGGCCAGACACAACGCTGTCTTGATCGCAACTGGTGTCTATAAAAGCCGAGAACTGCCTGGGCCAGGCGCTGGGGCGTCCGGGATCGTGCGCGCGATTGACTATCTCACGGCCAGTAATCGCAAGAGTTTTGGCGACGATGTGCCTGAGTTTGACAGTGGTGAACTGAACGCAGAAGGCAAACGCGTCATTGTCATCGGTGGCGGCGACACAGCGATGGATTGCGTGCGCACTGCGGTGCGGCAAGGCGCGACATCAGTGAAATGCCTTTATCGCCGAGATCGTGCCAATATGCCTGGAAGTCAGCGCGAAGTGGCCAATGCAGAGGAAGAAGGCGTCGAGTTTGTTTGGCTTAGTGCGCCCAAAGCGTTTCACGGTAATCCAGTCAGTACTGTCAAAGTTCAGCAAATGCGTTTGGGGCCACCCGATGCGACAGGACGTCAGAGCCCGGAAGAAATTGATGGGGCTGATTTTGATGAACCAGCGGAACTGGTGATCAAGGCGTTGGGATTTGAGGCCGAAGACCTCCCTGCCCTATGGAACCAGAGTGGATTGGAAGTCACGCGCTGGGGTACTGTTCGAGCTGAATATGGGACGGGCCGGACATCATTGCAGGGTGTTTACGCGATTGGAGACATTGTTCGTGGTGCAAGCCTTGTTGTCTGGGCAATCCGGGATGGGCGGGATGCGGCGCAGACCATTCTAGATGATTTGCAGGGCGCACAAGCGGTCGCTGCTGAGTAAAAACCAACGTCGGTATCGTGTCGGTATTACGTCGGTATCGCGTCGGTGCGGTTGTGAAAGACCAAAACAGGATGATCAGGCTGGCTGACCTAAGTGGTTAAGGAAAACTGAATGCCGAAAAAAGCGATTAATGAAATTTCAGGACAGTGCCTTTGCGGCGCTGTAACAGTTCATGCCCGCTTTGCTTCGTCGATCATACGCGCGTGCCACTGTGAAATGTGCCGTCGCCACACGAGTTCGATGTTTATGTCCCTAGCCACCGAACCTGGAAGTGTAAGTTTTGATGGCCCGGCAAAAAGCTATCGGTCATCAGACTG
This sequence comes from Roseovarius sp. S88, assembly GCF_037023735.1. GTDB lineage: Bacteria > Pseudomonadota > Alphaproteobacteria > Rhodobacterales > Rhodobacteraceae > Roseovarius > Roseovarius phycicola. The sequence goes on along the minus strand of NZ_CP146069.1, from coordinate 111,821 downwards.
GGCCGAGCGCGGGTTTTGTGAGATCTGCGGATCTACACTTTGGTACGGAACCGTTAATGACGGTATCCGACATCCCGCCGCTGGGCTGTTTGAAAATGCTGCTGGCGTGCCGCTGAAACTGGAATTTTTTGCCGATAATGCGCCGGATGGTTATTCACTCGCCGGTGAACACAGAAAAATGACGACGCAAGAAACTTTAGATTTGTTTGCGCCAAAAGAAGGGTGAATCCAATGAGCAACATAGACACCAATTGGGCTCAAATTGAAGAAAACAAGCGCAAGTGGCTTTCCGAAAACGGGATGTATTCGGAAACAGAAGAGCATTCATCTTGCGGAGTCGGGCTGGTGGTTTCTGTTAATGGAAAACCAAGCCGGAAGGTGGTAGATGCTGGCATTGATGCTCTGAAAGCGATTTGGCACCGTGGCGCTGTTGACGCCGATGGCAAGACCGGAGACGGCGCCGGTATACATATCCAAATTCCGGTGCCATTTTTCTATGATCAGGTGCGCAGAACGGGTCACGAACCCAAACAAGACTCGCTTATGGCGGTTGGTCAGGTGTTTTTGCCACGCACAGATTTTGGCGCGCAGGAAACCTGCCGGACGATTGTTGAGACAGAAGTGCTTCGAATGGGGCACTATATTTATGGCTGGCGTCACGTCCCGGTCGATATCAGCGTTTTGGGCGAAAAGGCCAACGCAACGAGACCAGAGATCGAGCAAATCCTCATCGCAAATACGAAGGAGATTGATGAAGAAGATTTTGAGCGCGAACTCTATGTTATTCGCCGCAGGATCGAAAAAGCGGTCGTGGCGGCTGGAATTGACGGTCTTTACATTGCCAGCTTGAGCTGTCGCAGCATCATCTACAAAGGCATGATGCTTGCCGAAGAAGTGGCTGAATTCTATCCGGACCTGAAGGATGAACGCTTCATCTCAAACTTCGCGATTTACCACCAACGCTATTCGACAAACACATTCCCACAATGGTGGCTTGCACAGCCATTCCGTATGCTGGCGCACAATGGTGAGATCAATACGCTGAAAGGTAATGTGAACTGGATGAAGAGCCATGAAATCCGAATGGCGTCCCAGTCCTTTGGAGATTTGGCTGAAGATATCAAACCGATCATTGCCTCAGGATCATCAGATTCAGCGGCGTTAGACTCTGTTTTTGAAGTTTTGGTGCGTGCCGGCCGATCTGCCCCGATGGCCAAGACAATGCTGGTGCCTGAAAGTTGGTCAAAGCAGGCTGAGGAATTGCCGCAGGCGTGGCGCGACATGTATTCCTATTGCAATTCGGTCATGGAACCATGGGACGGCCCGGCCGCTCTGGCGATGACTGATGGGCGCTGGGTGTGTGCCGGATTGGACCGCAATGGATTGCGCCCCATCCGTTATGTGGTGACCGGAGATGGGTTGGTCATCGCAGGGTCCGAGGCAGGTATGGTTCCGATAGACGAGGCAACTGTGCGTGAAAAAGGCGCGCTTGGGCCGGGTCAAATGCTGGCAGTGGACACCAAGAAGGGTCTTTTGTTCCACGATACCGAGATTAAAGACAAGCTGGCACGTGCCCTGCCCTTTGGTGAATGGGTTGGCAAGATTGTCGATCTGGATGAAAAACTCGCCAAGGCTGCGGAAAAACCACTTGTCAGTGGCGCGGACCTTCGTCGCCGTCAGATTGCGGCTGGATATTCCATGGAAGAGTTGGAACAGGTTCTGGCGCCTATGGCGGAAGACGGCAAAGAGGCCGTGGCGAGTATGGGCGACGACACGCCAAGTGCTGTTTTGTCGACCAAATACCGTCCGCTGAGCCATTATTTCCGTCAGAATTTTAGTCAGGTGACCAATCCACCCATCGACAGTTTGCGCGAATACCGGGTGATGAGTCTGAAGACCAGGTTTGGAAATCTCAAGAACGTGTTGGACGAGTCCAGCAGCCAGACCGAGATTATCGTTCTGGAAAGTCCGTTTGTTGGGAACGCGCAGTGGGATGTATTGCTAGAAAGTTTCAATGCTGAAACCGCGGTTATTGACTGTACTTTCGAGGCTGGAAAAGGAGCTTTGCAGGCGGGCCTTCAACGCATTCGCGCCGAAGCGGAAGATGCCGTGCGGTCGGGCACGGGGCATATCGTTCTGACGGATCAGAATGTGAATGAAACCCGAATTGGGATGCCGATGATCCTGGCGACAAGTGCGGTGCATGGCCATTTGACGCGAGAAGGATTGCGGACATTTACCAGCCTTAACGTGAGATCTGCGGAATGTATTGACCCGCACTACTTTGCCGTTCTGATCGGTGCCGGTGCGACGGTGGTGAATCCGTATCTTGCTGAAGATAGTTTGGCGGACCGGATTGACCGCGGCCTTCTGGACGGGTCCTTGACAGAAGCGGTGGCTCGATACCGTACGGCGATTGATCAGGGCCTTCTGAAGATCATGTCGAAGATGGGGATCAGTGTGATTTCTTCGTATCGCGGCGGATTGAATTTTGAAGCCGTGGGGCTGAGCCGAGCTATGTGTGCGGAGTATTTTCCAGGACTGACCAGCCGGATTTCAGGCATTGGTGTATCCGGTATTCAGGGCAAGCTGGAAGAGATACACGCAAAGGCCTTCCAGGGTGGTAAAGATGTGCTGCCAATCGGTGGATTTTACAAGGCGCGTAAGTCTGGTGAAACGCATGCCTGGGGCGCGCAGACGATGCATATGATGCAGATGGCCTGCAACAAGGCGAGCTATGAGCTTTGGCAGCGTTACAGCCAGGCGATGCAGGCCAATCCGCCCATTCATTTGCGGGACTTGATGGCGATCAAGCCCATGGGAGAAGCAATTCCGATTGAAGAGGTGGAAAGTGTGACCGCCATTCGGAAACGCTTTGTGACGCCCGGTATGTCGCTTGGTGCGCTGAGCCCGGAGGCGCACAAGACACTGAACGTAGCGATGAACAGGATTGGTGCGCGCAGTGACAGCGGTGAGGGCGGCGAGGACCCGGCGCATTTTGTGCCGGAACCAAATGGCGACAATCCAAGTGCGAAGATCAAGCAGGTGGCCTCTGGCCGGTTTGGGGTGACTGCGGAATACCTCAACCAGTGCGAAGAGCTTGAGATCAAGGTCGCGCAAGGTGCGAAACCCGGTGAGGGTGGGCAGTTGCCTGGCATGAAAGTGACTAAGTTGATCGCCCGGTTGCGGCATTCGACGGAAGGCGTGACATTGATTTCACCGCCGCCACACCACGATATCTACTCCATCGAGGATCTGGCGCAGCTGATCTACGATCTGAAGCAGATCAACCCGACGGTGAAGGTCTGCGTGAAGCTGGTGTCGCAATCCGGTGTCGGCACGATTGCTGCGGGTGTGGCCAAGGCGAAGGCCGATGTGATCCTGATTTCCGGCCATAATGGCGGGACGGGGGCGTCGCCTGCGACTTCGATCAAATATGCCGGCCTGCCGTGGGAGATGGGCCTGACCGAGGCGCACCAGGTGCTGTCGATGAACAATCTACGCGACCGGATCACGCTGCGCACCGATGGTGGTTTGCGGACCGGGCGTGACATTGTCATGGCTGCGATGATGGGTGCTGAGGAATATGGAATCGGCACGGCGGCGTTGATTGCGATGGGGTGTATTATGGTGCGTCAGTGCCAATCCAACACCTGCCCAGTCGGTGTTTGTACGCAGGATGAGAGCCTGCGCGCGAAGTTCACCGGAAACGCGGATAAGGTCGTGAACCTGATCACATTCTATGCGCAGGAAGTGCGGGAAATCCTTGCGAGCATCGGTGCGAGGTCACTGGACGAGGTGATTGGTCGCCCTGATCTTCTCACTCAAGTGAGCCGGGGCAGCGCGCATCTGGATGATCTGGATCTCAACCCAATGCTCATTTCAGTGGATGGCGCGCGACACATCACCTTTGACCGTAACCGACCGCGCAATGATGTACCTGACACGCTAGACGCCGAGATCGTACGCGATGCTGCGCGGTTCCTGAATGACGGTGAGAAGATGCAACTTCACTACGCAGTGCAGAACACGCATCGAACGGTGGGCACGCGTGTTTCGAGCCATATCGTGCGCAATTTTGGCATGCGCAATGCGCTGCAACCCAATCATCTGACGGTAAAGCTAACCGGTAGCGCAGGGCAATCACTGGGCGCGTTCGGCGCGCCGGGGTTAAAGATCGAAGTTTCGGGCGATGCCAATGACTATGTCGGCAAAGGATTATCCGGCGCCACGATTGTTGTGCGTCCGCCTATGACGAGCCCACTTGAGGCGGCCAGTAACACCATTATCGGCAACACTGTGCTCTATGGGGCGACGGATGGGTATCTCTTTGCTTCGGGTCGAGCCGGTGAGCGGTTTGCTGTTCGCAACTCGGGTGCCAAGGTGGTCATCGAAGGCTGCGGTTCGAATGGTTGCGAATATATGACTGGCGGTATTGCTGTTATCCTTGGTTCAGTGGGCGCAAATTTTGCGGCAGGCATGACGGGTGGGATGGCATATCTATATGACCCGCACAACTTGGCTGATAAACTGATCAACCGGGAAACAGTTGTGACCTGTCCGGTGCGCGAGCAGTATTGGATCAATCAACTTGAGGAAATGATCGAGCGGCATGCGTCGGAAACAGGTAGCCAGATTGCGCAAAATATCCTGCAGTACTGGGATCTGGAGCGCGAGAATTTTGTTCAGGTCTGTCCGAAAGAAATGCTTGATAAGCTTGAGCACCCTCTTGGTTTTGATGAAGATGCGATTCCGGCGGAATAGGCTCTGTTGCCACGGCGGATGGCGGTGAATTCAGCACATGGCCATCCTTTTTTTGTGACGACGTGATCAGCGGATTGACCGGCCACCGGATTGCTGCGGTATAGCTGACGTAGATGGCGAAACGTAAACCCAAACCAAAGCCCAGTCTTCCTGCACGCCTGATTGATCGCATGCTTGCCCCTGTGCGCTGGATTTGGCGTTGGGTTCTGCGAGGTGCGATAATTGTAACAGTGATTGTGTGTGCGACTGTGGCGGCACATGGATATCTGGATCCGCCTCGGACGCTTTATATGGCGCAAGAATCCTCTCGTCTTTCCGGGATAGATCACCAATGGGTACCTATTGAAGAGATGTCAGACGCTGTGCCGCGGTCGGTTGTGGCGGCCGAAGATGCGAATTTCTGTTTGCACTGGGGCTTTGACATGAAAGCCATTCGCACCGCATTGGAAGATGGTGCACGACGCGGTGCGTCGACCCTCTCCCAACAAGTCGTCAAAAACGTCTACCTGTGGCATGGTCGAAGTTGGTCACGTAAAGCGTTTGAGGCGTTGATCACGCCTATGGTGGAAACCTTTTGGTCAAAACGGCGTATTCTTGAGGTTTACTTGAACGTGGCTGAGTTTGATGATGGGGTATTTGGCGTTGAGGCGGCATCACGCCACTATTTCAATACTGGTCCTGAAGATCTAAGCGAGCAGCAAGCAGCGCTGCTCGCTGCGATCCTTCCCAATCCAAAAGAACGCTCAGCGGCAAAACCCAACAATTTCGTTCGAAAACGAGCGCGACAAGTGCGGGACGGCGCGGCCACGATCCGCCGCGATGGGCGTGCTGCGTGTTTCGAGGATTGAAATACGGTCGCAAACGGGGCATTGAGGGGCAGTTTACGTCCAATATCCGGAATTCGCATGGCCAAGCTGTATCACGTGCCGCTTTCCCCCTTTTGCAGAAAAGTCCGCCTGGTTTTGGCGGAGAAAAAGATCGAATGTGAATTGGCTGAAGAGCGCTATTGGGAAGCTGATGCTGATTTTCTAAGGCGCAATCCGGCGGGCAAAGTTCCGGTGCTCAAGATCGACAACATGACAATGTCGGAGAGTACGCCAATTTGCGAGTATCTTGAGGGAAAGTACCCCGAACCTGCGCTGATGCCGAAAGGGCATGAAGCCAAGTTCGAAGTGCGCCGCATTGTGGCGTGGTTCGATGACAAATTTCATAGCGAAGTGACGTCGAAGCTGTTGTATGAGCGCGTCAACAAAAAGGTCATGGGCCAGGGATTTCCCGACAGCACGAATGTCAAAGCCGGGGCAAAGGCGATAAAGTTTCATTTGGATTACATGACCTGGTTGCTGGATCGCCGTCGATGGCTGGCCGGAGATGTGATGACTATGGCCGACTTTGCTGCGGCGGCTCATATTTCGAGCCTTGATTACATCTCAGATGTGGATTGGAACAGATCTGAGACGGTCAAGGATTGGTACGCCAAGATCAAGTCCCGGCCAGCGTTTCGCAGTATTCTTGCGGATCAGGTTCCGGGCTTTCCGCCGCCTGCGCATTATGCTGATCTGGATTTCTAGAAAGGGGCGTTGCCCCTCGGCCTGCGGCCTCACCCCAGAGTATTTTCTGGAACAATGAAAGACAGCGTAAAACAGCGTTTGGTGGCGCAGTCCCTTGTCGAAGGGTTCGACGCCTGTCGTGTGTGTCGTCCTACGGATGCGCCGCAGGTGCCAGATCGGTTAGCGGCGTTTCTGGATAAGGGGTATCACGGGCAAATGGCGTGGCTTGCGGATCGCGCGAATTGGAGAGGGGACCCGAGTGCGCTGTGGCCAGAGGCTCGGTCTGTGATCGTATTGGCCGAAAGTTATACGCCGGCTGAGGATCCTTTGGTGACCCTGGATGATCCTGAGCTTGCGACGATCTCGGTTTATGCGCGCAACAAGGATTATCATGATGTGGTCAAGAAGCGCCTCAAGCGGCTGGCGCGATGGCTGATTGCTGAGGCCGGGGGCGACGTCAAGGTATTCGTGGACACGGCCCCTGTCGCGGAGAAGCCATTGGGACAGGCGGCGGGGCTTGGATGGCAAGGGAAACACACCAATCTGGTCAGTCGCGAACTTGGGAGTTGGTTCTTTATTGGGTCGATTTTTTCAACGTTGGAAATAGAGACTGATTCACCTGAGATCGACCATTGCGGGTCGTGTCAGGCTTGTCTGGACATTTGCCCCACGGATGCATTTCCGGCGCCTTACCAGCTCGATGCACGGCGATGTATTTCATATCTGACGATTGAGCACAAAGGACCTGTGGAGGAAGAACTTCGAAGTAAGATGGGCAATCGGATTTATGGGTGTGACGATTGTCTTGCGGTGTGTCCCTGGAACAAGTTTGCAATCGAAGCACATGAGATGCGGTATCACGCTCGGGAAGACCTGAAGAAACCGAAGCTTGCAGAGCTTGCAAGCTTGGATGATGTTGATTTTCGAAAGTTGTTTTCAGGTAGCCCCATCAAAAGGATCGGACGAAATCGGTTGGTGCGCAATGTTCTCTATGCCATTGGAAATTCTAGAGAGGCAGACTTGAGCCAAGTTGCTCAAGTGCTTTGCGATGATGCGGACGCAACGGTAGCAGATGCCGCGCGATGGGCTGTTCTGCGACTGCAGAATGCCGCAAATGGGCTGGAATAACACTCTGTAGACGCTACACCAGTCCAAACACTAGAGGATTTTTCATGCCAGTGCTTCTCGGCGTTGATACCGGTGGAACCTATACCGATGCCGTGCTTTTGCGCGACGAAGAGCAAGTGATCGCCAGCAGCAAAGCTTTGACGACGCGGCAAGATTTGTCGTTAGGGATTGGTGAAGCAATCAGAGCTGTTTTGAAACAAGGCGCCGTCGCGCCACATGAAATTGCACTTGCGTCCCTATCGACGACGCTAGCAACCAATGCTTTGGTTGAAGGTCAAGGCGGGCGCATCGGATTGGTTTACATTGGGTTTAAGGAAAGCGATCTTGGCACACAAGGGTTGGCCGAAGCGTTGGCGGGCGACCCGTCGATTGTCCTGACTGGGGGGCACAACCACGCTGGCAGCGAAAAAACCGCGTTTGACGAAACTGGTCTTTTGGCTTGGTTAGACTCTGATATTGAGGCTTCCGCTTACGCAGTGGCAAGTCAGTTTGCCACAAGAAACCCGGCCCATGAACTGCGTGCAGCAGAGCTTATCCGAGACAAAACTGGCAAACCTGTGAGCTGCTCGCACCATCTTTCAGCCAAGCTTAACGGACCCAAACGTGCCCTCACCGCTGTGTTGAACGCTCGCCTGATCGGGATGATTTCTCGCCTGATCGAAAAAATGGACGAAACGCTCAACCATCTGGGGATCGAAGCGCCGTTGATGGTGGTTCGGGGTGATGGTGCGTTGATTTCAGCAGAGCAAGCCAAAGAGCGCCCGATTGAGACCATTTTGAGTGGTCCGGCGGCGAGTATCGTAGGCGCGCAGTGGTTGACGAATATGGACTATGCGCTGGTCTCGGATATCGGCGGGACGACGACGGATGTTGCAGTTTTAAGAAACGGACAGCCGACCATTGATCCTTATGGTGCCAGAGTTGGTCCCTGGCGCACTATGGTTGAGGCTGTCGCGATGCGCACAACGGGCCTTGGTGGGGACAGTGAAGTGCATGTCCAAGATGAGGGACTCACGGGTGGCATTGTCTTGGGCCCACGGCGTGTTGTGCCGATCAGCCTGATTGCGAGCGAAGATTCAGAGCGGGTTCACGCCGTTCTTGATAATCAGTTGCGGAACGAAACACCTGGTGAATACGACGCTCAATTTGTGCGCTTGGTGCCGGGCGCTGAAACCAGTGGATTGGCTCAAAAGGATGCAGTGTTGCTGGAACGGTTGGATGAAAGACCGCAATTCGTGGGAGCCGTGCTAAAAAATCGACTAGAGAGCTCTGCACTTCGACGTTTGGTCAATCGTGGGGTTGTTCAATTGGCGGGCGTTACGCCGTCAGATGCGTGCCATGTCTTGGGTGAGTTGGACACATGGGATCAAGCAGCGGCACTGAAGGCCATGACGCTTGTCGGCAGAAAGCGCACCGGAAGCGGCAATCAGCTTTGCCCAGATCTCGAAAAACATGGCGTTAATGATCTACGATCGACTGGTTGAACAAACTACTTTGGCCCTGTTAGAGACTGCTTTTGCCGAAGAAGAGTTCGATTTTGGGGTGCCCACAGATGTGTTGGCGCGGCATGTGTTGATGCAAAGAGGGTTAGATCAACACAAAGGCCTTGTCCGGCTCAATGCGGGTCTGAATGTACCGGTGGTCGGCCTGGGCGCTTCTGCGGCGACTTACTATCCAAATGTTGGTAAGCGCCTTGGGTGCGAGATGACCCTGCCGGAACACGCGGGAGTTGCCAACGCGATCGGTGCAGTGGTTGGTCGCGTCACCATTCGACGCAACGGTACGGTAACCAGCCCGTCGGAAGGGCGGTTTCGCGTGCATCTTGACACTGGGCCTGTGGATTTTTTGGATTCAGAAGTCGCGATGTCGAGAATGGAACAATTTCTGGAGACGTCAGCGCGACAACAGGCGGAAGATTCAGGCGCAGTGGATCTGCAAGTGCAAAGGACTCGCAACGTCAAAGTAGCTGAGGCCGAGGCACGCGAGATGTTCTTGGAGGCCGAAATATCTGTTGAGGTAACTGGGCGACCCAGAATTGCGGTCTAGACCTGGCGTACTTTACAAGTCGATCAGCCAATCCCTAACAGCCTGTTCTTGTGGGTTCAGAGGTACTGAGTTTGACCAAACCAGGTAGAATCCAGCGCCAGTTTCCCAAGCCCATTCGGGCCTGGAAACCAAGAGACGCTGTGAAATGAGTTGTTGTGTGACATGCTGCCAACCGAATGCAAATCCTTCGCCGGCAATAGTCGCCTGAAGAACAAGTGCGTAGTCGTTCAGCCTGAGACCCACTTTCGGTTCTGCATAGGGCACATTCCAGTGCGCGAAGAAATCAACCCAACTTGGCCGCTCGCGAATTGGCTCTTCTAGGTGAATCAAAGTCTCATTTAGAAGGTTTGCCACTGTTTTGAGATTGATTGCAGCTGCGTTTACGCGAGGTGCCGCAATGGGCATAATAATCTCCGGTGCTATCAGGTGGGTGTCGCAGCCAGGCCATGCCCCGGTTCCGCGGCGGATCGCAAGACTAACTCCGTCGCTTCCGATTGCGGGTTCGCGCTCGGACGTTTGCAATCTCAAGTCTATGTTTGGGTGCGCCTCATGAAACTGCGCCAATCTTGGAACCATCCAGTAGTGAGCAAAGGCGGTGGATGCGGAAAGTGTCACATGCGCTTGTTGATTGCGGTTGCTCAGAATTTCCGCAGTTCGGTAGATTTGGTCGAATGCTGAAGATACCTCATTGAAAAGTCGCTCTCCGGCGTGGGTCAAAGTGACTAACCTATGCGCACGATCAAAAAGGCGCACACCAAGGGAATGCTCAAGTTGTTTAATCGATGCGGATACGGCGGGTTGCTGAACGTTTAGTTCTTGTGCGGCCTTCGTGAAAGACCCGGTACGTGCGGCGGCCTCAAACACAAGCAGGTGGCGCGGAGATGAGACTAGCTTCCAAAGCTTTTGCATAATCTGAAGTTATACAAAACCCTGATTTTTTCAAGCATCACAGAGTTGCTGTGGCGATATAGATTGATTGGAAGCTAGGGAGTACCACATGGCCAGACGCGCACGTGCCCGCATCGATAGATTGAATGCAGACACCACGGTGCCTGCATCGCCCCATGTGCAGAGACAGCTGCCGCTTTTCGATGTGATCGATGACGAAACGCTTGCAGTTCTTGATGCTCAAGTTGATTGGCTGATCGAGAATGTTGGGATCGAGTTTCGCGATGATCCTGAGGCGCACCGCATTTGGATAGAAGGCGGTGCTGAGGTTAAAGACAACAGGGTGCATATAGATGCCACACGCGTTCGCGAGCTTTGCAGGCTTGCGCCACCGGAATTCACGCAAATTGCGCGGAATCCAGAGCGGAACGTTGTTATTGGTGGTAATAACCAGGTGTTTGCACCGATCTATGGCGCGCCTTTTGTGCGCGATTTGGAGGGTGGGCGGCGCTATGGCGACATGGAGAGCTTTGAGAAGCTGGTCAAGCTTGCCTACATGCATCCGAATTTGCATCATACGGGCCTTGTGATTTGTGAGCCGTGTGACGTGCCGGTCAGCCATCGGCATCTTGATATGGTGTATATGCATATGACGCGGTCGGACAAACCGCATCTTGGCGCGATTACGGAGATGAGCCGCGCGCAGGACAGCGTGGATATGGCCGAGATTTTGTATGGCAAGGATGCTTTCGACCAGAACTGCGTCATCATGGGGAATGTGAATACCAACTCACCGCTTTTGGTGGACAAAGTGGTGAGCCAGGCGATTCAGGTCTATTGCGGACGCGGTCAGGGGATTGTTGTTGTGCCGTTCATTCTGTCCGGTGCCATGGGGCCGGTGAGCACGGCGGCCAGTGTGACGCAGGCGATGGCAGAAGCGATGGTATGTTGTGCCTTTTCTCAGCTCGTGCGGCCTGGAGCGCCATTTGTGTTGGGCAACTTTCTTTCCTCGATGAGCCTCAAAAGCGGCGCGCCGACTTTTGGTATGCCAGAGCCGGTCATGAGCAACTATGCAATTGGGCAGATGGCCAGGCGCGTCGGATTGCCCTTGCGCTGCGGAGGGTCATTGACAGCAAGCAAGATAGAGGATGCGCAGGCAGCCTATGAAAGTGCCGACAGTATGCACTCAACGGCACTGGCGGGGGCAAATTTTGTGCTGCACGCGGCAGGTTGGCTCGAAGGAGGGCTGTGTACAGGGTTTGAAAAGTTGGTGATGGATGCCGACCGATTGGGCGCTTATCAAAAGTTGCTGAATGGATTGGACGCCAGTCCCGAGGCACTGGCGCGCGACGCTTATGAAGAAGTGGCACCGGCAGGACACTTCCTTGGATGTGGCCACACGATGCGCAACTACACGACTGCGTTCTACGAACCAGCGTTGAGTGACAGCGAGAATGTCGAGAGCTGGGAGGAAGGCGGGTCAAAAGACATGCGCCGCCGTGCCTATGAGCGCTGGACCACAATGTTGACCGCCTACGAAGCTCCACCTCTTGATGAAGCGGTGGATGAGGCGCTTCGAGACTATATTTCCCGTCGCAAGTCAGAGATTCCCGAGGCATGGTATTGATTGAGGGCCAGCCCCCAAACCCCGGAGTGTTTCTGGAACGATGAAAGGATCAGGTTATGCGTGCATCAGAGCGGTTTGATCAGGATCTTGACTGTCGGTTGGGTGGTCTGCGTGAAGAGGGGCTATATAAAACCGAGCGTGTGATCACCTCGATGCAGGCGGGTCAGGTTGAGCTGGCCAGTGGTCAATCTGTCGTGAATTTATGCGCCAACAACTACCTTGGTTTAGCCGATCATCCAGAAATCATCGAAGCCGCGCATCAGGCGCTGGATCGCTATGGGTTTGGTATGGCCAGTGTGCGGTTCATTTGCGGCACGCAGGAGGAACATAAAGCGCTGGAAGCACGCATTGCCGGCTTTTTGGATATGGAAGACGCGATACTCTATGCGGCGGCGTTTGATGCAAATGCAGGTTTGTTCGAGACGCTTTTGGGTCCGGAAGATACGATCATTTCGGATGCTTTGAACCACGCAAGCATCATTGATGGCGTGCGGCTCTGCAAGGCGCAGCGCTATCGCTATGCCAATTCAGATATGGCTGATCTGGAACGCTGTTTGCAGGCGGCGCAAGGCGCACGCCATCGTTTGATTGCCACCGATGGTGTGTTTTCCATGGACGGGTATATCGCCAAGCTAGATCAGATTTGTGATCTGGCTGAGACGTATGATGCCATGGTGATGGTGGATGATTGTCACGCGACGGGCTTTTTGGGCAAATCCGGTCGTGGCAGCCATGAGCACTGTGGTGTTATGGGGCGCGTTGATATCCTGACTGGTACGTTGGGCAAGTCGCTGGGTGGTGCATCGGGGGGGTACACTGCGGCCAGCGCCAAGGTCGTCGATTGGCTCAGGCAGAGATCGCGACCGTATTTGTTTTCAAACACTCTGGCGCCCGTGATCGCGGGCGCGTCGCTCAAGGTTTTTGACCTGCTGGAGCAGCGTGGGGACGCCCTGCGCACCCAATTGTGGGAAAACGCGGATTATTTCCGAGCGGGCATGACTAAGTTGGGCTTCGAGCTATTGCCCGGCGAACATGCGATTGTACCGGTCATGTTGCGTGATCCCAAATTGGCGCAGGGCATGGCTGGGCGCCTAAATGAACTGGGCGTCTATGTCACAGCCTTCAGCTTTCCTGTTGTACCAAAGGACCAAGACCGAATTCGCACGCAAATGAGTGCTGGTCTGACGCGCGATATGCTGAATCAGGCGATAGATGCATTTGAAGTCGCAGGACGAGATCTCGGGGTGATTTCATGACGGTATTACCCTCTCTCATCGAAGCAATGGAACACACACCACTGGTCGAATTGAGCCGTGTTAGAGACGAATTGTGCCTGGATGGGCGCATATTGGCCAAGCTCGATTATTTGCTTCCGGGGTTTTCCAAGAAAGACCGGGCGGCACGGGCGATTGTGGAGGGCGCGCGTGCATCAGGAAATCTTCAGCCTGGTCAAACTGTGGTTGAGTTGACCTCTGGCAATATGGGCACCGGCCTGGCCATCGTTTGCGGCATTCTGGGACATCCTTTTGTGGCCGTGATGAGTGAAGGCAATTCTGAAGAACGGGCGCGTATGATGCGCGCTTTGGGGGCGGAGGTCGTTCTGGTTCCGCAAGCGACTGGGAGTCGAAAGGGTGAGGTTTCTGGCGATGATCTGGCTCTGGTAGAGGAAGAGGCGCAACGGTTGACGCAAGAACGAAGCGCTTACCGTGCTGACCAATTTGAGCGTGCAGGAAATCCTGAGGCACATGAGACTGGCACCGCCCCGGAGATTTGGGCGCAGTCTGAGGGGAAGGTCACGGCATTTTGTGATTTCATGGGGTCGGGTGGAACACTGGCCGGTACGACGCGTTTTCTGGAACCGAAAGGTGTAAGGTGTTACGCTGTGGAACCTGATAAGCCGGATCATCCTATACAGGGCGGCGGGTATTCAATCGCAAACCCAACCCATCTAGAAAACGTGACTTTAGCTGGATCAGTCACTGTTTCAGGGCGGGACGCAGCCGAAGGATCGCGGCTCTTGGCGCGGCATGAAGGGATTTTTGCGGGATACTCTGCCGGAGCCAATCTCGCGGCGGCAATTCAGCTTCTGTCTGGTGTCGAGCAAGGTGGCACAGTCGCCATTGTGATGTGTGACAGCGGCTTGAAGTATCTCAGCACCGATTTGTGGGATTAGGCGATGCAGAACCAGATGAAAGCCCTTGTGAAAGCCAAGCCGGAAGTGGGTCTGTGGATGGAACATGTCCCCGTTCCAGAACCCGGACCAGCCGATGTGCTGATCAAGGTTAAAAAGTCGGCGATTTGTGGCACGGATGTGCATATCTGGAAATGGGACGAGTTCAGTGCCAAGACTGTGCCCGTCCCTATGGTCGTCGGACATGAGTTTGTCGGCGAGATCGTGGATACCGGTGCAGCGGCCATGAAATACAAGATTGGTCAGCGTGTCTCGGGTGAAGGTCATATCGTCTGCGGTACCTGCCGGAATTGCCGCGCGGGGCGCGGTCATCTGTGCCGCAACACCAAGGGTGTAGGCGTCAACCGCCCCGGTTGCTTTGCTGAGTATCTCTGCATTCCCGAAGACAATGTTGTGCCCATCCCTAAGGACATTCCGGATGAGATCGCGGCTATCTTCGACCCGTTTGGAAATGCGGTGCACACTGCTCTGTCCTTTGATCTGGTGGGGGAAGATGTACTTGTCACCGGGGCTGGCCCCATTGGGATCATGGGCGCGCTGGTGGCACAAAAGGTGGGTGCGCGGAAAGTTGTGATCACCGATATCACCCCATACCGGCTTGAACTGGCTCAAAAGATGGGTGTGCAGCATGTGGTGGACGTTTCGAAAGAAAATCTGCGCGATGTCATGGACGAAATCGGCATGACCGAAGGGTTTGACGTGGGCCTTGAGATGTCTGGTGCATCGGCCGCGATGCAGCAGATGATCGCGCGGATGAACAATGGCGGGAAGGTCGCGTTGCTGGGTATTGCGCCCACGGAATTCCCGGTTGATTGGAACAGTGTCATTTTCAAGATGCTGCATATCAAGGGCATCTATGGCCGCGAGATGTACGAGACCTGGTACAAGATGATTGCCTTGGTCCAGTCGGGTCTCGATGTCTCGGGGCTGATCACACACAGGATTTCCATCGACGATTTTGAAGACGGGTTTGCCGCGATGATTTCGGGCAATGCCGGCAAAGTCGTGATGGATTGGGGATAGGCCGCGCTCACGCGGGTGCAGTACGATGAGGAAAAGACTATGAGTGATACGCTGGCGCAATCCACGCTCAACATTCAGACGGATGAGACAAGCCGGGGCAAGCCGCTGCCCAGCCACGCGAAAGTGGTGATTATTGGTGGCGGTGTGGTGGGATGTTCGATCCTCTTTCACCTCAGCAAGTTTGGGTGGGAAGATGTGGTTCTTCTGGAGCGGAATGAGCTGACATCCGGCTCAAGCTGGCACGCGGCGGGGCAAATTCACACAATCAGTTCGGATCCAAACATTAGTCGCTTACAGAGCTATACAATCGGGCTCTACAAGGAGATTGAGGAGCTTTCCGGACAGTCCGTAGGGCTGCATATGACGGGTGGCTTTTATGTCGCCTCGAACAAGGCCTGGCACGATTATCTCAAGCGTGAGCGGTCCAAGGCGCGGTATATGGGCCTGCATCAGGAATGGATCAGCCCAAAGGAGTTGGCGGAGCGCCATCCGTTGATTGATCCCAAGCACTATTATGCAGCGCTCTGGGATGATCAGGATGGGGATCTGGACCCGTCAGGCACCACGTATGCTTTTGCCAAAGCGTCTAAGCACTACGGTGGTCAATACTTTACTCATACGCCGGTGACAGCAACAACCCAAAGACCGGATGGTCTGTGGGAAGTGACCACAGAAAGAGGCACTATTATTGCCGAATACGTAGTAAACTGCGGAGGCCTTTGGGCACGGGAGGTGGGGCATATGGCTGGGTTGAACCTGCCTGTGCAACCAATGGAACATCACTATTTGCTGACCGACCGGATCGATGAAGTGGCCAATTTCGGATCCCGCCTGCCCTGTGGGATTGACTATGAGGCGAACATTTATTTTCGACAGGAAAGGGATGGGATGTTGCTTGGCACTTATGAGCCGGTTGGGACGCCCTGGAAAGTCGGTGGGACGCCTTGGGATTTCGGGCATGAGCTTTTGCAGCCCAAGCTTGAGAATATTGCAGATCGTCTTGAGCTTGGATTTGAACGAATTCCTGCATTGGCTGATGCTGGGATCAAAGATGCGATCAACGGCCCTTTTACCTTTGGGCCAGATGGCAATCCAATGATTGGTCCCGTGCCGGGTATGCATAATTACTGGTGCGCGGTTGGCGTTATGGCGGGCTTCTGCCAGGGCGGCGGCGTTGGCCTGACCATGGCGGAATGGATGATTGATGGAGAGCCGTCGATTGATGTCTGGGCTATGGATGTCGCGCGTTTTGGGGATTGGGCGACGCCCGATTGGGGCACCGTTAAGTCGACGGAAAACTATGAACGTCGCTTTGTCATGACCTTTCCCAACGAGACGTTACCCAAGGGCCGGATGCAAAAGACAACGGCGCTCTACGACCGGCTTATTGCGCGAGGTGCCCGAATGGATCAGGGCTTTGGTCTTGAGCACGCTCTGTGGTTCGCTGATGGGCCAGAAGATGCGCACGAAGAACCATCATTCGAGCGCAATCGCAGTCATGACTATGTCGCGCGTGAAATCGAAGCGGTGCAAAACGCGGTTGGTGGTATTGAGATTGCGAATTTTGCGAAACATGAGTTTACCGGCAAAGGCGCACGCGCGTATTTAGACTATTTTCTTGCCGGATATGTCCCAAAAACGGGTCGATTGACGCTGACCCCGATGCTGACGCCCAAGGGACGGCTGTATGGTGATCTGACTGTCGCATGCCTCTCTGAGGATCACTTTATCCTGTTCGGCTCTGGAACAATGCAGGAGGCGCATCGCCGCTGGTTCGAAAAGGATCTGCCAAATGATGTGAGCTATCGCAATGCCTCAGATGATTGGCACGGCATTGCGTTGAGCGGTCCCAAATCGAGAGAACTGTTGTCTCGCATTACACGCGATGATGTGAGTGCGGACGCGCTGAAATTCCGTGATTTGCGCCAGACTTTTGTTGGAGGCGTGCCAGTTATCCTTAACCGGATATCGTTTAGCGGTGAGCTTGGGTACGAAATCTACTGTCGCCCACAGTATCTTTTGCGTCTGGCGGAGGCGATTGAGGACGCGGGTGCCGATCTGGGATATCGGTGGTATGGCGCACGTGCGTTGATGTCGATGAGGTTGGAGAAAGGTTGGGGTGCCTGGACATTGGAATTCCGGCCCGACTTCAACGCAGTTGAATCAGGCCTGGATGCTTTCATCAACTGGAAGAAGAATTTCGTCGGTAAAGCCGCGACCGAGGCTTTTGTCAAAGAAGGCGTGGAGCGCAAATTGGTCACTCTGACCATTGATGTAGATGGGATTGATGTGACCGGTGATGAGGCTGTTCTTCGCGGCGGTGAGGCCATTGGATACATCACGGCGGGGGGCTACGCACACCGAGTCGGGCGGTCTATGGCGATGGCATATGTCGCAAGCGAACATGCGGGTGCCGGTGAGGTGCTCGACGTGGAAATCCTTGGTGAGATGTACAAGGCGGAAGTGCAAGGTGCTCCGGTCTACGACGCCAACGGAGCAAATATGCGCAGCTGACATCAAAGGGATGAGCCGGGAATGACGGAGCACGAACACGCGCCCAAGCGCTATGTTTTCCTGTTGATCCCGGGTTATTCGATGCTTGGCTTTACCTGTGCGCTCGAAGCACTGAGTCTTGCCAATCGTCATTCCAGCGGCAAACAGTTTTACGAGTGGCGGCTACTGAGTGCCGATGGAAAACCAGCGCGCGCCTGGAATGGAGTGACAGTTGAGGTTGATGGTGGTCTCGAAACCCTGAGTCGCGAAAATACGCTTGTTGTTTGCGCAGGTGAACAGGCCGTCGAAGGCAGCACGCGCGACGTTCTCGCCTGGTTGCGGCGCGAGACACGCAAAGGCATCAGTTTTGGTGCGTTGAGCAGTGGGACCTATACGTTGGCCCTTGCCGGATTGATCGCGGGCAAACGCGTGACAACACATTGGGAATATGTGGATGCGCTGACAGAGGCGCTGCCGCAGGTCAGTATGCAGGACACGATTTATTCTGTGGACGGGCGTGTGTTTTCCTGTGCTGGTGGTGCTTCTTCTATGGATTTGATGCTGCATCTCATCGAAGAAGACTATGGTCTGAAGTTGGTGGAGTGGGTCGCAGAACAGATGGTCTATACCGCCCCGCGTGATCAAGATCATGCGCAGCGTCTGACGCTTCCCTCCCGTTTTGCGCGAGGCAATCGCAAGGTCATTCGAGCGATTGAGATTATGCGTAACACGATAGAAGATCCTCTGAAGTTGAGTGAGATTGCCGCTGAAATTGGTGTGTCAGTTCGCCAATTGGAACGTTTGTTTCAGTCCGTGTTGAACACATCGCCCAGCCGGTATTACATCACCACTAGATTAGAAAAGGCGCGTCATCTGTTGAGGCAAACAGATATGAGCGTTACCGAAATTAGCGTCTTATGCGGGTTTGCCAGTCCGACGCATTTTTCGCGCGCATATCGGAAAGTTTATAGCGTGCCTCCCAGCAAGGAACCGGGTGCAGCACGGGTACCTAGCCGTCCGCCTGATTGAGAACCTCTTCGATCTGGCCGGTCAACTGACGTGACATGGGGTTGACCGACGACCGAAACGTGCCGACAACCTCGCCTTTAGCGTCAATAAGAACCTTGTTGAAATTCCAATTCGGTTCAAAGCCTTCTTCAGTTGCCAGAGATTTATAGAAAGGATGTGCGTTTGCACCGACTACATGTGTGATACCGGTCATTGGCAATGTCAGGTCGTAGTTGACCTCGCAAAACTCTTTAACTTCGCTGTCGCTCCCAAGTTCTTGTGAGAAGTCATCGGATGGAACAGCAAGAACAACCAGACCTTGATCGCTGTACGTATCGTGCAACTCTTGTAGTTCAGAATACTGCCCTGTGAACCCGCAGAGTGAGGCTGTGTTGACAACCAAAATGGGCTGTCCCTCCCAGTTCGAAAGCTGATGTGTGCCGCCGTCGATGTTTGTGAACGTGCTGTCCAAATCCACTGCCAATGTAGGGGTCGCCAAAAGACTAAACAGAAATGCGAACTTTGAGCGCATGGTTTTTCTCCTTTGGTTTTGAATACGACGCTTCGCAGACAACAGATCACTCAAGGCCTGCATGAAACCGACGTCCATGTCGTTTTCAAGCATAGTAGCACGTCGGAAACTTGACGGTGATCACAAGTGTGTTGCGATATCCTGGGGCAGGAGGTGACGTCATGACCAGTGTGAAGATCATCGAAGATGGAGCGGCTATCGCGCTCGACATGGCAGGTGTCGCGTCACGTTACCATGCTGTCTGGCTGCGCGACAATGCTTGGGACGAGGGGACGCGCGCATCGGGGAATGGGCAACGGCTAATAACTTTGTCGGACGTTCCAGAAGATATCGCGATCAGTGAAGTCGAAGTGAGAGGTGAAACAGTAACGATCACTTTTGCACCCAGTGATGAAAGGATCGATTATGACGTGAATTGGCTGTTGGCGCACTGCTATGACTTGCCTCAAATTGCCGAAAAAGGCTGGATTAGTGACGAAATCCTCGTGTGGGACAGCGCCATGAGCGACCACATTCCAACGGCGGATTTTGGTCAAGTCAAAGCTGACAAAGAGGCTTTGGCCGCATGGTTGGATGGTGTTGTTCAGTTCGGGTTCGGCAAACTGACTGGTGGCCCTGTGGAAGAAGGCGCTCTGTTCGAAGTTGCTGATCTTTTTGGTTATGTTCGCGAGACTAACTATGGACGGCACTTCGAAGTGCGGACGGAAGTAAACCCGTCGAACCTGGCGTTCACGGGCCTCGGACTTCAGGCGCATACCGACAATCCGTATCGTGATCCTGTGCCGACAGTGCAGGTCCTCTACTGTTTGGAAAACTCCGCAGAAGGCGGAGAAAATATGGTGGTTGATGGTTTTGCCTGCGCGCAGCGTCTGAAACGGGAGGATCCACGCGGATTTCACCTTTTGAGTTCGTACTGCGCTCGGTTTGAGTTTGCTGGATCAGAGGGCGTGTGCTTGCGGTCGCGTCGACCAATGATCGAATTGGCCCCAGACGGCGCATTGGTAGGTGTTCGCTTCAACAATCGGTCGGCGGCGGCGATCACGGATGTACCTTACGCAGATATGGCGGCTTACTACGCGGCGTACCGGCGACTAGGTCAGATCATTGATGACCCGAATATGGAAATAACCTTCAAGCTTGAGCCGGGTGAATGTTTTGTTGTCGATAACACCCGAGTGCTTCATGCGCGCAAAGGATATTCCGGGTCTGGATCACGATGGCTTCAAGGCTGCTACGCGGACATGGATGGATTGCGCTCCACGCATGCTGTGCTGGTGCAAGAGATTGTGAAGGCGGCTGAGTAATGAGTAAAAAACAGACTCTAACGCAGGCGAATATAGTTGATTTCATCGCCGATATCTTTGCGCGTTGTGGAGATGAGGAATACCTTGGTGAGCCGGTCACGATGGCTCAGCACATGTTACAGGGGGCCACGCTCGCAGAGAAAAAAGGTTTGGGTGAAGAGATTATCGTTGCAGCGCTCTTGCACGATATTGGACATTTCACTTCTGAGTTCGGCACATTCTCGATGGAGGATACCGAAGACCGCTATCATGAAGAGGCTGGTGCTAAAGTTCTTGAGGCTTTCTTTCCGACCATTGTCACAGATTGTGTGCGGTTTCATGTTGCGGCCAAGAGATATCTATGTGCCACTAACCCCGCCTATTTTGGCGAGTTGTCGGATGCGTCTGTGCATTCTTTGAACCTTCAGGGTGGGCCGATGAATGACCTTGAAGTTGCGGATTTTGTGCGTAATCCGAACGTGCAAGACATCGTTGCTGTTCGCTATCTCGATGATGCGGGTAAAGACCCGAACATGCAGACGCCCAGTTTTGCCCATTTCGCACCCATGGTGCAGCGTGTTGTTGATGCACATTGTGCCGTGACATAGCGGGGTTGCTGACACAGCATTTGAAATATTGCAGGCCATCCGTCACGTTCTGACGAGAAAGGCCAATCTATGAACCCGTTCAAGGGAATTGCCCTCAAACTCTGCGCGGTGATGCTTTTCATTGTCATGTCTGCTCTGATCAAAGCAGCGTCTGAGAATGTGCCGCCGGGGCAAGCTGTATTTTTCCGGTCGTTTTTTGCGATCCCGGTAATTTTCGCCTGGCTTGCTCTTCGTGGGGAGATGCGGTCGGGACTCAAAGTAGCGTCTCGTATGGGTCATTTCTGGCGCGGCGTTGTGGGAACGACGGCAATGGGGTTGATGTTTGCGGGCTTGGGTCTTTTGCCCCTGCCTGAAGTCACGGCTTTGGGCTATGCCGCGCCGCTGCTGGTTGTCGTGTTTGCCGCGATGTTTCTTGATGAAAAGGTCGGTGTCTTTCGGATTGGGGCCGTTGCGCTGGGGCTTGCTGGCGTCCTTATCGTTTTAGCGCCGCGATTGACAACTTTGAGTGGGCCCAATGTCGAAACAGCGCAAGCTGTCGGTGCCGTTCTTGTTCTTCTAGGTGCGACCTGTGCGGCACTGGCGCAGATCTATATTCGAAAGCTTGTGCGGACAGAACGAACCAGCGCGATTGTATTCTATTTCTCGCTGACATCGACACTTCTGTCTTTGCTTACCATACCCTTCGGATGGGTCATTCCTGGTTTAACAGAGACTGTTTTCTTGATTTCTGCGGGTATACTTGGCGGCGTGGCGCAGATATTTTTGACGTCTGCATACCGGTATGCAGACGCCAGTGTCATTGCGCCTTTCGACTACGCTTCGATGCTGTTTGCCATTGCAATTGGATATGTCTTTTTCGATGAGGTCCCGACGCAGCAGATGCTGATCGGTGGTGGGCTGGTTATTCTGGCGGGCATCACAATCATATTGAGGGAGCGACAGCTTGGCTTGAAACGTGGTCGGGCGCGGTCGCTCAAAACACCACAGGGTTAGCGATCTAACCAGGCATATCGCAAGTAAGCCGGGCGCATCAGCATCCTACGAAAGCGCCCCAATGGAAAGCGCCTGGGCACATGCCACATTGGCGCTGGGTAAGGAAGTCTGGGCTCAATGCCGCGCACAAGATCGGCCAGCAACCGCCCTGTATAGCTTCCCATTGAGACACCATTGCCGTGAAAGGCAAAACCGGCAAAACCATCCTCCATTCCCGGAATTGGACCGGCATAGGGGATCAGATCACGTGTCAGACAAACGAACCCCGACCAATAGTATGGCGTCTCAACGTGTGACCAGGCGGGAAACATGGTGTCGAAATCGGAACGGATTTTCCGGCGAATAGCACTTTCGCTCTGAGGCGTGTGGGTCAATCCTCCACGCATACCAAATAGCATGCGCCCGTCCGGCATAAGCCGGAAATAGTGCAGCAAATGTCGTGTGTCGTAGCACATCTGCGTGCTGGTCCATCCTTGTGCCAGTTGCTCATCCTGACTAATCGGGCGTGTGACCAGAACACTGGATTGCGTGGGCAAGTACCGCCCAGACATCCAGTTTGGAACGTTGTCCGAGCTATAGCCGTTGGTGGCCAAAATGAACTTTTTGGCCGTAACAGAGCCGCTTTTTGTGTGAAGTCGGTATTCTGAACCCGGTAGTTTTTCGATATTTGTTACAAGACTTTTTGCGAAAATCCTTGCACCTGCGTTTTGCGCCGCATGCGCCAGACCAGATGCATATTTGCGGGGATTCAAGGCGAAGCCGATATTGACTGTTGCCGCACCATGGAATGGTCCGTTCATCCCGGTCTGGACTAATTCTTCCGGAGGAATGATTTGGGTTTCAAGCCCGTACAAATCCCGCGTCTGATCAACGCCTGCCTTTAGATCTTCAAAGTCCCGCGCTCTGTGCGCCAGTTGCGTTTCCCCATCGGAATGGCGGTCGACCTCCAGCCCAAGCCGGTCAATAAGCCCATCAACACATTCAACGGCTGATTTTTCAGCCTGGCAAAACCCCCTTGCTTCTTCTTTGCCAAAGCGTGCAACCAAATCTGCATGACTGGCTTTTGCGCCACCTAAACAGCAGAACCCACCATTACGCCCTGAAGCGCCCCAATATGGGTGTTGTGCCTCTAGGACAGTTACGCCCAACCCTGCCTCGGCCAGGTGCAGCGCTGCGGACAGGCCGGTGAACCCAGCACCTATGATCGCAACATCTGTTTTGATTTCCGAGTTCAATGATGGCCAATCCTGCGGCTCCACTGTTTCGGCCCACCAGCAGGATTCAATCGGACCCGCCCCATATGCTTCGTCTTCCCATATCCTGTCTAGGTCGTTCATACGTATTTTGCGGCTTTCTGGCTGTTGGATTTGATCAAAAAGATCATACTGCGTAAAATGATACTCTATTCACCTCGTGGCCAAGCTCGCAAGCTGGGATTGGCCGTGACCTTTGAAAGGTACGGTTCTGATGAATAAGTCAGCTGGCAAGGTTGAACTAGCCGCGCAAAGGCAAGCCGCGCTTCCGGCGCATCAGGTCATTTATCAGACCTTGCGAGACATGATTTTGTTTGGGGATCTGGCGCCGGGCCAGGCAGTGACCATTCAGGGTTTGACAGATCAGCTTGGTGCAGGAATGACGCCTGTGCGAGAGGCCATTCGTCGCTTGACGGCGGAAGGGGCTTTGGAGTTTCAAGGCAACCGCCGTGTCTGTGTTCCAACGCTCAGTGCTGAAAACATAAGCGAGCTTATCTTGGCGCGTCAGTGGCTTGATCCGCATTTGGCACTAAGGGCAACGGAACGGGCGACACTCGAAGACCTGGCACATCTCAAATCACTCGATCATGCATTGGACCAAGCGATTGCACGTGGAGATTTGCGCGAATACTTGCATGAGAACTATCAGTTCCACACACAAATCTATGCGATTGCTGACGCACCAATTCTGGCAGATTTGGCAGAAGGCCTCTGGCTTCGATTTGGACCATCGCTTAGAGTTGTTTGTGGGCGCATTGGCACGCAGAGCCTTCCTGATAAACACAAGGACATTTTGGATGCGATGCATGCGCGTGACGCCGAAGCTGCAGCGCGCGCCATCCGAGAAGACGTTATTCAAGGCATGGAGCAGGTGCGTCAATCATTGGAAATCAGTTCCAAGCAACCGATTTGATTGACTCAAAATAATTTGATCATATTCTGTGCGCGTGGCGACACGCGCCGCTTTTTCATATCTCGCGAGGTGCGCCATGTCGCTGATTACAAATCATATGCCCACCAGTGAACTGCAGGCTCTTGATGCCGCACATCACTTGCATCCGTTTACGCACGGCCATGACTTGGCAAAGAAAGGCGCACGGGTGATAACGCGCGCCAAAGGCGTGACTCTGACTGATAGCGACGGGAACGAGTTTCTCGATGCAATGGCTGGGCTTTGGTGCGTGAACCTCGGCTATGGGCGTCACGAGCTGGCCGAGGCGGCTGCACGTCAGATGAAAGAGCTTCCTTACTACAACACGTTTTTCCAGACCACACATGTCCCAGCGATTGCTTTGGCGGATCGGTTGGCGGAACTGACGCCATACGATTTGAATAACGTATTTTTCGCCAGTTCTGGGTCTGAGGCCAATGACACAAACATTCGTCTTGTCCGCACCTATTGGCAGGAAAAAGGCCATCCTCAAAAGAACATCATTATCACCCGCAAGAATGCCTATCATGGATCCTCTATGGGCAGCGCATCATTGGGGGGAATGGCCTACATGCACGCCCAGGGCGGGATGCCGATCCCGGATATTCATCATATTGATCAACCACATTGGTGGGCCGAGGGCGGGGATATGGACCCCAATGAGTTTGGCCTACAGCGCGCACGCGCACTGGAAGAGGCTATTCTTGAACTTGGCGAAGATCGAGTCGGGGCCTTTATTGGTGAGCCAATTCAGGGCGCAGGTGGCGTGATCATTCCACCGGAAACCTATTGGCCTGAAATTCAGCGCATTTGCGACAAGTACAACATTCTGTTGATTGCCGATGAGGTGATTTGCGGATTTGGCCGGACAGGTAAATGGTTTGGTTCAGAAACCATGGGCATTCGCCCTCATATCATGACGGTCGCCAAGGGGATCAGCTCTGGCTACGCTCCTGTGGGCGGCTCGATCGTTTGTGATGAGGTGGCCGAGGTTCTTAACAATTGCGAATTCAGCCATGGGTATACGTATTCGGGCCACCCCGTAACTTGTGCGGTTGCTCTCGAAAACCTGCGTATCCTCGATGAAGAAGGCATTGTTGAGCAGGCTGGAAGCGAAACAGCGCCTTACTTGAAGGAAAAGTGGGAATCACTCGCAGACCATCCGTTGGTTGGCGAGGCTAAAGTCATCGGCTTGATGGGCTCTATTGCGTTGACCCCGGATAAAGCCAGCCGCGCCAAGTTTGCATCAGTTGCGGGGACTGTTGGCTTGATGTGTCGTGAGCATTGTTTTGCAAACAGCCTGATCATGCGGCACGTGGGCGATCGTATGGTGATTTCGCCACCGCTGATCATCACCAAGGATGAGGTGGATCAGTTGATTGTGCGTGCTTCGCGTGCGCTTGACCTGACGCATAAGCAGTTGATCGACGAAGGCATGATGAAGGCGGCCAGTTAAACCGCGCTTCATCATGGTTTTACAAAGAGCTTTCTGGACATGTCGCAAAAACTTTCGGCAGGTCCTGTGTCTTTGATCAGGATAGACTCCGTCGTCTCAAGACCCCAAGTGTCCATCCAAAGTGCCGGCATGAAATGAAAGGTCATGCCAGGCTCTAAAACCGTTGTGTCCTCGGTTCGGATTGACGCAGTCCGCTCACCCCAATCAGGGGGATAGCTTAGCCCGATCGGATACCCCATTCGCCCTTCGCGTTTGATGCCATACTTTGCCAAAATATCCATGAACGCATGCGCAATGTCACAGGTTCGATTACCGGCGCGTGCCGCCTCCAATCCAGCATCGATCCCTTCAATCTGCGCCTTTTCAGCTTCAAGCATGTCAGGCGGAGGTGTCCCGAGGAACACGGTTCGACAAAGAGGCGCGTGGTATCGGTTATGACACCCAGACAGTTCGAAAAACGTTGCTTCCCCTGACTGCATCTTATCGCCGTTCCACGTCAAATGTGCGGCCGTGGCATCAAGGCCCGATGGTGTAAGCGGCAAGATTGCTGGATAGTCGCCCCAAATATCGTCTACTCCCGACATACCCGCATGAAAGATGTCTGCCACCAGATCATTCTTTCGCAGTCCCGGCTCCGCGCGCTCTATCGCTGTTCTGATCACTTTTTCAGAAATTTTTGCAGCACGGCGGATCATCGCAATTTCGTCATCGGATTTCACGAGCCGCTGCCAATTCACCAATGCTGTGGAATCCACCAACGTCGCATTTGGCAATTCTGCTTCGAGAACGCTATGTGCCTTCGCGGAGTAATAGTAATTTTCCATTTCAACACCGATGCGTCGGTTGGAGAAACCCAATCTCGCAATGTGGCGAGCTAAATCCTGCATTGGATGGCGCTCAGTGGATTGCACAAAATCATCCGAATATCCGAGGATGTATTCGTCCTTCATCCAACATGTCCGGCGTCCGCCTAACATGTCCATATATCTGCCCCACCAAATCGGCGGGCCATCAAGCGTCAAGATGACACCCTGGTGAACATAAAACGACCATCCATCATAGCCCGTTAGCCAATTCTGGTTTGAAGGGTCGGTGACAAACAGAAGATCCAAACTCGCCGCCGCCATGGCTTGGCGTGTTTTGGCGACCCGGCGATCATACTCGGCGATTGAAAACGGCGTACGTTTCGTTGTCATGAAGATGTCCCACTTTGTTTCTGCATAGAATGCCGAAACGCCTGCTCACGTCAAAACCGAATTTCGCATGACGTTTTGCACTCAAGTGTAAGCTAAGTATTGACGCATCGAAAAAGAGACGCACATTCGACTGCAGACAAGAAAGGAAACGCGCAAAGAATTCATGGTGTGGCCTCATCTGAGCGGCCATATTGATCCTCAAAACTGCGCTGTTTGCAATGCTCGCCATTTTGAATGTGCGCCAGTATTGGGCGCGTAAGAACAAACGCAAGGTGAGAAGAGAAACGGGAATTTCTCTAGCCTTGTTGCCAAGCCAGGCTGCTGAAGAAAACAGCCGGCATTTTTGGTGTCTTTGGCATGTGACCAAGGGCGAGAGGGACTGAAGGTAAAGAAGGGTGAAATGACAAATATAGTTTGCCTTTTGGGTAGCCCGCGGAAGGCGGGCAACAGTGATCTTTTGGCAGAGAGGTTTTGCGCGGCCGCAGAGGTCCACGGCGCACAAACTCAAACGCATTCTCTGCGCGATTTGCGGTTTCAAGGATATACGGAAGCTAACGGTCATATGAATGAATATGGGCCTGACGATGATCTTGGACCCGTGCTTGCCGATGTTGAAGGTGCAGATGTGTTGGTGCTCGCGACACCAATTTACTTCTGTAACATTTCCGGTTTGACAAAACTGGCGCTCGACCGTTTCTTTGCTTTTCTGGTGCCAGATTACCTTACGGCTGAGATCCCCTCAAAACTTGGTCGCGATAAGACCTTGGTTTTTGTTCAGACCCAAGGTGAAAGCAAAGATCACTACGCAGATATCCTGGAACAGTATGCACCAGCTTTTGATAAGCTTGGGTTCACACATCGCTATCTCCTACGTGCGTGTAATGTAAGAGAGTTTGGTGATATCACCCGCCATACTGAAGCTCTGATGGAAGCTGATCTTTTGGCCCGGCGCATTGTATTGGGAAATGAAGCATAGCCCTTGGCAATATGAGGTTTCTATCTGGACGTGACACGTGGTGTTTCAGGGTCTTTATTGGCGCAAGCGCGTGCAAAGAAAGCGAATGATTAGTGAAGGCCCAGAATTTCGTTAAGTTTTCTTGCATAAAAGCAAGAATCCCGATTTAAGTGTCAGCCGAACGCGGGAAAACTCGCGAAGCATAAAATGGGGAGACACTCTTGCTAGACTCGCAATCCAGCGATGCATTTGTCGCATTTGAGCGTGTGCAAAAGAGTTATGATGGAGAGATACTGGTCGTCAAAGACCTGAACTTGTCCATCCCGAAAGGTGAATTTTTGACAATGCTTGGGCCTTCTGGGTCAGGCAAGACAACCTGTCTGATGATGCTTGCTGGTTTTGAGACAGCAACTCATGGCAAAATTCTCCTTGATGGCGTGTCAATTAACAACATCCCGCCGCATAAGCGCGGTATCGGAATGGTGTTTCAAAACTACGCGCTCTTCCCGCATATGACTGTGGCGGAGAACCTGTCCTTCCCGCTAGAGGTTCGCAAGCTGGGCAAATCGGATCGTGAAGCCAAAGTTAAACGCGCACTTGATATGGTGCAAATGGGCGATTTTGGCGGCCGCAGGCCTGCTCAACTTTCGGGTGGTCAACAACAGCGTATCGCCCTCGCGCGTGCACTGGTGTTTGAGCCGGAACTGGTTTTGATGGACGAACCGCTTGGCGCACTTGACAAGCAGTTGCGCGAGCACATGCAGTTTGAGATCACTAATCTTGCGCATGATCTGGGGATTACCACGGTGTATGTGACACACGACCAGACCGAAGCGCTGACAATGTCAGACCGTGTTGCTGTGTTTGACGATGGCCGTATCCAGCAGATTGATGCGCCCGATGTTCTATATGAAAGCCCCAAGAACAGTTTCGTGGCTCAGTTCATCGGTGAGAACAACACGCTTGTCGGCACTGT
This sequence comes from Roseovarius sp. S88, assembly GCF_037023735.1. GTDB lineage: Bacteria > Pseudomonadota > Alphaproteobacteria > Rhodobacterales > Rhodobacteraceae > Roseovarius > Roseovarius phycicola. The sequence continues at coordinate 82,920 of NZ_CP146069.1, read as the reverse complement.
CAAAGAGATCAAAGGCGAAATTGCTTTGGTGGAACTTGATGACGGTGAACTGATTGATTGCAAACCTGTGAATGTCAGCGCCGTCGGTGATCGCACACTGGTGTCGATCCGGCCGGAACGTGTGGAATTCGATAAAAACCGCCTTAAGAAGGGCACCCATACAATTAAGGCCGAAGTTCTGGAATTCATCTACATGGGTGACATTTTCCGCACGCGGCTTCGCGTGGCAGGGAACGACAACTTTGTGATCAAATCGCGAAATGCGCCTGATCAGGTGCGCCTAACGCCGGGTGAAACGATTGAAATCGGCTGGTTGCCGGAAGATTGTCGGGCGCTGGATGCGCCCTAGAAACTAGAGAATTCGAACTGCTCAAACGGACGCGGTGCGAATAAACTGAGGCTTCGGATTTTCATCCCGTGAACCGAGGCTCAAAATGTAAAAAACGGGAAGATACTTGGGAGTATGAAATGAAACTGACGACAACACTTATGGCATCGACCGCACTTGTGGTTGCGGCTGGATCGGCCTTTGCCGATGGCCATGCCAAAATGGCAGACTCCATGACAGTGGTTTCGTGGGGCGGTGCTTACCAAAAGAGCCAACAGAACGCCTACACAATTCCGTATGCGGAAATGCATGAAGGTCTGGAAGTTATCTGGGACGAAAGCTCAGCTGAGGCTGTGGCAAAACTTCGGGCGATGGATGAAGCCGGTAGCGTTACATGGGACGTAGTTGATGTCGTGGCCGCTGACGCGCTGCGTTTGTGCGACGAAGGTCTGGCGATTGAAATTGATCCTGAGAAAGATCTTGCTGCAGCACCTGATGGTACATCTGCTGAAGAAGACTTTGGTGAACTGCTGGTTGGCGACTGCTTTATCCCGCAGATCGTGTATTCGACAACCTTTGGCTTCCGTACAGATATGGTGCCAGACGGCGTTGAGCCTCCAAGCCAAATCTGTGACGTGTTTGACTTGGAAAAGTACCCAGGCAAGCGTTCGCTGGAAAAGCGTCCGATCAACAACGTCGAATGGGCTCTGCTCTGTGACGGAGTGGCCAAGGAAGACGTCTATGATGTTCTGGCCACCGAAGAAGGTCAGCAGCAAGCGCTCGACAAGCTTTCGACGATCAAGGACAACGTGATCTGGTGGTCTGCTGGTGCCGACACGCCTCAGCTTCTGGCCGATGGCGAAGTCTTCATGGGTTCGACCTACAATGGCCGCCTCTTTGCAGCGATCGAAGAACAGAAGCAGCCAATTGGCATGATGTGGGACGCTCAGGTGTTTGACCTGGACGGCTGGATCATTCCGGCGAACCTGCCTGAGGATCGTCTGCACCGCGCGATGGACTTTGTGAAGTTTGCGACAGACACGCAGCGTCTGGCGGATCAGGCCAAGTACATCTCCTACGGTCCAGCTCGTGCATCCTCTGCACCGCTTGTTGGTCAGCACGCAGAGTTGGGTATCGATATGGCCCCGCATATGCCGACCGATCCGAACAACGCCGCGAATACGTTCCTCTACAATTATGAGTTCTGGGCGGACTATCGCGACGACATCGACGCCAAATTCCAGGCGTGGCTGGCTCAATAATTTGAGCTTTCGCTAGAACACCGGGAAGGGCCTATGGGCCCTTCTCACAACAATAAAAGACCGACGGGACTCAGATGAGCGACACCATGCAGACCGGCCCTGTTCTGGCCGCGGACGGCTCACCGTTAAAGCGCAGCCTTTCCCGCACATTACGGCGTCAGAAGCTTAGAGCGCTTCTGCTGATTGCGCCTCTGCTGATTTTTGTGTTGGTCACATTCATCGTGCCCATCGTGTCTATGTTGTTCCGGTCTGTGGAAAATCAGATCGTTTCGCACACTCTGCCTCAAACGGTTGAAGCCCTTCAGGAGTGGGATCCCAACAGTGGAGAGCCCCCTGAGGAAGCTGTCTATCAGGCCCTCTTTTTTGACATGTTCAAAGCGGCGGAAGCCAAGAGACATACGCAGGTTGGCAACCGCTTGAATTATGAACAGCCTGGGCTGTCTTCGATGTTCCGCGGCACGGGCCGTAGTCTTGATGACATGGGTGAAGAATTTGAAGTTGCGCTTGTGGACATCGATCCCGCATTCAAAACATCCGAGTTTTGGTTTGAATTGCTGTCGGGCGAAGGGGCTGACTTGTTTTTGAAAGACCGCCGCGCGATACTTGCTGCGATGGTCGGCGAAAGCATGCGGGGTGATATTGGATTTGCGCCTTCTGCAGAGGCGCTTGCATTGCTTCCGGCCACCACCGAAGCCTACACAGATTTCGCCATCTGGACGGCCATCGTTGAAGAAGATGTTGTTGCCGAAGAGCGCCCTTGGGAGGCTGTCTATGCTGGTTTGGGTGTTGATCTTCGCTCGGCCGAAGTCGTGCAGCAGATCGCGTCCTACGATGGCCCAGGTGCGTCCGCCCTCAAAGCGGCGGCGGCAAATCTTGATCAACTGCCGCAAGAAAGCTTTCGCGATATGTTCGTGGAGACTGACGAGGATTGGCTTGATACCGAAGGCTGGCGCACGATGGCGCTCTATAGTCCGGACTACACGACGGGCTATTTTCTGAACTCTGTTGATTTGCAGAAAACTATCGAGGGCGTCGAAGCACGTCCTGAAACGCAGCAGATCTACATCAAACTGTTTATCCGCACTCTTTACATGTCTCTGATCATTACGGGGGCGTGTATCCTTTTGGGTTATCCTGTCGCGTGGATTCTCGCAAACTTGCCGCTGCGCACCGCAAACGTTCTGATGATCCTGGTTCTATTGCCATTCTGGACATCACTTTTGGTGCGGACCAGTGCATGGAAAGTGCTCTTGCAACAGCAAGGCGTGATCAATGAAATTCTGGTCTGGCTGGGTTTTGTGGATGACGCGAACCGGCTCATTATAATGAACAATGCGACCGGAACGATTATTGCAATGACGCATATCCTGCTGCCATTCATGATCTTGCCGCTGTATTCGGTGATGAAAACCATTCCGCCAACCTATTTGCGCGCGGCCAAGTCTCTGGGCGCAACGAACTGGACGGCGTTTTGGCGGGTTTACTTCCCGCAGTCGGTGCCGGGTATCGGGGCGGGTTCGATCCTCGTCTTCATTCTTTCGATTGGCTATTACATTACGCCCGAGATCGTCGGCGGCACTGACGGTGTCTTTATCTCCAACAGGATCGCGTATCACATCTCCAGTTCACTGAACTGGGGTCTTGCTGCGGCACTCGGTACGATCCTTTTGCTGGTCGTTTTGGCGCTTTACTGGTGTTACGACAGGATTGTCGGCATCGATAATGTGAAGCTGGGGGCTGAGCTATGTCTGATCTCAAAGTAAGCATTCCTCGCCCGCCGCTGACCAATTTCACCTTGCCTCTGACCGCCGTTTTGGGCGCTATGTTCGGATTTGTGGCCGGGAATGTGTACGGCCAACCTTGGATAGGGGCTTTAGGTGGCGCTGTTGTTGGCGCAGTCATGGCCTTTGTCGCGCATTCCATGTCAGATCGCAGAACCGCCACGCGCTGGGGCACAATCGCCGTGCTAGCAATTGCAGGTCTTTTAGCGGGCGGTCTGGGTGCAGCGGTGTCCGGTGTGATCATTGGCGCTGTGATGAGCTGGTTCGCCTATTGGCTCGATTCGGGTGCCTACCGCAAGAACGTTCCGATCTACTACACAGCGGGTCAAACGTTGTGGTACAACAGTTTCCTGTTTATCTGCGGTTTGGTGTTCTTCTTTCTGATCGCGCCGCTCTTTCCGGTCATGTGGCTAAGCTTCAATGCCGAAGACTTCTTTACCTTCACGCCAGAGATGTTGAACTTCCAGGCCGAGGGGTATTCGCTCAAGCACTACCGCAATTTCCTGGGCACAGAAGAATGGATGACCCCGCTTAAGAATTCTCTAATCATTGCACCATTCGCGACCTTTATCTCGGTCAGCTTGGGAACACTGGCTGCCATCGGCCTGTCTCAGTCGCACGTACCCGGGCGGCAGGCGATTATGGCAATCCTGATTTCACCCATGATCGTTCCGCTTATCATCTCGGCCACTGGTATGTTCTTCTTTTATGCTCCGCTTGGAAATTGGCTGGAGGCAAATCTGAACCTGGATCAGAAGCTGGTTGGCTACATGAAGGTCATTCTGGCCCACGCTGCACTGGGTGTGCCATTTGTGATCATCACGGTCACGGCGACGCTTGTTGGCTTTGACCGCTCGCTGACACGGGCTGCGGCCAACATGGGCGCGGATCCGATCACCACCTTCTTTCGCGTGCAAATGCCACTCATTCTGCCGGGTGTGATCTCGGGCGGTCTCTTTGCGTTCATAACCTCCTTTGACGAGGTGGTCGTGGTGCTCTTTGTTGGGTCTGCCCAGCAACAGACCTTGCCCTGGCAGATGTTCACGGGCTTGCGCGAACAGATCAGCCCGACCATCCTTGCCGCGGCGACGATCCTGGTGACCGTCTCGATCCTGCTGCTGACAGCGGTCGAGTTGCTGCGCCGCCGGTCTGAACGGTTGCGTGGTCTGAGCCCGGGGTAAAGTAAACCAGAGTTAAAACAAAAAAAGGTGCCGAAGACGGCACCCTTGCTATTTTATAGCTATCAGAAGTTGCTGAAGGCCTACTCCCGCACCAACACCTCATACCCTTCCGCGATATCGCGCGTTAGAGCACCCACTTCAAAATTATAGTCCCCGATCTGCCCAACCGGCGTCACTTCTGCCGCGGTTCCAGTGAGCCAACACTGCTCAAAGCTTTCCAGCTCCTCGGGCATGATGTGACGCTCGTGCACCTTGACCTGCCGGTCGCGCAGCATGCTGATCACAGTCTGGCGCGTGATCCCATTTAAGAAGCAATCAGGGTCGGGTGTGTGCACCTCGCCATCCTTGACGAAAAAGATGTTGGCACCCGTCGCTTCGGCCACATAGCCGCGATAGTCGAACATCATGGCATCGCTGCACCCTTTGGCCTCAGCTTCGTGTTTGCTCAGCGTACAGATCATATAGAGACCCGCGGCCTTGGCATGGCTCGGGATTGTCTCGGGGCTGGGCCGTTTCCACTTAGAGATATCAAGCTTGGCGCCCTTCATCTTGGCATCCCCATAATAGGCGCCCCATTCCCAGGCCGCGATGGCCAGGCGCACGGGATTGCGTGCTGCGGCGACACCCATGTCTTCGCCGGATGAACGCCATGCTACGGCTCGGACATAGGCGTCAGTAAAGCCATTTGCCTGCAGCACTTCGATCTTTGCTGCTTCAATTTCATCAACCGTAAACGGAATTTCGAAATCAAGCTGCCCAGCGGAGAAATGCAAACGCTCTGAATGCTTTCGACTCTCAAAAATCTTGCCGTTGTAGCACCGCTCACCTTCAAAGACGGAACTGGCGTAATGAAGTCCATGGGTCAGGATATGCACATTCGCATCTCTCCATTCGACCAGTTTTCCATCCATCCAGATCTTGCCGTCACGATCATCATACGCTGCCATTTCTCTTCTCCACAGGCCGTATTCTTTGCATTTGTTGCGTAATATACGTCCGAACCGGACATAAAATTGCGCGAAAACTGAGAATCGCTACCAGTTAGGTCTTGGAATGTCAACAAGGCTGACGTATCTTGATCTCAGACAGTGAGAGTGTTGGTCAATATTTCGATGGCAGATGTACAAAGCGGGGAGAACCTGCTGTTCCTGACAGATGAACAGCTTCGGCAGGGAATTGAAGCGATGTTTTTTGCCTATCGAGGATTTACTGCCGATCCAGATCTTATTCTTGCGGAACTTGCCTACGGGCGGGCGCATCATCGGGCCATTCATTTCATCGCCCGCAGGCCAGGAACCACCGTAAGCAATCTTTTGAGCATTTTGGGTGTGACCAAACAGTCGCTCAATCGGGTTCTGCGCACGCTCATCGACGATGGACTGGTGAGGAGCGAAAAAGGTACTGCAGACAAACGGGAACGTCACCTGACATTGACCGAGGCCGGAGAGGCGCTTGAACAACGCTTGTCCGATGCGCAACGCGTGCGAATGCGGTCCGCCTATCGGGCCGCTGGCCCAACCGCGGTTGCTGGATTTCGGCAAGTCCTGGAGGCCATGATGGACCCGGACCTTCGACGTAAATACAAAGCCATGAGAGAGACAGATACATGAGCGACCCTGCCCCTCATCTTTTGATCGTCGATGATGACGAACGCATTCGGGAACTTCTGCGAAAATTTTTGGATCGGCATGGGTTTTTGGTTTCTGTTGCTAGGGATGCCGACCATGCTCGCCGTGTGCTGTCCGGACTCGAGTTCGATCTCATCGTCATGGACGTGATGATGCCCGGTCAGGATGGCGTTGCCTTTACCCGGGCCTTACGAGAAACCATCACCACCCCCATCCTACTTTTGACGGCCAAAGGCGAAACCATGGATCGGATCAAAGGGCTGGAGGCCGGTGCGGACGATTACTTGCCCAAGCCGTTTGAGCCCAAAGAGCTGCTTTTGCGCATCAATGCAATCCTTCGCCGTATGCCGGAACCCGAACCTGAACATGTGACGCCCAAAGTTCTGAACATGGGTCCTGTCAGGTTTGACATCGAACGCTCAGAGCTAATGCGAGGAGAAGAACTTGTTCGCCTGACCGCCACGGAAATTCAACTGATGCGCATTTTTGCGGAAAACCTAAGGGAACCTGTGAGCCGAACCAAGCTAGTCGAAGATCTGGGCCGCGACAAAGGTCAGGCACAAGAGCGCGCCGTGGATGTTCAAATCACACGCCTGCGCCGTAAGATTGAGGCGGATCCAAAACAACCGCGCTACCTACAAACCGTGCGGGGCGAAGGTTATATGCTGGCCCCGGACTAGGCGCTGCATTCTGAACCTGAACGGCAGGGAAAACTAAGCAATGCGGTGTTCTTTGAGCCTGAAAGTGCCATGTGGCCTTGATAGACTCACTTTGCGGCTGTATCTGACCATCTATGACAAAGGTTTTTGATATGGACGACCGCGCACGCCTGCCTTGGCGGTTTTTTGGCGCGACAATGACTGTGTTAGCACGCCTGTAAGCGGCCTGCATTCTGTCGCCTTTCGTTTCACACATCAATGGGAGAGGACCAATGTCCCCCAAAACACTCTATGACAAAATCTGGGATGCGCATCTGGCAGATGAGGCCGAAGATGGCACCTGCCTGCTTTATATCGACCGCCACCTTGTGCATGAGGTCACAAGCCCGCAAGCCTTCGAGGGTTTACGAATGGCAGGTCGCAAAGTGCGCGCGCCAGAAAAAACAATTGCCGTGCCGGATCACAATGTTCCGACGACGCCGGGTCGCGAAAACCCGGCCAACATGACCGAGGACAGCGCTATTCAGGTGGCGGCCCTCGATAAGAACGCCAAGGACTTTGGCATTCACTATTATCCCGTCTCCGACGTGCGTCAGGGCATTGTCCATATCGTTGGTCCCGAACAGGGTTGGACTTTGCCGGGTATGACAGTTGTCTGTGGTGACAGTCACACTGCCACGCACGGGGCATTTGGTGCCCTGGCCCATGGCATTGGCACCTCTGAGGTCGAACATGTTCTGGCGACGCAGACTCTGATTCAGAAGAAATCGAAAAACATGAAGGTTGAGATCACCGGCAAACTGCGCCCTGGCGTCACGGCCAAAGACATCACTCTGTCTGTTATCGGCAAAACTGGGACAGCGGGCGGTACGGGTTATGTGATTGAATATTGCGGTGAGGCCATTCGCGATCTGTCCATGGAAGGGCGCATGACCGTCTGCAACATGGCCATCGAAGGCGGCGCGCGCGCCGGTCTGATTGCGCCGGACGAAAAGACTTTTGAGTATTGCAAAGGTCGTCCGCACGCCCCCAAAGGGGCACAGTGGGAAGCGGCTCTAAATTGGTGGAAAACGCTCTATTCTGATGACGATGCGCATTGGGACATGGTTGTAACGATTGCCGGCGAAGACATCGCGCCAGTTGTCACCTGGGGCACGTCACCTGAAGACGTTCTTCCTATCACGGCCAAAGTCCCATCGCCGGATGACTTCGAAGGTGGCAAGGTAGGAGCAGCTCAACGTAGCCTTGACTATATGGGTCTGACTCCTGGCACGCCTCTGTCAGACATCGAAATTGACACGGTCTTTATCGGATCTTGCACAAATGGCCGTATCGAAGATTTGCGCGCCGCTGCTGAAATCCTGAAGGGCAAGAAGATCAAAGACGGTTTGCGGGCCATGGTTGTTCCGGGATCCGGTCTTGTACGTCTTCAGGCGGAGGAAGAGGGATTGGCGGACATCTTCAAAGAAGCAGGGTTCGAATGGCGCTTGGCTGGATGTTCCATGTGCCTGGCAATGAATCCAGATCAACTGTCGGAAGGCGAACGTTGTGTTTCCACGTCCAACAGAAACTTCGAAGGGCGGCAAGGCTACAAGGGCCGCACGCACCTCGTATCTCCGGGCATGGCTGCTGCTGCGGCCATAACCGGTAAACTGACAGATGTGCGGGAGATGATGTAATGGACAAATTTGAAACACTCACCGGAATTGCAGCGCCTATGCCGCTCGTGAACATCGACACGGATATGATCATTCCCAAGCAGTTTCTGAAAACAATCAAACGGTCTGGTTTGGGCGCGAACTTGTTTGACGAGATGCGGTTTGACCGCCAGGGCAGCGAAATCCCTGATTTTGTGCTGAATCAATCCCAGTATCGCGATGCAGAGATACTCGTCGCAGGTGACAATTTCGGCTGCGGGTCCAGCCGCGAACATGCGCCTTGGGCAATCAAGGATTTTGGCATCCGATGCGTCATATCCACCAGCTTTGCCGATATCTTTTACAACAACTGCTTCAAGAACGGCATTCTGCCCATTGTGCTTCCGCAAGAGCAGGTTGATGTGCTGATGAAGGACGCCGAAAAAGGCTCTAACGCACGTATGACCATTGATCTGGAGGCACAAACGGTGGCTACGTCGGATGGCGAAGTATTCACCTTTGAAGTTGATCCATTCAAGAAACGCTGCTTACTCGAAGGTCTCGATGACATCGGCTTGACCATGGAGAAAGCCAGCGCAATCGACGTCTTCGAAGCGCAAGCAAGCGCCGCGCGCCCTTGGGTTTAGACGCCTAAGGCCAGAGAAGGGACCAGTTCTGGTTCCACAATCGGCAAAAAACAGCGCGCAAAAGACGGATTGTTAACCGTTTTTTGCGCATTTTTTGTGGCGCGATGACTACGCGTAACAACATCTGGTATACTGCTACTAGACCGCCCCACTTCTGTTCCGAAATTGATGCAATCCAGCACCACAAGCACCATCAATTTGCCGGAAATACTAAGTCTATTAATCCCTAGTCTTGAGCAAGAAAGCGAAAAAAGGCAGAAATTGGGCAACATTGAGGCAAGCCGCCATATTTGGCGGTCCCAGCATTGGAACCAAGGCGCAGCAAAGAAACGCGTCATTCCAGTCAAAAGGGAAATAGTAGTGGTTTCAAAGTTTATCAGCGCCCTGTCACGGGCCGTCTTGGTGGTGCTCCTCATGTTGGCACCCGCTTTGATATTGCCGACGGTTGACCCCGACACGGCACAACTCGTCGTTGTCGTCGCACTTCTTTTCGCTCTTTTGACATTCATTGAATATTTTGGCCGATATCCCAGCATCGTCGAGTTTCGCTTTGCTGCGCCCTACAATCGCATGAAGTTTCTTGTTCTGGCGATTGTTGTGGTCTGGTTGTCTTTTGTCGCGCGCGGCCAAGTGCAACCCAGCGCTCTAACCTTGATACTTACCTATTTCGGGCAAATCATAGGTCACGCAGTGGATTTCCCGTTTTCACCTGTTCGACTTTTGGTGCTTCTCTTGCCTGCCGAAACAGACCCGCAATTGGTAAACGCTGTCCGCACATCTGCGGGGGTTGCCTATTCGGCTTCGCTGGCTTTGGTCCTGTCCTTTGTTGTTTTGGTTCGATTGTTTGGCTGGCCCATGCGCAATGGCGCGTTTAATGTTTGGGTGAATTTGCCTCTGTTTGATCCGACGCGTGGCGGCGACATTGTTGAGCGGCTCAAGAGAGACGCATCTCTTAACATTGTGTTAGGGGCTCTTCTGCCATTCTTGTTCCCGGCGGCAATCAAGGCTGTGGCGCTTCTTTTTGGCCCAATCGCTGTCGATAGCCCGCAAACGCTGATCTGGATGACAACACTATGGGCATTACTGCCGGCCAGTATTTTGGTAAGGGGCGTTGCTCTTTTCCGCGTGGCCGAGCTCATCGAAGAAAAGCGCCGCCGGGTGTACGCAAAAGCCCAGGCCGAAGGGCTGCAAGAAGCCTGATCTTTCTCTTTCTTATCGTTTTGAATACGACGCCCATAATGTCCATGGCGCAGGACCGTTTGCGTGTAGCAACCTATAACACTGAGCTGTCGCGTGATGGGCCTGGTCTGTTGTTAAGAGATATTGTTTCAGAAAAGAACGAACAGGTCGAAGCGGTTGCACGTGTGATCGCGGTCAATCAGCCAGACGTGATCCTCTTGCAAAACATCGATTACGATCATGATTTGCTAAACTTACGCGCGCTGAGAGACCGGGTGTCAGCCTATGGTCACGACATGCCTTATGGCTTTGCAAATCCACCCAACACCGGCATTGCAACCAGGTTGGACATGAATGGCGATGGTAATGTCGAACTGCCAAAAGACGCCCAAAGCTTTGGTGCATTTGAAGGGCAGGGCGGCATGGCCATTCTGTCTCGGCATCAGATCAACGAGATAGCGGTCAGGGACTTTAGCTCGATAGTGTGGCGCGATGTGCCCAACGCTCTCGTGCCGAATAAAGATCAAGGGCCGTTTCCATCAAATGAGGCCCAAAACGTACAACGGTTATCGAGCACTGGACACTGGATTATTCCGGTGGCAACGGACCGTGGGCGAATTTACCTGATGACGTTTCATGCGGGCCCGCCTGTGTTTGACGGACCAGAGGACCGCAACGGTCGCCGCAATCATGATGAGATCGTGTTTTGGCGCCATGTGATGGACGGAATGATGGGTGCGGTACCGGAACCTTTTGTGATCCTGGGCAACGCCAATCTGGATCCGGTGGATGGCGAGGGGAGGACAGAGGCCATCGCCAGCCTACTGGCTGACAAACGTCTTCAGGATCCGCGACCAATGCGCAAACAATCTGCACCACAGATTGAAAATTTAGCCGGAGATCCCAATCTCCATACCGTCGCTTGGCCATTGGATGGCCCTGGCCACAAACGAGTGAGTTACATTCTACCCGATGCGTCGCTTTTGGTTTTGGCATCCGGAGTCTACTGGCCGCGCTTAGATAGTACTGCGGGACAACTCGTCGCCAAAGCGAGCCGACACAGATTGGTCTGGGTTGACTTGGCATGGGAATAACAATTCGACGAGGGACAAAACTCCACCTTTCTTGACCCTTCCAGCGCTTCGATATAGGCGAGTTGCGGATACCCAGTCATGAGAGAGGACACCCGATGAGCACTCCTTCGCTTCTTATTCTTCCCGGAGACGGAATTGGCCCCGAAGTGATGGTTGAAGTTCGGAAAGTCATCGATTGGTTTGGCGCGAAACGCGACCTCAAATTCGAAGTGAGCGAAGATTTGGTGGGCGGTGCCGCCTATGACGCACATGGCGCGCCTTTGCATGATGAAACGATGGCAAAAGCACAAGAGGTCGACGCCGTTTTGCTGGGCGCTGTCGGAGGTCCGAAATACGATGATCTGGACTTCTCTGTTAAGCCCGAACGCGGCCTTTTGCGCCTTCGCAAAGATATGGATCTCTACGCCAACCTGCGCCCGGCGCAGTGTTTTGATGCGCTCGCTGATTTTTCCAGCCTCAAGAAAGATGTCGTTGCTGGCCTCGACATCATGATCGTACGAGAGTTGACATCTGGCGTCTATTTCGGTGAGCCGCGTGGGATTTTCGAAGAAGGCAACGAACGGGTTGGCATCAACACGCAACGTTATACAGAGTCAGAAATCGAGCGCGTGGCACGGTCGGCCTTCGAACTGGCGATGCGTCGCAATAGAAAAGTGTGCTCGATGGAAAAAGCCAATGTTATGGAATCCGGAATTCTGTGGCGCGAGGTGACAACACGTGTGTCCTCCGACTATCCCAATGTTGAGCTCAGCCATATGTACGCAGACAACGGGGCAATGCAGCTTGTCCGCGCGCCCAAGCAGTTTGACGTGATCCTGACCGACAACCTTTTTGGGGATATCCTGTCGGACTGTGCAGCTATGCTGACCGGATCGCTTGGCATGTTACCGTCGGCATCGCTCGGCGCACCTATGGCCAATGGCCGCCCCAAAGCGCTTTATGAACCGGTCCACGGGTCTGCCCCGGATATCACCGGACAGGGCAAGGCCAACCCGATCGCATGCATACTCAGTTTCGCCATGGCGCTGCGGTATTCATTCGACGCAGGCGAAGATGCCGCGCGTTTGGAAGGGGCCGTCAATGCTGTGCTTGCCGACGGTATACGAACGGCCGATCTTCTGGGCGAAGAAGGTGTCAGCCCTGTCTCTACTTCGGAAATGGGTGACGCGGTGATTACCGCGCTGGACGCAACCATCTGAATTTATCCATAATTTCGTCGTTTTTGCCCTCTAAAGTTGTAATGCTTTAGAGGGACAAAACCTATGTATTTCAAACAGCTATGTTGTGGAGCGATTCTGGCGACATGTGTGTCGTCTGCAGCCTTCGCTATTTCTGTCAAAGAGGCATATCCGGACCAGTATAGTCTAGAAACGCCTGAATGGCAGGCGGTCTTGGACACCATCGACCTGAAACAGGGCGTACAAAACCTCCCGCGGGTGACGCTGGATGTGCCGGACGACTATTATTTTGTGAATTCCAAGGACGCCGAGACAATTCTGCACGATATCTGGGGCAACCCGCCGGGCGACTTTGTGTTAGGTATGTTATTTCACAAGGATGGTTATTTCATCGAAAACTGGGGTGTAGAGGTGTTCTATGAGGATACCGGCTATGTTTCAGATAGCGATGCCGCAGACATGGACTATGACGCGCTACTCGCCAATTTGCGCAGTGACATGCAGTCTGAAAACAAATGGCGCGAACAAAACGGTTACGAAAGAATCGAGCTGCTTGGATGGGCTGAACCGCCGCATTATGAAGCCGAAGAGCACAAACTCTACTGGGCCAAGGAACTGGCATTCGAAGGGTATGAGACCAACGTATTGAACTACAATATTCGTGTTCTCGGACGTGAGGGCGTATTGGTTCTGAATTTTATTGCAGATATTGAAAATCTTGCAGAAGTCAAATCTGCGGCACCAGATGTACTAGACATGCCCAGTTTCACGCCGGGCAACACCTATGCAGACTTTAACCCATCGACAGACGCGGTTGCTGCATATGGGATCGGCGGTTTGATTGCGGGCAAAGCGGCGGCCAAGACCGGTTTGTTGGCGGCGGGTGTTTTGTTGCTAAAGAAATTTTGGTTCGTTTTGCTGATCCCCCTGATTGGCCTGAAGAACGTCATCTTCGGCCGCCGTGCATAGTTTGAGCGCTTGTGCCCAATGCAGAGTTGCGTTTGGCTGTGGTGAACCATAGCCAAACCAAACAGCAGGTTCTGCAATGCAAGTCCGCGACTATACCCCTGATCAAGCTGACGCTTTTCTCACACTATACCGCGCCTGTTTGAAGCACTACAAAATTCCAACAGCCACGCCTGCACAGGAAGCCCGTGTTGTCACCTTGCTTGATTCTGAGCGCCATATGTCTTGCCTTATGGCTTACGAAGATGATCAACCGCTTGGGTTTGCGACCTGGGTTCTGACGTTCCCGGCGTGCGCCAGTCTTGCTCTCTACATGAAGGAAATATTTGTACTTGGCACTGCCCGCAGCAAAGGCGTTGGTCGGGCATTACTTGATGCGCTCCTGCACCGCGCTGAGGCCGAAGGATGCATTCGGATGGACTGGCAAACAGATGTAAGCAACGAACAGTCTCAAACCTTTTACGACAATGTACGCGCTCCAAAGTTTGACAAAATTACATATCGTGTTTCCAGAGACGATTTTGCTGATTTTCGAAAACAGTTGGTCCGCCCGCTTGCAAAATAACCGACCAAACTGATACACGACGCGATGCGCGGAGTGTAGCTCAGCCTGGTAGAGCACTGTCTTCGGGAGGCAGGGGCCGGAGGTTCGAATCCTCTCACTCCGACCACAAACACCAAGTGGCCCGCGCACTGACAACAATATGAGTGTCGCGCTACTTTTCGCGATCATCTGTGAGTCAGGTTTATCGCGAAACGCTTTAAATCAACTGCGCCAATCGCTCGCATGCCGATTTCAATGCGGGCAGATGCGATTTCAGATCGTTCAGACCTTTTCGCTGTATAGGAGCATGGATCGACAAAGTGGTCAGCAACCGGCCGGTGTTGTCCTGAATGCCCACCGCAATGGCGGCCATGTCTTCCATGAATTCCTGATCGTCTGTGGAATATCCCCGTGCGCGGGTTTCGGCAAGTTCAGCCAATAGGTTGTTTGGATCAGAGATTGTGAATTCGGTTTTCTTTTCGAGTGTCACGGTCGAAATCCAACGGTGCAGTCGGTCATTGCGCAAGGACGACAGGTAAAGTTTGCCGCTGGCTGTACAGTGGAAGGGTACTTGGGTGCCAACCGGTAGCTGAATACGCAAAGGCCAATGTGTTTCGACCCGGTCAAGATACACCATGCCGTACCGGCCCGGTGCCGCGAGATTGCAAGTCTCTCCCACCTGTTCGGCAAGCCGTTTCATAATGGCCAGACGCTCTGTCCGCATGCGCTGAGAGGATAGCGTGTTGGCTGACAAACGACGTAGTCGATGGCCAGGCCCGAAGGACCGCCCATCGACATCTCTTTGGATAAACCCTTCGTCTTCGGCCGTGGCCAAAAGACGGTGGACAGTAGGCTTTGGCAAGTCCAGAGCGAGGCTGAGGTCGGCCGGAGACATAGGTGCCCCGGCCTTTGCCAGCTCTTCTACGAGTAAGAGCAAACGCAGGTTGGTCGGAATTTGACCTTTGGTTTCGTTTGCGTCGCCTTTTGCCATTGGACCTTAACGTTCAGGCAGCAGCATCAACGCCAGATCTGGAGTTAGTGCCACCAAAATCCAAACTCCGATGAGCGCCACCAGGTAGGGTACGGTGTAGCGCAGCAGGCGGAAATATGGAACGCCGGTCACACCCGATGCCACATACAGATTCAAGCCATAAGGCGGCGTGATGAACCCGATAGAGGCGCCCACCAGGAAGATCACCGAGAAGTGCACCGGATCCACACCCACGCTTGCTGCGATCGGGGCCAGGATTGGGGCTAGAATGATCGTCACTGGCAAGGATTCCAGGATCATGCCCGAGAAGAACACGATGGCCATCGCCGTGAACAATACCGCATGATAACCGCCCATGGATGTCACGAAGTCACCGATGACTTGTTGTGCACCCAAGAGAGACAGGATCTGTTGCATAACGACCGAAATCGCAATCAGCGGCGCTAGAATTCCGGTGATCTGCGCAGATCGCATCACGATGCCCGGAATCTGAGGAATGGTAAACCCTTCCACCACAAGCATCGCGGCAGGGGATTTTTCCGACCAGTCCTTTTCCTGATCCATGTTCAGAGCCTTGCTGACGACCCAACTCGCCAAACCTGCGATAATACCGAACCCAACGGTCACACCCGCCGCTTCGGTTGGTGAGAACTTGCCGGTGTAGATACCCCATAGAACCAGTCCAATCGCAAAGAAACCAAGCCAAGCGCCAAGTGCTGTCTTGAAGACCCGGAAGGGGCTCAGAGCGATCAGGTATCCCCAGCCGTTGCGCCAGCAAATGATGAAGCAAGCCAGCATCATGCCACCAACCATCATCGCGCCCGGAATGATCCCGGCAACGAACAAGTCAGAGATCGGCAAGTTCATCAAGAAGCCATACACGATGAAGATGATCGACGGTGGGATGATAATCCCGACAGTACCGCCTGCGGCCGCAGTCGCCGCGCTAAAGCGTTCGTCGTATCCGCCTTTGACCATCTCTGGATGAAGCATCGAGCCGATCGTGGCCGTGGTCGCCGAGTTGGAACCTGAGATCGCAGCAAACAGACCACAAGCGCCAAGAGACGCCATAGCCAATCCGCCTCGTATCCATCCAAGACAGGAATAGGCAAAGTCACTAAGCCGCCGCGCGATCCCAGAGCGGTTGATCAAGTCTCCGGTCAGGATGAACAGAGGCATTGCAAGCAGAGCAAAGCCATCCGTGAATACGTCCTGAAGCGCCGCACCCGTATTCAGGAGTTGCAGTTCCAGCAAAAAGGACATGCCGATCACCCAATAGGCGATGACTAGGAAGACCGGAACACCCATCATGAACAGGATGGTGACGGCGATCGAAATAAGTGTGATGATGGTTGGATCGCTCATGCGTCACCTCCGATCACAGCGGCTTCGATCATTTCGCCACCCTCACGATACTTGCGAAGGTCTTTTTTCACGTTTTCGATCACGCGCGCTGCCAAAAGTATGAAGGCAACGGGAACTGTTCCGAGAAACCACCATTGCATGATGTCGTCTGTACCCAACATGATGGCAAAGTTTGCCGCCGCACGAACGGTTTCCTGGAATGTCGTGACAACCACAATCCAGGCAAAGCCGAGCCAAAGAACAGCGTCCAGGAGCAAGCAAAAGAGTTGGCCAGCCCTTGGCATTGCCTTGCGGAATTCTGCAAAGGCAAGGTGGGTTCTGAGCTTAACATTATAGCTACACCCGACCCACGTCATGATGAGGAACAAAAACGGAGGCAACGTCGTCGACCACGCGGGTTGTCCGTTCAGGTAAAACCGTTGCACAACACCAGCAAAAATTATGTAGCCGATAGCGAGATATGCCACGACCATCACTGTTGGTTCTAATTTTCGTTCTATGAACGGCACGACTTTGTAGATGTAGGCCACCAAGGCGCCTCCAAGCAAAGTCACAATCAGCCCAAGAGGCCAAAGTCCAGGATTGCCGCGCAGCGAGCTTTGCAGGCTGAACGCGTCCCCTCCGAACAGGGAAGATATAATCTCCCCCATACCACCAATAACTTCCATGGCGCACCCTCCCTATGCTCCGAATGTCCGAAGATTTTTTTTGAATTATTGAACGAGAATCTCCACCCCATTTCAAGGGCGCTTACTGTGACCCGGGCACCGAGCGCCCGGGTCGAGGTTAAAAACTCTCGGTACTGATCCGCGTGATTGCGGATTAGCCTCTCCACCAGCGGCGAGGCTCGACATTTTCTGCCAAAGTATGCGGGTTGTTGCGCACTTCGGTGTAAATGTCTTGGTAGGTGTCGATGCCACCCGCCCAACCATTGATGCGTTCGCGCCACTCTTCCCAGAGCTGAGGCTGGAATTCTGGCGAGCACATTTCTTCGGCTTTCTTGATTTCTTCGTCCGACAATGCGGCCACACGTACGTTGTTTTTCGCAAAGATAGTGTCTGGACCTTGGTGTGGATGCGTGAAACCAACTGTGTTGACCAGTGCGGCTTCGTTGGCCGCCTGCACGTGGACCTGCGACAGGTAGGAAGCTTCCATAACCGCGTCCTGCAGTTCACCACCCAGGCTGTCGAAGGTTGCAGCATTCATCGCTGTGTGCTCTGTGCCGCAGAAGAACCGCAGGTCAACACACTGCGAAACCACTGGCGACATGTTGGCATATGCCACAGCCGACGCCCATGTTTCAGCACCGTCGATGAGACCTTGCTTCAGACCATCGAGGGTTTCTTCCCAAGCGACCGGAACCGGGTTCAGGTTCAGAGCGTTCATGGCGATACGGCCAAGCTGTGTACCTGTTACACGGTTCTTCGTGCCAGCAAGCTGGTCAATGCTGGTGACTGTGTCCTTGTCTTCCCAGGAAAGGCCCAACTGAATGCCGCGCAGTTCTGCGTGGGTGAAGAGGAACTTCAAGCCATGCATCTTTTCGAACGGGTCACGCAGGATGCGCTGACTTTCGGGCGAATACATGAAGTAATACTGGTCCGCACGGCTACGGAACATGTACGCGTAGTCCAGAACGTTGAGGTACGGCGCGCCGCCCGCAGAGTTCTGCGTGGATGCCGCATAGATGTCGACGATGCCTTGCTGTGCTTTCTCAACACAGGACAGCTGACCACAGATCTGGTTGTTGCCGATGAATTCAATACGGATTTCACCGTCCGTGCGCTCTTCGAGATCACGCGCAAATTCGAGACAGCCAGCGCGCTCGATCAGCAAGTTATCTTGGTTGAAACCAGCGGCACCAAACTTCAGCGTGAACTTAGGTTCTTTCGAGAATCGCTTATCGTAGGTTGATTCTGCTGCCTTAGCCAGGTTGGCGGCGGTCATCGCCCCGCCAAAGGCACCGGCGGCCATGAGCGTAGAGCTCATCCCGTAAGTCCCTGCTATTCTAAAGAAATCGCGGCGCGTCACGCCTTTGATGCGATCGTAAACTCCCATTGCGTCCTCCCATGATTGCAATTATTGAGACGTTTTATATCAAAAAAGACTAGATTAGCTTTTCTCTTCTGGCTAGTCTTTTTTTCGTCTGGAGGAACATTACAATGCAAGCGGACTATATCATAGTGGGTGCTGGCTCTGCTGGTTGTGTATTGGCAAATCGTCTAAGCGCTGACCCAAAGTCGCGCGTTGTGCTGCTAGAAGCTGGCCCAGTTGATCGCAATCCATGGATTCATATCCCGGTCGGCTATTTCAAGACGATTCATAATCCCAAGGTGGACTGGTGCTACGAGACAGAGCCTGATCCCGGCTTGAATGGACGTTCGATTGAATGGCCACGCGGCAAGGTTTTGGGTGGGTCGTCGTCGCTGAATGGGCTGCTCTACGTTCGGGGTCAACCTCAGGACTATGACCGCTGGGCTCAAATGGGCAATCGAGGTTGGGCGTGGGAAGATGTCCTTCCGCTCTTCAAGCGCTCAGAAAAGAATGAACGGGGCGCGGATGAATTTCACGGGGATCAAGGTAACTTGTCCGTGTCAAACATGCGCATACAACGTCCCATCACCGACGCGTGGGTCGCTGCGGCTCAGGCGGCGGGCTACAAGTTCAACCCCGATTACAACGGTGCTACCCAAGAAGGTGTAGGCTTCTTCCAGCTAACGGCGCGCAATGGGCGTCGGTGTTCGTCTGCAGTGGCATTTCTGAACCCAGTCAAGAAACGCGAAAACCTGCAAATCATTACCAACGCGCAGGTCGAAAAGATCGAAATTGAAAACAAGCGCGCTGTGGCTGTGAAATACAAAGACCGCAGCGGCAATTGGCAAACGGTGCGCGCAGCCAAGGAAATCATCCTGTCCGGTGGGTCCATCAATTCGCCGCAGCTTTTGATGCTGTCTGGCATCGGTGAAGCGGACCAGCTCAAAGAACACGGCATCGATGTCATCGCCGATCTGCCCGGCGTTGGCAAAAACATGCAGGATCATCTTCAGGCACGCCTAGTTTACAAGTGCAATGAACCAACGCTCAACGACGAGGTGTCGAGCCTCTTTGGCCAAGCCAAGATCGGTCTGAAGTACTTGCTCTTCCGGGCGGGTCCTATGACCATGGCGGCAAGCCTTGCCACTGGTTTCCTGAAAACAAGCGATGATATGGAAACGCCTGACATCCAGTTCCACGTCCAGCCGCTCTCGGCTGAGAACCCCGGGAAAGGTGCGGATCCATTCTCTGCCTTTACCATGTCGGTGTGTCAGCTACGACCAGAGTCTAAGGGCGAGATCCGTCTGAAAAGTGCAGATGGACGCGAGTATCCCAAAATCATTCCCAACTACCTAAGTACAGAAACGGATTGCCGGACCGTGGTCGAAGGTGTGAAGATTGCTCGCAAGATTGCGCGGCATGCCCCTCTGACGTCCAAGATCTCCGAAGAGTTTCGTCCGCACAAGGACCTGCCAATGGATGATTACGACGCAACGCTGGACTGGGCGCGCAACAATACAGCGTCAATCTATCACCCGACGGGCACGTGTAAGATGGGCAATGACAAGATGGCTGTTGTGGATTCTGACCTGCGTGTGCACGGCATCGAAGGGCTTCGTGTCGCGGATTGCTCGATCATGCCAGAAATCGTGTCGGGCAACACCAATGCGCCAGCCATTATGATTGGCGAAAAGGCATCTGATCTCGTGTTGGCCTCGGCCAAGGCCTGAAATCTACAAGAGCGATGCAGGGCTTAAGGCCCTGCAAACTCATCCAGGCTGTAGCCTTGCACAAACAATAGCGCGGTCAGGTCGCCATGATTGACCCGCACGTCGCATTTGCTCGCCACCGAAGGCTTGGCATGTAGCGCCACGCCAGTTCCGGCGCGATGCAGCATGCCCAGATCGTTGGCTCCGTCACCGACAGCAATGACATCCGCCTCGCTGAGACCTAGACGCGCCGTGATTTCTTCTAAAGCCTGCACTTTCGCCTCGCGCCCAAGAATAGGTTGACCTGCTGCGCCGGTTAGTTTTCCGCCATGTGTCAAAAGGGTATTGGCGCGGTTCTCGTCAAATCCAAGCGCCTTGGCCACGGATGACGTAAACGCCGTAAACCCTCCCGAGACAAGCGCGGCATAGGCACCGTTTGCCTTCATTGTCGCCAGCAAAGTGTGACCACCCGGCATATAGGTGATCCGTGTTTCCAGTACTTTTTCGATTACGGTTTCTGGCAGCCCTTTCAGTAAGCCAACCCGTTCCTTTAAAGCGGCTTCAAAGTCCAGTTCGCCATTCATGGCCCGGGCTGTGATGTTTTTCACATGCGCGCCGACGCCCGCTTCTTCGGCCAACTCGTCGATGCATTCCTGCTCGATCATTGTACTGTCCATATCGGCCAAGAGCATTTTTTTGCGCCGGTTTTCCGAAGACTGAACCACCAGATCAACCTGTGCGCTTTGCAAGTCCTGCCAGACATCCCAATGGTTTTCTGGAACCATTGGGATCTCGAACTCTGCGGCCTCATCGGGTGAAAGCCAAATAACATCGCCTCCGCCCCACGCATTGCGAAGGTTTTCGGCCAAAGAAGATTCAAGACCGCCCTTTGGCGCGATCAGGGTCGTGGTAAACATGGTGTTAAGTTTCCGATCGTAGGCAGGGATGTCGTAATTGACCGCACATGCGGCGTTCTAACGCCATTTCTGCACTTGCGAAAGAGCGTGCTGCCACGTATCTCGGTCAGTGGGACACCCTTCCCCAACGAAGGGCGCATATCTGGAAGGATACCATCGATGGTACTCGAAACACCGGCAACGCGGCCGGCTAACCCGCGTTTCTCGTCTGGCCCTTGTGCCAAACCTCCCACATTTGAACTCAGCAAACTTGCCGACGCCCCTTTGGGCCGGTCGCACCGTGCGGCTGTAGGGAAGGCTAAATTGAAAGCCGCCATTGAAGGCACGCGTGAGGTGCTTGGCATTCCGGCTGATTACAAGATCGGCATTGTACCGGCGTCTGATACCGGCGCTGTGGAAATGGCGATGTGGAACCTGCTGGGCGCCCGCCCGGTGGAAATGCTCGCTTGGGAAAGCTTTGGCTCTGGTTGGGTGACCGATGTGGTCAAGCAGCTCAAGCTCGATGCAGAGGTGAAGACCGCCGAGTATGGCGAGATCGTCGATCTCAGCACCGTGGACACCGACAAAGACGTGGTTTTCACCTGGAACGGCACAACCTCTGGCGTGCGCGTTCCCAATGGCGATTGGATCAAGGCCGATCGCGAGGGGCTGACCATCTGCGATGCCACCTCAGCGGCTTTTGCGCAGGACCTGCCTTGGGATAAGCTCGATGTGGTGACGTTCAGCTGGCAAAAAGTGCTTGGCGGTGAGGCGGCCCATGGCATGCTGATCCTCAGCCCGCGCGCGGTTGAGCGGCTGGAAAGCTACACACCAAGTTGGCCTCTGCCGAAAATCTTTCGCCTGACCAAAGGCGGCAAGCTGATTGACGGTGTCTTTGAAGGCGCCACGATCAACACGCCTTCCATGCTGACGGTTGAGGATTATCTGGTAGCGCTTGATTGGGCGCGCTCAGTTGGTGGGTTGCAAGGGCTGATGGCCCGCGCCGATGCCAATGCAGCCGCTGTGGCAGAGTGTGTGGCGCGTGTGCCATGGCTCGAAAACCTCGCAGCCGATCCGGCCACGCAATCCAATACCTCTGTGTGTCTGAAGTTCAACGACGCACGGATCAGCGATGGGGCGGCTTTTGCCAAGGCCGTGGCCAAACGGTTGGAAGCTGAAGGAGTGGCTTTGGATATGGGTGCGTATCGCGATGCTCCTCCGGGTCTGCGCATTTGGTGCGGTGGCACGGTGGAGACTTCAGATGTCGCCGCCCTGATGCCCTGGATCGAATGGGCCTTTGAGGCCGAAATCACGAATCTCGCCGAAGCGGTGTAGCGCACCGACGTAATACCGACGCGATACCGACGTAAAACCGACATTAGAAATGGAGCCCAAAATGGCCCCCAAAGTACTCGTCTCTGACAAGCTTTCAGAAACCGCCGTTCAGATCTTCCGCGACCGCGGCATAGATGTGGATTTCATGCCTGACTTGGGCAAAGACAAAGAGAAGCTGCGCGAAATTATCTCGCAATATGATGGGCTTGCCATCCGTTCAGCCACCAAGGTCACGCCAAAAATCCTGGACGCCGCCGACAACCTCAAAGTCATCGGCCGTGCAGGCATCGGCACCGACAATATCGACAAGGACGCCGCGTCCAAGAAGGGCGTCATCGTGATGAACACCCCCTTCGGCAACATGATCACCACCGCCGAACATGCCATCGCGATGATGTTTGCCGTGGCGCGTCAAATTCCAGAAGCCTCCGCCTCAACCCATTCTGGAAAATGGGAAAAATCCAAGTTCATGGGCGTTGAACTCACCGGCAAGACCCTCGGTGTGATTGGAGCTGGGAACATCGGTGGCATCGTTTGCGCGCGCGCGCTTGGTCTGAAAATGAAGGTGTTGGCATATGACCCGTTTCTTGGTCAGGAAAAGGCTGATCAGATGGGCGTAGAGAAAGTCGAACTTGATGAGCTCCTCGCAAGAGCAGATTTCATCACGCTTCATGTGCCCTTGACAGATCAAACACGCAACATCCTAAGCCGTGAAAACCTCGGCAAAACCAAGCCGGGTGTCCGTATTGTGAACTGCGCCCGTGGGGGGCTAGTCGACGAAGTGGCGCTGGCCGAGTTGCTGAAATCCGGCCATGTGGCCGGCGCTGCATTCGACGTCTTCGCCGAAGAACCCGCCACCGAAAACCCGCTTTTCAATCTGCCAAATGTCGTCTGCACCCCGCATCTTGGAGCGGCTACAACCGAGGCGCAGGAAAACGTCGCTCTGCAGGTTGCTGAACAAATGTCGGATTACCTTTTGACCGGTGCTGTGACCAATGCGTTGAACATGCCGTCCGTAACCGCAGAAGAGGCCAAAGTCATGGGCCCTTGGATAAAACTTGCGGATCACTTGGGCAACTTCATTGGCCAGATGACGGATGAACCTGTGAAGGCCATCAACATTCTTTACGACGGTGTTGTTAGTGGCATGAACCTTGATGCACTAACCTGCGCCTCTGTCGCTGGGATCATGAAGTCGGCAAATCCAGAGGTGAATATGGTGTCTGCGCCGCTTATCGCCAAAGAACGGGGCATCAAGATATCCACCACGCGCCAGGATAAATCAGGTGCGTTTGAGGGATACATCAAGCTCACAG
This sequence comes from Roseovarius sp. S88, assembly GCF_037023735.1. Taxonomy (GTDB): domain Bacteria; phylum Pseudomonadota; class Alphaproteobacteria; order Rhodobacterales; family Rhodobacteraceae; genus Roseovarius; species Roseovarius phycicola. Next base: position 59,193 of record NZ_CP146069.1, on the reverse strand, counting down.
TGGTCACATCCGAGCGTGAGCGCTCAATTGGTGGCACCGTGTTTAGCGATGGTAAACCTCGGTTCATTCAGATCAAAGGCATCAACATCGATGCCGAGATTGGGCGCCATATGCTTTATACGACGAACCACGATGAACCCGGGATCATCGGGGCGCTGGGTCAAACCATGGGAGAGAACGATGTGAACATCGCCAACTTTACCCTGGGCCGGTCTGCCGTAGGTGGTGAGGCGATTGCGCTTTTGTACGTGGACTCACCAGTGCCGAACCCGGTGATCGCAAAGTTGCATGAGACTGGTCTCTTTCAACAGATTCGAGCCCTTCAATTCGACGTCGCTTAAACCCTAAGTGTTTGGGATTTCAAAGCCCCGGCGGTCTGTCGGGGCTTTCATTTTGTTTGATGCCTCGACTTTAACAAACGAACCCGCAAGAGTGTGGACACCTACGGCCAAGAGGCATTCGGCATGACCTATTGCTTAACGATCAAATCTGTTTCTGCGCGACCGGCCATGGTGCCTCTGTCGCGGCCAATCACGACGGCCAAGATTGTCATCGACAAGGCCCCTTTGGTGCTGATCGATGTAAACGCTCAGGAAGGCGTCATCGGCAGAAGTTACATCTTTGGATACACGCCTTTGTCGCTTCGTCCGCTGACGGCAATGGTGGAGAACATTGCCGACACGCTGATTGGCAAGACCATCGACCCCGTCACAAGATTTGCCGAAATGGAGGCGATGTTTCGTTTGCTGGGGCGGCAGGGTGTCGTCGGCATGGCCATGGCCGGGCTTGATGTCGCGTTTTGGGATGCGCGTGCCAAAGCCCAAGATATGTCTGTGGCCGCTGTTTTGGGTGCCGAAGAAAGGCCAATCAAGTGCTATGACAGCCATGGTTTCTTCGACCCAGATCGAGATGCTGTAGACGTGGAACTCTCTTTGAAACAGGGCTTCGACGCTTTGAAATTCAAGCTTGGGGCCGAGACGGTTGAGAACGACCTTGCGCGCCTGCGAGCCGGACAGGATATCGTGGGGTCTGACAAGGCACTGATGCTCGATTACAATCAGGCTTTTTCATCCGCCGAGGCCATTCGAAGGATGCGCCGGATTGAAGAGGAATTTTATCTGGATTGGATCGAAGAGCCGGTTCTTGCAGAGGATTATGCCGGGCATCGCGCGGTGCGTGCAGCCCTTCGGACACCGGTTCAAACGGGCGAAAACTGGTGGCTGCCCGATGACGCTGCACGCGCGGTGCAGGCAGAGATTTGCGATCACGCGATGCTGGATCTGATCAAGATTGGCGGCGTGACCGGTTGGATGAGGGCAGCTGCAATCGCCCAAGGTGCTTCGTTGCCAGTGTCAAGCCACCTGTTCCCAGAGGCGAGCGCCCATGTTCTGGCCGCAACGCCGAACTGCCATCTGCTGGAGTGGATGGATGTTACAAGCTCTATCGCTGCTGATCCTTACCAGATCGAGAATGGACATCTCACGCCCAAAGGACCTGGGTTTGGGCTTGAATGGGACGAGAAGGCCGTTGGAAAATATCTGGTTTGACGTGAGTTAGTCGATCCAGACGGTGACGCTTGCGGACTGTCCATTGGCATCGACGACCGAGAGCTTCGAATAACCGTCACTCAAACCGTTGATCTGAGTTTCGCGTCGTCTTTCACCGGTTTTCACAGGCGTTCCATTGGCCAGCCAAGTAAATGGCCCAACACCGTCGCGCAGTTTGACTGTCAGAATATTGTCCTCCAACACCAGCGTCGCGCCATCAGGTGGGAAGGTCAGCTTTGGCGCGTTTGGCGTTGTTTCAAAATACCCCGAACGTCCAACAAACCGGCGCAGTGGTTTAGGCAGCTGAGCAGTAGACAATATAAGCGTTTCTGGGGGCGGTGGTGGCAGGTCATCCTGCTCTGGCTTGATCCTCTGAAACACCTCGAACAAAACGGGCGCCGCAAGATCACCTCCAAAGGCGCCTGGAACAGGCGTGCCGTCTGGTCGACCAATCCAAACGGTTGCGACATGAAGGCCGTCAAATCCAACAGCCCAGGCATCTCGGTGCCCGTATGACGTACCGGTTTTATAGGCGAGCCGACGCGACTGAAATCCGCGTGGCGGTGCGAGACCGGAAAGGATATCGCCAACTTGCCAAGCAGCAGAGCGGGACAAAACTTTTGCGCTGCCTTCAGAGCTATTATCTTTGCGCCAATGCAGAGGACGCGCTCCACCGTGCCTGGCGATCATCGCAAAAAGCTGCGTCAGGCCTTCTGGAGTGATTCCGATACCGCCCAGGCCAATGGCAAGCCCTGGTTTGTCTCCAGGCAGTTTTGTGGCGACGCCGCTCATCCGCAAAGCTTCTATAAAATGCGCAGGTCCGAGTGCATCGAGAAGAAGCACCACCGGAATATTGAGCGAACGACGCAACGCGTCGGTAACAGTAAGCTCGCCACGAAAGACGCCGTCAAAATTTTGTGGAGCATAAGAGCCAAAACTGACTGGCTTGTCCGCAATCAGCGTTTGAGGATGCGCCAATCCGCGATCAAACGCCATCCCGTAAATCAAAGGTTTCAGAGTGGAGCCAGGAGACCGATATGCTTGGGTCATGTCGACATATCCTTGCCGCGCACCGGCTGCACTATAATCGGCGGACCCAACTGAGGTTAAGATTTCTCCGGAGGTATGATCTGCAACGACTATCGCAATAGATACTCCCTCAGGAAGGTCCCGAACTGCGCGTTGTGCCAAGGCTTCCGTGCTAACCTGCAATGACTTGAGCAGTGTTAGATCATGGCGTTTTAGGATTGGATCATCTCGAATGGCGCGGTCTGCCAAGTGCGGAGCGATGCTGGGGAACGCTCTCCGTATTTTGGGCAGAGGTTCCGTCAAAGCGGTGCGCATATCGCTTTGAGATATGACACCAGCTTCCTCGGCGCGCGCCAGAACACGTTCTCGCGCTTTTTGTGAAGTGTCCTGCGAAGTATCAGGCCGTCTCGCTTCTGGCGCTTGTGGCAACGCTACCAAAAGCGCTGCCTCGGCTGGTGTCAGACGTTTGGGATCCTTGGCAAACCACGCGTAGCTTGCCGCGCGTGCACCTTCCAGGTTTCCACCAAAAGGTGCGTGTTCCAGGTAAAGCTGCAGGATCTGTGTCTTGGTCAGTTGGCGTTCGAGTGCCAACGCCACACGTATCTGACGAAGCTTGCCGGACAGCCGCCCCGTGCCCGAGTTTTCCAGTAGGCGCGCAACTTGCATGGTTAAGGTGGAGCCGCCGGACACCAGTTTGCCGTGCCACAATGCTTGTCCGAATGACCGCAGGATGGCGACCGGGTCCACACCGTTGTGATCGTAGAAACGTTTGTCCTCGTAGGCGATCAACATATCAACATAAGTCGGATCAACGGCGTCCGGAGTGACCGCCATACGCCAGCGCCCATCTTCGACTGTGTAAACCCGAAGCAGTGCTCCATCCCGATCGCGCACTTCGGTTGAAACATCTCGAAGGATTGAAGGCAACTCAGTCGTCTCAATCCAATGATCCACGGTGCCGCGAATGATCCCTGTCGCTAACAGCGACATGGCAAGCAAGCTGAGCCAGAGCCAGCTTTGCCTGTAGAGGCGTTTATTCATTGTTGACCGTTACTCGTGTGGTGGCCGTTCTGGCGCGATAATGCGGTCGATACATATCTTCGACCGAAGCCGCCGGGTGGTGATAGCTCCCCGGGGCGACGGCGCGCACGATATACGCTAGTCTGAACGGTTTATCTGACCTCCAATCCACCGCGGCCAGAAACCGCTCTGATCGAAATTCTGTGTGCTGTGTTTGGACACCTTCTAGCCAGCTCAATGAGCGGACATCCCCCGCGCGCAATAGGTTGGGGTTGTCTATTTCAAATCCGGCAGGCAACGGATCGTTGACCATCAGTCTGGCTTCACCTTTTTCAAATGGCGTCACAGTCAGAACCGTCACAAGACGCACCCCCGTCGTTACCTGCGCAGGATCGATTGGTTGGCCGTCAAGATCATAGTAGGCGCGCTCAATCGCGTATCCGTATCCCCCGGCATCTGGCGGCACATCTGGAACGCCTACCGTTGTCAGAGTGATCTCTGTCGCAGAGGTGCCCTGGTTAGTGATTGCGTGGTTTCCCATTCCAACAGCGTCAAACTTTCGGATCAGAGCCCTCTCAATTGGCGCACCATCCAGAGTCAATTGCGATGCACCGGGATCTCTCAAAAGGCTTTGCGTTGCCAGAAGCGACCAGGCTTGCTCTTGGGTTGACATGTTTGGACCGGGTGCTTCGAGGCTTTGCGCAAGTGTTTGGACGTTCGCAACATTGCTGCCTGCTTCCGTGGCCAACGTTAAAACGCCTGCACGATCTCTCAGTCGCGTTCCGTAATCTGCGCGCCAGATCTGCGTTTCGATATCTGATGTCTGATTGATCCGAGCAACGGCGAGAGAAAACAATCGGTCTGCACGGGTCTGATCGCCGTAGTAGGCCAGGGCCGCACCAAGTTGCGCCAAGGCAAGAGGTGTGGCCAATGCGTCGGCCTTGACATCTGCATAGTACCGCAGATCACCCATACGCGCAGCACCTTCACGCGCCAAAATCATCAGCGCATAGGCAATGTCTTCGCCGCCTTTGTCAAAATCTGGGGCGTAGTTGACCCGATTACGCAGGTTGTCCATCGCTAGCGTGTAGGCGTGATCTGGTACAGCGTACCCCTCGTCGCGCGCCCGAGACAGGAAGTCAGCGACATAGGCATCGAGCCAGAAATCACCAGAACTGGCGCGCCACAGGCCAAAACCACCTCCGCTGGACTGTCGTGCCAGGATGCGTTCGATGGATTGTGTGATCCTCAGCTTGGATTGTTCGTCGGAGCCAAGACCCAGCGCGTTTGCCATATCCTGAAAGTAAAGAAGTGGAAGCGCTTGGGAAACGACCTGCTCTGTGCAGCCATATGGGTAGCGATCCAATGCACTTAGCAAACCTGGCGCGTCCAGCTTGGCCAGTGCACCGGATGACACGAGCACCTTGGCGGTGTCGTGTTTCAGGCCTGCGAACACTTCGTCATTGAGAGTAAATGTGTCGCCCGGAGCGAGTGAGAACCGGCGTGTCCTGGAAACCTCAGGATCAAGTGACCGCACTCCGAGGGTCAGAGTTTTGGTTAGCTGTTGTCCATCGGGTGTGGTCAGAGTCACCTGAATCTCATGGTCGCCGGTTTCATCGGCCAACACTGGAATACGCAATACGGATTTCTCCTGCGCTCCGAGATCAAGACCGGAGGGTACATCACCGGCCAGGGTCAGTCCTTTGGCGACCACATCCAGCCCCATGCGGCCGGCAGGCCCTTCGGCATGCGAGATCTCCAACAAGATTTCGCTCTGGTCGCCGGGTGCCATGAACCTTGGCAAAGACGCCGTGACCACAACTGGATCACGAATAATCGTATCGGTTTCAGCCTGTCCGACGGACGTGTCAGACCAGACCACAGCCATCAAGCGCACCGTGCCGTTGAAATCGGGAATGTCGAATTGTACCTCAGCTCGGCCATCTGTTCCGACTTGCAACGGTCCTGTAAAGAAAGACACCAGCTCTTCAGTGGGCGGCGGCGACTGAAGATCCATTTGCGCGCCGGCATCTCCGCCGGACCGCACCTGTCCTTCTGCCCCGTTCATACCATCTATCAGACGCCCATAAAGATCACGGATTTCGACACCAAGGCGGCGCTGGCCGAAATAGTGGGCTGAGGGATCGGGACTTTCAAACCCGGTCAAATTCAAGATGCCCAAGTCAACTGCCGCCAAAGTTAGGTAAGCGTTTTCGTTTTGTGGCACACCATCGACTTGAACTCTTACCAGCAACGCTTGACGTGGCTTGGTGATATCAGGTGCGGTGATCCTGACGTCCAGCTGCTTTTCGCCGGGATCAATTTGCGCGTAGGACAATCCAAGGGCACGTGCTGGATTTTGATTTACGGATACGTCCATCGGGCGAATGACCTGAGCCGTAACATAAGCTCCGGCGCCCCATTCATCTGTGACCGTAAGTGGTATAAGGTTGTCACCAGCAACAACGTTATACGCCTCCATGTGGATGACGCGATTGGACATGACTGTGACCAGTGCAGTGCCCGCATACCGAGGAACAAGGCGCAGGTTGGCGGTGTCTCCAGGGCGGTAGTTTTTGTGATCCAGCGAAAGCTCAAGCGTATCTGGCGTGCTGCTGGCATCGGCGGGGGCGTACCACCCGGCATAAAACTCCAGAGAAGACGCCACATAGGACCCATCTGTGCGCTCCACGACAAGCTCATATCGTCCCCATTTGACCTGACCTGAGATGTCGAGAGGCACATCGCCCAAGGTCGCGGTGCCTGTGGCGACCTGTTCTCGTGTCGTAATTGGTTCCCAGTTCCAGTTGCCATATGCCTGATACCACTGATACCGCGTCTCAACACGGTTGAGTGTCCAGATGACGTTCATTTGCGCACGTTTCAGATCAGAACCAACGCCAATAACTTCAAACTGTGCGGTGCCGTTTTCTGGCACGACGCCGTCAAAGTCCGGTCGAATGCCAATCATCGGCCCTGAGGGCGCCAGTGCTTTGGTCACGCGTCTCTCAACGGGTCGCCCGGACCCTTCCTTGAGTGAAATGGCAAATTGTGCCTCGTATGGCCGGTCATCTTGTGACGTCTTGGGAAGCGTTGCATTCAGGACGAGCTTACCCGTGGCATCGGTTGCTCCGCCGTCAAGAAATGTAGTCTGAGGTGAGACCCATTCATCATGTCGACCAAAGGTATAGCCAGGGTAATCATCAAGCGTCGTCAGCGCGCTTAGGGTGACCGACCCTTCCGCCTTGAGACCAGCGCCCGGCGCACCGAATAGGTACTTTGCTGCAATAGATACCGGAGCGGCGTCACCTGGTTTGATCGAAGCGTCGGGTACACTCAGATCGAAATCAATGCGCTCTGGCAGGAAATCCTCAACCAGAACAGTTCTGCTGACAAGGGGCGTTGCGGTGGAATCTGCGAACAGGTCAACCGTCCAGGTTCCCCTTGGAACAGATGGACTGACCGGAAATGAAAACACATATCCGCCCGCTCGGCTTTGGTTAGACACTTTGCGAGTGTACTCCACACCATCAGGGCGTTTGAGGATTGCAGTTAGCGGCAGATCGGGAATGGCCTTGGCCGTGCCATCTCGCGCAAGGACCGTGACGTGAATTGTCTCTCCTGTGCGGTATGCGCCGCGGTCAGTTGTTGCGAATAGGTCAATTGGCGGTGCGGCTGGGCGTCCTTCGACGCCGCGGTCTGAGAGATCAAAGGCCGGGTCGGTCAGAGAAAGGAACGCCATGTCTTCGTCGCCTTGTTCGACGATAACCATGGCTGGGGCTGCGCCGCCAGTCCCGCGCGCAAGACCCGGCGCAAAGACAACATGGCCTCCTGCATTGGTTTTGCTTTCGCCGAGAACGCGGTTGGCGCGTGAAAGGAGCGTAACTTTGATGCCATCCATGGTTGTCGCGTCACTTAATTTCCGCACGAACACATGAAGACCATCAGTGCCCTTGAGAGTTGTCAGACCTAGATCGGTCAATACAAACCACTGGGTCGCACCAGGGTCTTCATAGGTGTTTGCCCCGGGCACGCGCGCGGTCAGGGCATACACTCCTGGGTCTTGCATTGCGATCACGTCGCCAAGCGGCAGTCGCGTAGTCATCGACTGGTTCAGTTCGTTTTGAACAACTCCAGTCCCTGACCAGACCTCTTCGGCGACATCTGATGCAAATTGTGCGTCTTCATAAGCGCTGAGCGGTCGGCCAAAGTAATTTTCCTGAATGGCGCGCAACACGTTGCGGTCGCTGATCCGGCGCAAAACCAGATCGACCTCCTCCAGGTTCACAGTTTCAATCGGAAGGGCGGCATCTGCCGACTTGGGGAGAATATAAGCGCGCCCGGCAAAGCCTACACTTGGACTCCGGTCGCGAACATATTGCGCAATCTCGACATCCCGGCGCAGGGTTTCGCCGTTTGCCGCAGGCAGACCTGCTCGAAACGTGACACGATACCGTTCGCCATGTTCAACACCGCTAATGCAGATTTGCTGAGTGTCAGCTTGAACCACCAAACCAGCGTCGGGAAGGCGCACAAAGGGCGTGTAATCCACACCTGCCTTGACCAGCGGCTCTGAAAACTCCGCGCAAACTCGTGGCACTGCGCTGTCATTATCTGAGCGGTGTTGCACAATTCGAAACCCGTATTTCGCAATCGCTGCGTCCAGCGCGGTCGTCACGTCTTCGCGTGACTGCGTGGCCTCTGCCAATCGCAACACTGGCACCATATCGCGACCACGCCCGAGCGCTTCCAGCGCATCCGCCATTTTCAATAGCGCATTCACGCGTTCCGGCTCACCCAAACCGCGCAGATAGGCATTGGTCGACGCCTCCAACGCTTGTTGGGCATAGCGACGCGCGTCATTTGCGTTTTGTGTTTCAATCAAACGCGACAGGCGCGCATATTCTGACCATTGATCAGACAAATCAGACCGCGCAACCGCGGCCCCCATCCAGCGCATGGCGTTGAGGTAATCTTGCTGCGCGACCCGATCCTGGGCGGCGTTGACCATTGTGGCGGTATCCCATTGACCGCCCGGGTGACGTGCTCCGATGTCCAGGGCGAGCTTGCGCGCTTGGTTCAAATCACTTTGCGACAGAAACGAAAGTTCACTTGCACGGGTGCCCGCTCGCTCCAAAATGCGCGCGTCGGTTTGAAATATTTCCGCGGAAATTGCACCTTCATAGGCCTGCGTTTCGGTCAGCGCGCTTTTGGGGAAACAAGAGTTGGCACGTGTATTGAAGGTGTAGGCCTTGCAACTCTGGTCGGCGAAGCATGCGGTACGACAGGCCTCGATGGTGGTGTCAAACAACGGCTCAAGGTCAGAGCCGAAAAAGTCTGTGTCTTGGGTCACAACCTGTCGTTTTTCTGGAACTGAGGATTGGGCGGACGCGAATGAAGCAACAAAAGCAATTAAAATCAGACATGCGAAATGGCGGAGCATGGCAACCTCCTTGTTCAATGCAGTCATCGTGCCATGCCTTACGGTGTCTGACAACGTACGGTCGGCTTGTTTAAGCTCTTGTTCACCATAATCACGGAGTGTGGTCACATTCGTTAACAGGCGTGGTGGAGACCGGCACATGAGCCTGGCCAATAAACTTGCTGAGGAACGTCGCGCTCGGCTGGCCGCAGAGCGTTTGCTAGAGCAAAAGCAAGCTGAGCTTCAGGCGGCCAATCGCAAGCTGGGTAAACATGCCAAGGCACTGAGCGACGAAATCGTTGAAACGCGCGCCGAAGTACAGAACGTGCGCGACGAAAATGCACGTGTGAGATCTGATCTGACGCTCGCCCACCAAAAGGTCGAAATCGCAGAACGTCGGTTGTGGCATTCCATTCAGACTATTCAGGACGGGTTTGCCTTCTTTGACGGTGAAAGCCGGATGATCGCCGCCAATCAGGCCTGGCTTGCTGTGTTCGATGGTCTTGAAGAAGTGAAACCGGGCATCAGTTACATCGAAATTCTGCAATTTGTGACAGAAGAAGGCATCGTCGATATTGGCGATGCCAGGCCAATTGAATGGCGCGAAAGAATGCTCGACCGGTGGCAAACTGCGTCACCTGAACCGGCGATCATTCAACTCTGGAGCGGACAGTATATCAAGCTTATCGACCAGCGTGGCGCCGGTGGGGATGTGGTCAGCCTAGCGCTCAATATCACCGACACAATCAAGTATGAGCAACAGCTCAAAGACGCTCGGCACAAGGCCGAAGCGGCCAACCGTGCCAAATCTTCCTTCCTCGCGAATATGAGCCATGAAATCCGCACACCGATGAATGGTGTTGTTGGTATGGCCGAGCTGCTCTCAGATACCACGCTTGATGACGAGCAAATGCTGTATGCCAACACCATAAAGAACTCAGCCGAAGCGTTGCTCGTGATCATCAATGATGTCTTGGACTACTCCAAGATTGAGGCGGAAAAATTGATTCTGAGGGAAGAAGCGTTTGATCTGGAACGCTGTATCCATGAGCTTGTCATGCTGTTGCAGGCCAACGCGCGCGACAAGGGGATCGACCTTTTGGTGGACTATGACTTGTTCCTGCCAACGGGCTTTATGGGAGACCCCGGTCGCATTCGTCAGGTTATGACGAACCTTCTTGGCAATGCCGTGAAGTTCACAGAGTCGGGCCATGTCCTTGTCCGTGTCGTAGGCATACCTGGAAAAGGCTCTGACAAGACGCAGATCAATGTCACAATTCAGGATACGGGCATTGGCATTCCCCACTCAAAAATCGGCCATATTTTTGGTGAATTTAATCAGGTTGAGGGTGAAACCAATCGCAAGTTCGAAGGAACCGGACTTGGCCTGGCGATTTCGCAAAAACTGATTTCGCTGATGGGGGGCAATATCTGGGTCGAGTCAATTGAGGGCGAAGGATCCACCTTCGGGTTCTCACTCAAATTGCCGCGTGCTGACACGTCCAACACCGAAGTCGTCGGGGTGTCAGAACACATTCGCAAGGTTTTCATTGTCGAGAGCCATGCATTAACCAGGTCAATACTGGAGCGTCAATTTGGGACGCTTGGTGTGGAAACCATTTGCTGCGAAAGTGCGGAGATTGCTGTTGAGAATATGAGCTCTGATGTCGATCTGGTTTTGACAGACCATGTCATGCTGCACATGGACGGCATTGAGCTTGCCGAGGCGCTGCACAGTTTAGGCCATGAGGTGCCTGTCATCCTTCAAACGTCGAATACCCGAAGTGCGGAACAAGACCCTGGTCGAGAACACCTGCACGCGATACTGCAAAAACCCGTTCCAAGAGCCGAACTCTTCTCAGCGTTGGCAGCACTGCCCGCACGTTCACCTGACATGCCGGAGGTAGATACCGTCGTAGAATCTTCTGACGAAACCGAGCCGCGGCAAATGCGTGTTCTTGCGGCGGAAGACAACAAAACCAACAGGCTGGTTTTTACCAAGATGCTGAAAGACCTCGATCTTGATGTCCAGCTGGCGGAGAATGGAGTAGAGGCGGTGGATCTCTATCAGAGCTTTGCACCGGATCTCGTGTTCATGGACATCTCAATGCCCGAAATGGACGGCAAAGAGGCCACGCAGCGCATTCGTGATATCGAAATGGAAACCGGACGGCATGTGCCCATCGTGGCTATGACAGCGCATGCGATGGATGGGGATTCAGACGATATTCTAGAGGCAGGCTTGGATCATTATCTGACGAAACCTCTGAACAAACTGGATCTGATCGACCATGTGCTCGAAGCGTGTCCTGATGAAGCACGTAAACCAGAGCTTGTTCAATCGGTGGCGTAGTCTCGTAGGAATACTGGCCGACCTTCCGTTGATGCGCTGGGATCAAATGCGTAACCGCCAGTGTCGAAGTCCTTCAATGCATCGGGCTCTGTCAGCCGGTTCTGAATGATGAACCGCGCCATCGCACCCCGCGCTCGTTTGGCAAAAAAGCTGATGACTTTGGGCGCGCCGTCTTTCACTTCCATAAAGACCGGTGTGATCACCTTGAGCTTTAGCGCGTTCTGATCGACAGCCCCAAAATACTCCTGACTGGCGCAATTCACCAAGAAATCTGTTCCTACGGCATCGGCCTGTATGTTCAGCGCTCTTGAGAGTGTATCCCCCCAAAATTCGTAAAGCGATTTGCCTCGTTTTGTCTTGAGGCGACTGCCCATTTCGAGCCGGTAAGGTTCAATTTCATCAAGTGGACGCAATAGACCATAAAGACCTGAGAGAATGCGCAGATGATCTTGGGCCCAGGCTATCTCGTCTTGATCAAGACTTGCCGCCTCAAGCCCCTGATAGGTGTCTCCGGCAAAGGCATAGGCCGCCTGTTTCCGGCTCATCTTGCCGAAATCGCGGAACCGCTCGGCATTCAAAGCCGCAAGGGTGTCGCTTATCCCCATTAGTTTTTTCAGATCACCGGATTTGAGTTTGCGCGCGGTCTGAACAAGCGTTTCTGTATCACCCATGAAGTCAGGTTCTGTTCGGGGCGCACCCTCGACTCGATCCATGTCCAGTTTTTTCGCCGGTGAAACAACGATCAGCATGTGCACCCCCAATAATAGCTCTTGCCTCTGACTTAGTCCGCCATCTGCAGAACGTCCAGAAACGCAGGGCCAAATCTTTGTGTTCGTTTGTCCCCCAGTAGACGTTCCAGATCGGTAAGTGTTCTGGGTCGAGTTGAAACAACCCGTGCCAAAAGAGATGCCGAACAGCTTAGGGGTTTTTCCATACCGTCTTCGCCGCGCGATAAATCGGCCTGAACTTCGAGCAGGCGGTCATACAAAATACCAGTTTCCCGCCCCGCCATTTTACGGCGTCGTGGGTGCATGTCTTCGGCCTCACCATTGATCACCTCCAAAAACGCGGCACCGTACTGTTCCAGCTTTTTGCTCCGACGCCACTGACCTTTGCCATGCCGTCCAGCGTTGCAGGCCGGGTTTCTGCCATTTCGATCAGAGTGCGGTCGGTGAAGACAATATAGGCGGGAACCTTGGCGGCTTCGGCAAAGGCCCGGCGCTTAGCCTTGAGTGCTGACAAAAGCGGGGCGTCTTCTTCTGAGACCATCGCTTTGGCTGCCGGGCGGCGCGATTTGGTAACAAGTGTGTCGCGCCGTAGTGTGATGTTTGCTTTGCCCTTCAGGATGGGTACGGCTTTGTCGGTCATGCGTAGCGCACCGTGGCGCGACGGGTCCGGACGGACCAGATCATGGCCCATCATCTGCCGGAAAACCCCCTGCCAAGTGCGCTTGTCAGTGTCTTTTCCGACGCCAAAAGTCGGAAGCTGATCATGTCGACGAACACGCACCTTGTCGGTCAGCGTGCCGCACAGGATATCGATCAGGTGACCCGCACCGAAATACTCGTCCGTTCTGAGAATAGCGGATAGAGCTTTGCGGACTTCCTGGGTCCCATCAAAAACCTCGGGCGGTGTCTGGCATGTGTCACAGTTTCCACATGGTTCAGCGGTTTCTCCAAAGTAGCTCAGCAATGCTTGTCGCCGACATGTCTGGGCTTCGGCCAATCCCAAAAGCGCATTGAGCCGCGCGTGATCGGCGCTGCGTCTTTCTGGTGCTGCGAGGCCTTCATCAATTTGGCTGCGGCGCAACCTGATATCGTCGCCCCCAAACAAGGTCAGCGTATCAGCTGGCGCGCCATCCCGTCCGGCGCGGCCGATTTCCTGATAGTAGGCTTCGATGGACTTCGGAAGATCAGCATGCGCCACCCAGCGGATGTCGGGCTTGTCCACGCCCATACCAAAGGCCACCGTGGCGACGACAATCAACCCGTCTTCTTGCGCAAACCGGGCTTCAACCTCGCGGCGCAATTCGGCCTCCATCCCGCCGTGATAAGCACAGGCGCTATGCCCTGCGTCGCGCAGAGCTTGCGCCAATGTTTCGGTCTTGGCTCTCGTGCCGCAATAAACAATGCCACTTTGCCCTTCTCGTGCTGCGGCAAATTCCAGGATCTGCTGGCGTGGAGAGGACTTTGCTGCAAATGCAAGCCGGATATTCGGTCGGTCAAATCCCTTCAGAAAGATCTCGGGTGGCTCGCCATCAAAGAGTTTTTCGATGATTTCGTCACGGGTTTCGGCATCTGCTGTGGCTGTGAACGCCGCCATGGGCACATCCAACGCTCGGCGCAAATCGCCTATGCGTAGGTAGTCGGGCCGAAAGTCATGGCCCCATTGGCTCACACAATGGGCTTCGTCCACTGCGATCAACGACACACCAATCCGGCGCAGCATTCCCAGGGATGATCCCGCGGCAAGGCGCTCTGGTGCAATGTAAAGCAATTTTAGCTGCCCGCTCTCGAGCGCGTCCCATACGGCCTGCGTTTCTTCCTCGGTATTACCAGAGGTCAGCGCCCCGGCATTCACACCCACGGCACGAAGCGCACGCACCTGATCGCGCATCAAGGCGATGAGCGGTGAGATCACTACCGTAACACCATCGCGCATCAAGGCGGGCAGCTGGTAGCAAAGAGATTTCCCGCCACCGGTTGGCATGATCGCAAGGGTGTTATTGCCAGCGGCAACTGTCTCTACAATTTCACCCTGTCCAGGGCGAAACGCGTCGAATCCAAAGATATCTTGCAACAGCGTGGCAGCGCACTGCATTTGAGGCCTGTAAGTTTTTGTTCTGCTCTTACAGGAGACCTTTTCACATTAATGTCCGGTTAATCAACCTGAGATCAGCCACAATATGTCAATCGGTTCCCGCCGCACAGAAGCTCTGGAAGAATGAAATCCCGCAGAGATAGCAAAATGATAAATGCCACCAGAGGAGCGAGGTCCAGCGGATGGGTGTTGGGCAGAAAACGGCGAATTGGCGTGTAAATCGGCTCTAACAGCCGATTTAGCCCGTACCAGATTTGCGCCACGAACTGTTGGTGCAGGTTGAGAACCTGAAAACTGATCAGCCAGCTCATGATGATATGGATGATCATAATGAAAAACGCGACATCAAGGATCAGGCCGATAGGCCCCGCGATTGCCTGCATCTGTTTGGTTCCCTTCCAGTGTTGATCCTAGGTAATCAGGGTCGCGAAAAACCGCAAGGTTTACGCGAGGTCGTGGGTTGACGTGGATGTATTCTACGTCAACTTCAGAGGGGCTAACTGCAAAGGATTACCCCCATGTATCCTGTCTTCAGAATGGTGTGGCAAATATTCAAGGTGCGCAATGCTACTCCGCTCAAACTCGGAGAGGTGCATATCTCGCATCATATCTGCCTTCCCTGGGACATAGACATCTGGATGGAACTCAATAACGGGCGGACACTGACGCTCTATGATTTAGGGCGCATCCCATTCGCAATCCGATCTGGGCTCGTAAAGGTAATGCGGAAAGAAAACTGGGGTTTGACCATGGCTGGTGCAAGCGTGCGCTACCGGCAGCGCATAAGGATGTTCGAGGTGGTTGAAATGCGCTCTCGTGCTGTCTTTTGGGATGCGCGTTTCATGTATATCGAACAGTCGATGTGGAAGAAGAACGGTGAATGCGCAAACCACATTGTCTACCGTGCTGCGGTAACAAGCGATGCCGGTATCGTCGCGCCCGTGAACGTCGCGGAAGCAATGGGGGTTGATCTTCAGCCGCCGCTGGCTCCTGAATGGGTAGCAGCCTGGATTGCAGCGGATCAGGTGCGTCCATGGCCACCCATGCAAGAAGACCTTGCCACTCCAAGCTGAAGCTAGTCATATCGCTCTGCACAAGGGGGCAGTATGGCTCAGGTTTCGGCACGCAAGCGCATTTGGGGTTGGTTCTTTTTCGATTGGGCCAGCCAGCCCTACAACACGCTACTGATCACGTTCATCTTTGCCCCGTTTGTAAAAGAACTGGTTGAGGACGGCGCGCAGGCGCAGTCAGTTTGGGGCTTTACGGTCGGGGCTGCAGGGCTGACGATTGCGCTTGTCGCTCCCATTCTAGGGGCAATCGCGGACACATATGGCAACCGGTTGAAATGGATCTGGTTTTTCTCTGTGTTCTACATTCTCGGTGCGGCAGGCATATGGTTTGCCAACCCTGAGGAACTTTCACTTTGGCTCGTTTTGCTGTGTTTTGCTCTGGGCCTGATCGGCATGGAATTTGCCACGATTTTTACGAACTCCATGCTGCCCGATCTTGGGACACGACAGGAAATCGGCCGGATTTCCGGAAAGGGCTGGGCTTTCGGATATCTGGGCGGGTTGGTTGCCCTTTTGATCATGCTCGCCTTCTTTGCAGAAAACGCCGAAACCGGACAAACCATGCTAGGCCGCGCGCCCGCTTTGGGGCTTGACCCTGAGGTGCGCGAAGGAACGCGTTTCGTTGGGCCGCTCACGGCGATCTGGTATGCGCTCTTTATGATCCCGTTCTTCCTTTGGGTAAAAGACCCAAAGATATCTGCGCCGGAACGAGGGGCGTTCAAAGCTGCGATGCGTGGTTTGGGAAACACAATCCGCAGATTGCCCCAGACGCCGTCATTATTTGCATTTCTGGCGTCTTCAATGCTGTACCGCGACGCTTTGAATGGCATGTATTTCTTCGGAGGAATTTATGCCGCAGGTGTGTTGGGCTGGAGTGTCGTTGACACCGGCGTGTTTGGTATTCTTGCGATTGTGTCCGGCGCATTGTTTGCATGGCTGGGCGGGTTCGCTGACGATTTCATTGGTCCCAAACCGGTCATCCGGATTTGCATCCTTGTGCTATGTGCCGTTGCGATCTCGATCGTGTTTGTGTCCCGCGACAGCGTTTTTGGCATCGCGGTGGATCCTTCATCGAGACTTCCTGATCTGGCATTCTATGTCGTGGGCGCAGTAATCGGCGCGGCGGGAGGTGTCATTCAGTCGGCCAGCCGCACCATGATGGTGCGACAGGCCAGGCCGGATCGAATGACCGAAGCCTTTGGTCTCTATGCACTCGCAGGCAAGGCCACCAGCTTTCTTGCGCCGCTTGCTGTTGGGATCGCCACCGGGCTGAGCGGAAGTCAGCAAATCGGGGTAACGCCTTTGATTGTTCTTTTCCTGGCGGGTTTGCTGCTGCTACGCTGGGTGCACACGGAAAAGGAAGATGCATGATGCGACATTTCCTGAAAGGGACGTCCCTGGCCATTCTGTTGGCGGCTTGCAGCGCATCAACCCAGGAAAAGTCAGAACTCTTTGAACCCGTTCTCTCGACGCAAAGCATCCCGGTCTCCATGCAGGGTGTTGAGGCGCGGCAGCTCTTTAGCGCCAAGCCGAATGCATCTCAGCAAAGTACAGCTCCCTTTGGAGGATATGCCAAAGGATGTTTGGCAGGGGGGTCCAACTGGCCGAGACCGGCCCGACATGGCAGGCGATGCGGCTCAGCCGCAACCGCAATTGGGGACATCCGGAAGCGGTTGATTTTGTGCAAAAACTATCACGTTTTGCGGCAACACAGCCCGGCTGGAAAGGGCTTTATGTTGGTGACATCAGTCAGCCGCGCGGTGGTCCGATGTTGACCGGTCACAGGAGCCATCAACTTGGCTTGGATATTGACGTCTGGATGCTGCCTCCGAAGCGATTAAATTTGAACCGGGCTGAACGCGAAAGCATATCGTCCATTTCCCTTCGGCGCGCCAACGGTGCCTATACCAATGACAATTACACGCGCCAACACCACGAGATCATGAAAGCCGCGGCCAAGGACCCGCGTGTGGCGCGGATATTTGTGTTTCCAGGCGCTAAGGTACGGATGTGCAAGGAAGAGAAAGGGGATCGGGCGTGGCTTCGGAAGATACGGCCTTGGTATGGGCATCACTATCATTTCCATGTGCGGCTGAAATGCCCCAAAGGAGCTTCGGGATGTGTGGATCAGGCGGCACCGCCTGCTGGGGACGGGTGCGCTGATGCCGAACAGTGGGTGAAAAACATCCTGAACCCGCCGCCACCTGACCCAAATGCACCGCCGCCCAAGCCACGCAGAGAGCTGCGTATGCAAGACTTACCGCGCCAATGCGTGGCAGTGTTGCAATCTCAGTGACGCCACATCCTGTGGATAAAATATAGGCAACCGCTGCATTTTGTTTTGACAAGCACAAAATCTGTGGCAGGCTATGAGTGAGTTCAACAATCGAAAGGAGGTGATCCAGTGTCTATAAAGGGATTGGAGAGAGGTGTCGGAACAGTCAGGGAGGACCGCGTCTAGGGCAGACCTTGGGCGTGTTGACCCACTGATTGGCTCGGCCTAACCGGCCCGCCTCCGAAAACTTTAGGGGCCGCTCCGTAGTCTGGAGCGGCCCTTTTAGGTGTCAATTTCCCACGTCGGTATTGCGTCGGTATAACGTCGGTATCGCGTCGGTGCGAAGTCAGTGTGTAACGAAGAGTCATGTTGAAGATCAATGATCAGATCACGATTGAGGATTGGGAACTGACCGAGCACTTCGTGCGCGCATCGGGACCCGGTGGTCAGAATGTCAACAAGGTGGCTACGGCGGTTGAGTTGCGGTTCGAGGCGGAGCGGTCTCCAGGCCTGCCCGATCCGGTTAAACGTCGTTTGCGCCGACTGGCAGGGCGACGGTGGACCAAGGAAGGTGCGGTTGTGATTCAAGTGTCCGAAGAACGGTCACAGGCGCGCAACAGAGAGATCGCCCGCGAGAGGCTTGCCGCACTTATCCGAAAAGCCTGCGAAAAACCCAAGCGCCGCATTCCAACGAAAGTTTCGGCCAATCAAAAGCGCAAACGGGTTGAGGCGAAAAAGAAGCGCTCGGAAGTGAAGGCCCTGAGAGGCCGGATAGACGACATATGAGAACCGGAACGCAGAGAGGGGTTCGGGTGCTGGTTGGAGCATCGCTTCTTTCCGCCGTCCTGGGATCCATCCATGCGTTTTCGGTTTTCCTCGAACCCTTGGAAACTCAATTTCAGGCATCGCGCGGTATGGTCAGCCTGACATATTCCGGCGCGCTTATTTTTCTCTCTTTGATGGTGCTCTTTGGACATCGCATCTATGGACGAGCGTCTGCGCCACTGCTGTGCCTTTTTGCGGTTCTGCTGGGTGTTGTCGGCGCAAGTGTTGCTGCCTTTTCGCAGACACTTTGGGGTGTTTGGATCGGGTTCAGCCTCTTCTTCGGGCTGGCCAACGGGATTGGATACGGGTTTGGTCTTCAGATCTCCGCTCAGGTCAACCAAGGGCGCGAAGGGATGGCGATGGGCGTGGTCACCGCGGCGTATGCTCTGGGCGCTGTTGTGTCGCCGATCTTGTTTGAACACGGCTTTTCCAACGGTGGTTTTAAGACCGCCATGATGGGTCTTGCGCTGACAATACTTGGTGTCGGCTTGATGTCTGCGATCTTGATGCGCGGCATTCACTACGTCGCATCAACGCGTACCAGCCATAGCGCGAATGCCACGGATGTTTGGCAGATGTGGCTTGCCTATTTCGGTGGTGTCATGGCTGGCTTGATGGTGATCGGTCATGCCGCCGGGATTGCCACGACGTTTGATCCCAACAGGGCCATGTGGGTCGCGCCCGCTGTCGTTGCTGGATGCAACCTAGTTGGGAGTTTGTTGGGTGGGATGGCTGTGGACCGAATGGCAGCCCGATGGGTCGTTGGCGGGTTTGCAATGATCACCGCTGGCGCACTTCTTTTGTTGGCCGTTGTCGGTGCCCCGGCCATCTTGATGTCCCTGGGTCTGGTGGGGTTCGCATATGGCGGGACAATTGCCGCTTGGCCGTCCATGATCTCAAAACGCGTTAGCATGGCTCAAAGCGCCAAGACTTATGGCCGCGTGTTTACCGCGTGGGGCATTGCCGGTGTTGCAGGACCTTGGCTTGCGGGAACGCTTTATGACGGCACCGGATCGTATGGAATTGCCTTGGTGATCGCTGCTATGTTTGCTGGGGTTTCAGTTGTGATGTCTGGTTGGATCCTAAGATCAGGGGTTCAAACCTCTTAGGTGCCCTGCAACGGAACGATCGATATTTCTCGATCTTGGGCGCCTGCAATAAGACGCCTGATCTGTTTTTGCGCGCTGTAAAAGCCGCGTCCCGTTTTCCGCCGTCTGATATCATGCCCTACAAACACGGCCGTGCCGCCGGTTTCGGCGACAAGATCAAGTAACTCCATTTGTCGCGTCCAGCCGGGAAAGGCTTTGTGTTGCATGTCGGCGAAGCTGAGGTTTGCGAGGCATTTGTCGGCTGGGACGTCTTGGTAAATGCGCGCCGCTGGATTGTCAGGATCAGCACTGCGTGGGCCATCGGTGCGGATAATGTCGAACCGTTCGGCCAATGCCTTGCGCGTTTCCGGGGTCGATGCGTGGAACGGGCAGCCAAAGCTGCGTGCAGGAAAGCCAAGCGCACGGTGCTCTGCAATGCCGCGGTCCACTTCATGCGCGAGCCAATGGGCCAAACCATGGCGCCTCAGATATTGATCCAGGCGCGGGTGGGTTCTGGTGTGGTACGCAATTTCATGCCCGTCGCGCTGCAATAGATGCAGCCCCTTGATCTGACTGGGTGTGGCGTTGTGGAGGTGGCTGATGCAGAACGTGACACGCGCATTGAACGCGTCGAAAACGGGACGTGTGGCGCACCAATTGTCCACAAACAAATCATCAAACGTCAAACATAGTTTCCCCGGCATAAAGCCAGTTCTAACCGGGCTTTATTGCATTGCCTACACAGCATCTGCGTATTTGCCATAGGCGTCATAGCCGTATGGCCGTAATGCGCTGGGAGAAACGCGCGCAAAAATAAGACCTGTGATATGTTGGCCTGCGCTGTGAAAGAGGCGGAGGGACTCTGTCACCTGGGTTTTGCCGGTTTTATTCCAGAGCACAGTAAAAAGGATGGCATCAGCGGAGCGCGCAATCAGGCGCGCATCGGGAACCGCAAGTGCAGGTGGCGTGTCGATTACGATGTGATCATAGTGCTGGCGCAGGTCCTGGATGAGGGTAGCAAAGGCCTCTGACGCAAAGAGGTCGGCGGCGTTTCGTGTGGCAGGCGCACCAGAGAGGATGTCGATCCCAAGCTCGGGCGGGTGGTAGATCGCATCCTGAAGGCGCGCTTCATTGAGCAGCACGGATACTAACCCGGTTTCAGGAAGTTCACGAAAATACTCTGGCAGGGTGCTGGCGCGGATATCAGCCCCAAGCAGCAATACGCGACGGTTCAGGCCAGTCAGTGAGTGGGCCAGTGCCAGAGCATTGGTGGTCTTGCCCTCGCCAGGCAGGGCCGATGTCGAGACGATAACTTGTGGCGGGTGATCGGGGTCGGACAACAGCAGAGAGGTGCGCAGATTGCGAAACGACTCTGCGGCGGCAGAGGTTGGGTTGTTGACCAGATTGGCCAGAAGTTTCGGGCGTACCCGGGTCGGCAGAGCAGGGATTTGACCCAGCACGGGATATCCGGTCGTATCTTCAATGTCCTGCAAGGTTTGGAAGCTGTTGCGCAAACGTTCTCGCATCAGAACGATCAGAGCACCAAGAGCAAGACCTGCCAGAGCTGACAACGTCAGGATGCGCAACGTGCGGGGCTCTGACGGGCGCAGCGGGATGACGGCACGCGACAGAATGCGACTGTCTGCTTGTTGAATGCCTTGTTGAGCGGCTGTTTCGTTGAACCGGGCAAGGAAGTATTCGTAGAGCACACGCGTGGCTTCGGCCTCTCGAGTGAGTTGTTGAAGTGTGATAAGATCCTGGTTTTGCGTGGAAATCTGCCGCATCAAGTCTTGTTCGGAGGCGCGCAGAGAACTAAGCTGTTGGTCAATCCGCGTCAAGTCCTGTTGCTTTTTCGGCTGACCAGGCTTTGTATCTGACAGCTCGGCGGTGAGGGTGTTTTGCATGCCGGTGGCCGTGACGATGCGCTCTCGCAGCTCCTTGGCCTGACGTTCCAGAAGACGCAGCGCATTGGTTGAAATCAGCTCGGTGTTTGCATTGAAATTGGCGACTTTGCTTTCGGCCTCTTGCAGGGTGAGTTCGAGCTCTTGGACCTGTGTGCCGAGCCATGCTGTGGCTTGGTGCGTGGCCTCTCGTTTCACGGCCACCTGGTCCTCGACATACGCTTCGGCCACCGCGTCAGCGATGGCGGCGGATTTGTCGGGGTCAGTGGATGACGCGGTGATGCGGAAGACGAGGCTGGAGCGCACGTTGGAGATCGAGATTTGCGACAGAAGGGCGGAAATGACCCGGTCTTCCATCCGGCGGGGGTCTAACCCGTTTTGCTTGGCAACTGCAGATGCGAAGACAAGCGATTTTATCCGGCTGATCAAGGTGGGCGGTGCGAGTGTGAGGTTGAATTCCGGATCCTGGATGAGGTCGAGACGCGCAGCAACTTTGCCCATAAGCCCGCGGCTGCGCAGGACTTCGAGTTCGGAATTGATTTCAGAACTGTCTCCGGACAAGCCCGCAGCGACGCTTTGCAGGTCGACGATTTGTTCCTGATTGGGCTCGAGGATGATGACCGACGTGGCACGGTAGATCGGGGTTGCCACACCTCGGGCGTAGTAGCCGCCCAAGGCCGTGACACCAACAAGTGTGACCACGATCATCCATTTGCCACGCCACAAAGCGGACAGGATGGCACCGAAATTGATTTCCTCGCGATGCGGGTCAGGCGCGTCTTGCCTGTTAGCATAAAAGGCACGCCTTTGTCGGGGGTCAGATACGGTCAAGATTGGGGTCCGATCCTGAAGGTTGCAGGATGTTGGATCATGCTTGACGCGTAACCATTTCTTAACCTTTCCGACAACAGAATTTGGATGACAGGGCTCCGCATTTTCAAACCAACTTAACAACTTTAGAAAGAATAATACATCATGATAACACGTTTTGCATGTGTTTTCTTTTTGATGTGGTTTGCCCGTCCTGCCATTGCGGAAGACGGAGTGCGGGATGTGGATTGCTCCTCGTTGTCCGACGCTGCGTTGCCTGAATGCCTTGACCTTCCAGAAGCAGATCAACCGATTACCAATTTTGCGCCTGTGGTGGCGCCACTTGCCGGTGTCGCCGCGGCCCTTGGAGGCGTGTTGGGTGCAGGCGGGTCAAGCCCGTCAACAACGTCCACCAGTTCAACCGGCACGAAATGAGTGACACCCTTTGGTGAAGTAAAACTTACCTAAATCTGTCAGTGAACACTTGGCGCCGCTCAATCTTTTCTTAGGGAAAGCTTGGTTTGTTGAGGCGTGGTGGAATGCGCCGAACAACTTTTGGCGCAACGGTTTGAGTGGGTGTTGTCATGCGTTTCATATGTGGCACAGACGCCAGGCGTCTGTTGAGCTTGGTCTTTTGGGCTGTGTTTACAAGTCTGGTTTTGGGTCTTGTTCCTCTGTCGGGACACACGGCTTTGGCGCAAGACGCCGAAACGCTGATTGTCCGCAATGATCGAGGTGGTGAGCTTGCAAAAAGGTTGCGCCAGATCCGCGAGTTGCGGCAAAGCGGCCGCCCGGTAGAAATTCGTGGCGGTGTTTGTTTTTCAACCTGCACGATGTTTCTCGGACTGCCGCAGACCTGCATTTCGTCTCGCACAGTATTTGGATTTCATGGACCAAGTTCGTATGGCAGACCTCTTGCGCCTAAGGTGTTTGAGGAAGCGTCGCATGTGATTGCCGATCACTATCCACCTGCTTTGAAGCGGTGGTATCTGGAGACGGGGCGTTATCGGATCCGCACGCTTCATCGGATACGTGGCGCAAGGCTCATCGACTTGGGTGTGCGGGGGTGCTGAGCCCGCAGCGCACGACGCCTTAAGCATTCAGAAACCCACAAAGCACAGGCTTCGCGGCGACCTCAACATGGAGACCGCAATGCCAATTACAGATAATTTTGCCAGCTTTGACACCGGGTTGACTGGGCCGATTTGTGGTGGATTTGACATCACGCCAGAGGATGCAAACGACCTCGCGACGATACCCCGAGCAATCATGGTTGCTGGAGCCGGTGATCTGAACGTGGTGCTTAAGACCGGTGATACACTGACCCTTCCGGGGCTGACACCGGGGGTGATCTATCCGTTCCGGGTGGTGCGCGTCCTGAGCACAGGGACCACAGCAACCGGGCTGAAAGGGCTTGTTTGATGATTGGCCTGTCAACAGGTCTCAAGCCGCAGGTCAGCGTGCGCCAGGACGTTGATTTCCCGTCAGGCTTTGATTGGGATCAGGCCCGGTTTGGGTTTGCTGTGCATAGGACGGGTAAAAACTACGGCACCGATCTTCAACCGCGCGCGTTGGTAGACGCGGGCATTTGGACAGGCGCTGCCATTCACGTCGACAGTGCAACCGGGGATGACAGCAACTCAGGTCTCGGCGTAGAGGATGGGGATTTCACGAATGCCAAGCGCACGATCCACGCGGCGTTTGTCTCTGGCAACGCCACGGCTGCTCCGTTTCGGGTGCTGGTCAAGCCAGGCAAATATGAGGAAAGCGCGTTCACCCGCAACGGCAATGATGAGCCGGACCAGCCTGTCGCCTTGATCGGGTGGCACGGGCCGGTGCATTATCGGACAGGACCATTTCAGCCGGGCTGGATCGACGCGGGTGGGACGTATTCGGCAGGGGTGAGTTCGGTGAAACGCGCGTTTCGAACCGATGTCTTGACAGCAGAGGGGCACTATTCCGAGCTTTCCAATGTGGTCGACGTGGCCACATGTACGGCGACGCTGAACAGCTGGACACAGGATGGCGGTACGGTTCATGTGAATGTGGGCGGTGCTCCGGGACCTGACGATATTGCGCTGATGCGGTCTTTTCATGGCGCGCGGTTTATGACCCACGATCGGGATTTTTATCTTGAGAATATTCATACCGAAGGTGGCATCACCGGTGCCTTGCATTTTGATGCTGTGGCCACGCGTAACATCGTTGGTGTGAATTGTTCATTTCGCTATTCCGCGCCGTCCAACCCGTCCTCCCCTCTGGACGCCGCGCGGGTGCGCCGGACAAACGGGCTTGTCGCATTCTTTGGATGTGATGCCAGCCACGGTGCGAAGGATGGCTGGTCCTTTCACGAAGATGGCACAGCCGGGATGCACGTGCTCTTGCAGAACTGCACCGCTTGGCAAAATGGGATCGATGGCGCGACGTCGTGTAACGCGTTCACCACGCACGATTCTGTACGCGCGCTGGTGTTGAACGGTGCGTATGGATTGTCGCGCAACGGCACCGAAATCCATTGCATCCAGTCGACAGAAAGTTGGTTGGCGGGTGTTCGAGCAGTTGCGCGCGACATCGATGGAACCTCTGTCGCCTTCAAATGTTCAAACCCATCTTACATGTGGCTTCAGGACTGTATTGGCGATGCGGCCGGCTCGACGGAGAACTACGCGCTAGAGGCCAATGCCGGCACAATCTTTACACGCGACTTTGACGTGGTGGCAGGATCTATTGAAACATCGCTTGGGGGGTCGGTGACACCGTTCTGAGACAAACGCCGGGCAAGTTCGGACCAGTCAGGGATCATGTTGGGCCTGTGCGGAGCTTTTTCGCACAGGTCCATTGCATTTGGAGCGTTGTACCCGAGAAGTGATGGTACGTCCGGATCGCAGAGCCGATCAGGTCCAAGAATGGGCAGGCCATAATGCCTGTAGAGCAGAATACGGTTCGAGTTGCTCACCTGATACTCGATCCCTGGTTTGTCCAGATAAGGAGCAAGCCCGATATCGGCATGGGCAATGTGGGCCAAGGTTGCCTCAAAGCTTTGTTCGCCGTGCCAGATGATATTGGCACGTCGCAGGGGTTTGGATTTGAGGCGCCCCAGAATGTGCAGGTCCCAGGTTGGGCGCAGTGCAGCGATGCGCTCTAGCGCCTGCATGTCAAGCTGTGTGGTGCCAGCACAGACGGCGATCTTGCGGCCGGGTTGCGCGCGGTAAGGGTTGGGGCGTTCGTGAGCTATCAACGCATGTGGGATGCCCATTGGATCAAGCGTGACAGACTGGTGCGCTTCAAACCGTCGCGCCAGAATTGGGCTGGCGGTGCTGATGCGAGTGAAGTGCCGCAGGTTAGCTTGTTCGGCCGCGACCAGCCCCGCAGGCGCATTGAGCAGGCGAATGTCGTCGTTCACACGGTAGATGCGCTGGGCGTCGGGCGCGTGGCGGGCCAGAGTTGGTGCCAGTAAAACTGGTGGCCCGCTTTCACATATCACCAAATCAGCCTGGTGCAGCGGGCCACGTATGCGGCGTTGCCAGTAGGCCGTGAACACAGGCCACATGGTTTGCGCCAATCTGGTTAGACTTGGGTGGCGCAGGTTGACAGGATGGATGGGGGCATATCCGAAAAGGGTTGTCAGGGTCGGTTTTGGGTGTGCTGTTCCGCTCTTTGGGCGGTGATCCAGGGCGGTTAGGCGCGCGTCACCTAGCAGGCGAGACAGCCAGGAATAGCCGACAGTGACATGAGTGACATGCCAGCCGCTCTTTTGCAGGTGATGCGACACCCACAAAAGGCTTGGCCGTCGTTTCTGGTCTGGGAAATGACCAGTCAGTAGAACGGCACGTTTCACGTTGGCCTCATATTAGGTTTGGGCAAAAGCGCCACGAGACACAGGTAGATCAGCGTGCCGCAGGCCAACTGGGCGATCATGGGCAAGTTGGGTGTAATGAGGATGAGGCAAATCGCTAGTCCAGCGGCCAAGAGGGGCGAGCCGGCGACCGACAGATCTTTGAAGTTCAAGTAAAGCCGTGGAAGGGCCGTCGGGATATACCACAGATTTACAATGAATGCGGCGGCTGAAAGAGCCAAGGCGCAGGCGGTTGGTGACACTGTCAGGGCAGGCAGCAAAAGCAATGCGCCAAGGCAGAGCATCACGATTGCGCGTTGCAGGACCAGGCTGGTTTGCAAACGGACGGTCAGCGCTTGATTGAGTGGCATGGTCAGTGCACTGAAAAGCCCCAGACCGGCAAAGGCACGCAGGATAGGCGCGGTGGCACTGGCGTGTTCATGCGTTAGAAGCAGACCAAGAAGATCGGGCGCAAAGAGCAGGACAATGGCCCAAACCCACGACGCCAGCCATGCGGCACGCGAGAGATGTTCCACAAATCGCAATCTTGAGCCTACCGTATCCTGTGCCAGTTGTGGCAGAGCGATGAACCGGAGCGGCGATAACGTAAGCGCGTCGATAAGGTTGTAGATGCGGGTGGCGATCTGAAATGCGCCTGCGGCTGGCAGGCCAAGTGTTAGTCCAACGGCCAGCAGAGCCAGCGGCATTTGCGCGGCTCCGACAATATCGCGCGCTGCAATCTGTGCGACTTTGGGCAAAAGAGGGGTCACGTCTGCGAAACGCGGAAGACGCGTTGGCACCCACCGCGCCAGCATACAGTTCAAAAGGCAAGTGCCGAATGCGTTGAGAACAGCAAAACCAATCAAAGCCCAAATGCCAAAGCCAGCGGCCAGAAGGCCAAGCGCCGAGAGAGCGGCGACGCTCTGGATAATGGCGGTGCGCAAGGCCAGGGCGCGCAGACGCAGATTACGCCGGAGCAGACCTTCGGACACGGCGCCAAGCCCATTGAGCAGAGGAATGATGGCAAGTGCGATCAAGGTGGGCGTTGCTGTGAGGTACCCGATCGACGCAAAAACAACCGCCAAGAACAGACCCAGCGCAGTGGATACAACAAAAAGCCCATTTAGACGCCACGGGTGCTTGCCCAGAATGATGACGGTTTCTGCAATTCCGGCGCGATGCAAACCCTGGCTTAGACGGATCGGTGCAAAGGCCGTGGCAAAGAGGCCAATTTCGGTCAGGCTTAAAAACCGGGTGGCAATGAGAAACAGCGCGGCATTGATGCCGACCCGAGACCATTGCAAGCCGAAAGACCAAAACTGTGTGCTCATGCCGGGACCACCTTTGGTGAGGTCGCGACCGCGCGCATCAGCGGCTTCTCTAACAGTAGATGGGTCAATACGCCCAGAGTCACGGCCAAGCCGGTGACAATTGCAACGTAGATCCATGCGCCCAAATGCGATTGTGGCAGGAGCGGCAAGAGCAAAAGCGTCGCGGCCCTCAGGGCAAATCGATGTGACAGGTAAAGCGCGTAAGAGGCGTCACCCAGCAGCTGACCCGGTGTCGTGCGGTTGGGACAGAGTATCGTTGCACTGGCCACGATCAATGCGGCAGGAAGTCCGGCGGCCATGACACGCGGCAGCGACGTCGCATCGAGCAGCAACAGCATCACTAGACCAGTGACCAAACCTGACACAGCAAGTCCGCCATGTGGTTTGTGCCATCCGGATTGATAGAGCTTTGCCAACCCCACTCCGAACAAAAATTCGAGAATGAGGGGATTGGTCCAAAACACAAATGTGGTTGCCGTCGCGGGAAAGGTCAGCCCGGCCATGACCAAGGCCGACAAAATCGCAGTCAGCGCAAACCGTGGCCGACTTAATGCAAGACAAAAGGAAAAAATCGCGTAGAAGAAAATCTCGTAGTTGAGCGTCCAGCCCAAGGAGAGAACTGGCGCGATGCGTCCGTCCTCTCTGGCATAGGGCACGAACCCATAGGATGACAGGATTTGTCCCAGATCAAGCGAGGTGTCCTTGGCCGCATTTGGCAAGATCAGCAGGACCATGACCATGATCGTGGTGAACACATAATAAAGCGGAACCACGCGTAGGAGGCGGCGTTTGAAAAAGGCCAGCGGTTGGGTGCGAAACCTGTCTGCCGACAGGGCGATGACGAACCCGGAGATCACAAAGAAAAGGTCCACACCTCGGGTCCAGGGCATTGCATCTCCGGGTAGCGACAGGCCGAAATAGTGCTCTGCCTCTGCTAGGACATGACCAACCAGAACCATCCCCGCGGCCAACGCGCGGAGCGATTGCAGGCCAGCCAGCCTTGATGTGCTAGACGTCCCGGTCATGCGATGTGCGCCTTGCGTCGGCTGCGAAAGACCGGGACGGCGCGCTGTGGTGCCCTGTGTCGCGACCGCTGTGGTGTCCGGCGTGCCAGGCGGCAGATCACCGCGATGACTGCAATTGAAAACAGGAAATTCTGGTGCGTGACGTAAACGGAATGGCTGGAGAACAGCAGAGCTGCGCCGATCTGAGCATAGATTGCTGCCCAGCCGAGCGATTGACAAGCACGGTAAAAAACCAGGCGAAATAGGATGGCAAAACCTGCGATCACGGCCATGCCAAGGATGGGACCAAAATCAACATAGGCGGTGGTGAAAAACGGGAATTCCCCGCCACCTAGTACCGCGTTCAACTCGGGTATTTGGCTTGGGTCGGCACCATGAAACAGGCCATCTGTGAAGGTCAGGAAGGTGAGCCCTTCGAATGTCAGAGCACCATGCGTATGTGGAATCGGGCGGCTTAGCGGCGCAAGACTGTTCCACATGTCATTGACGATGTAGAACGCAAGTTTCTGCCAGGCGATGTCCGCAGCGGACTGATCCAGGCTTGGATTGGTAATGATCTCTCTGGCAAACCAAAGTCCAAGGAACAAACACACTCCCAGGCCAAGCCACCGTAGACCAAAGATCTTTCCCCGGACCAGACAGGTCGCGATGTAGGACGAGAGCAGGAACTGCAAGAGCAAGAGCCGCTGGCTCATCACGATGGGCAACAAGAACAGCAAGATCAGGTTCAGTGCAAGTGTGACCTTGCACATGCGACGCGCACGCAAGGACAGGTGTCCATGCGCAAGAAAAGCAGCCGCGAGACAGCCGGTTGCAGGCAGCGCAGCGTAAAACAAACGCATGCCCGTAAACAGCTTTTTTTCCAAAAGCATGTCGCGTGTGCTGAGGCTATCCAAATAGACAGCGGCGGCCAATTGGGTAAGCCCGCCGACGCTATGTGCTGTGGCCGCAATCCAGATTAGGGTCACCGTCGCAAAGCAGGCATTGACCGTGAAGGTCAGTTTGGCGGCAGTTTCGACATTCAGATTCGGGCGAAATGTCTGGGCTTTGGGCAAGGACAATCGCGCCATCCAATCCGCGAGCACGTAGATCGAGAGGCTGAAGAGAATCCAAAGCACTCCGGCGAATGTGATAGCCGAGAGGTCCAGGTTTTCCCGTAGAATGAAGGTTTGAACTAAAGGCAGGTGTTCGAGCGACATCAGCGCCCAAATGGAAAATGTGCCTGTGATCCCCCAGCACAACAGCATCAGCGACACGGGCGACAATGTGCGGCGCGTCATGCGGCGGCCCTGTGGTGGCGGACGCTTTCGAAGATTTCCAGATCTGCGGCGCAGAGGTGTTCAAGGCGTGTTCGCAGAGCGCGTGAGACTGATGCACGATTTGGTGCACGGTTGCGATGCCAAAGTGGGAGGGGTCCGCCTGTGATGTTACGTAGTGCCGCGCGACAGGCTTGAGGATCAGAAAGATCACCGACAAGATCAAAGCAGGCCAGCGCGCGAATGGCGCGGGTGATCAGGGGTGCGGTGTTGCTGGTTTGCGCCTGGCTTTGGCCGGCGAAGTAGAACAAGTATTGCGATGACAGTCTGGAGGCGGCGCGTGTTTCGATGAAGGCCTCCAGTGTATCCGGTCGCTGCGCATCGGGATGTTTGCGCTGCAAGTAGCGGTAGTGGGATACAAACCGCTCCAACGGGTCACGCAGCAAGGTGAGAAAACCATAGTTTCGCGCGGCGCTGAGATGCAGGTACGGGTCGTATTGCACATGGCCTGAGATCAGGCGCACGCCTTTGGACACGTGGGCGTGCAATTCCCGTCTGCGGGCCGCGTAGTCGCTCAGGATACGCGCGTCTCCGATGAGGTTTGGGTCTCCCTGATTGAGGCGGATGGTGGCCTGCGACGTCAGATAGCGCAGGCGCAACGCGGCACCGAAGGAAGAGCCGCCACATTTGGGCACATGGATATAGACGAAACCGGCCATAGTGCTGTGGCTCTCCTTGTTGTGGCGGCGAGGGTGCGGTGTTGAGCATCCCGTTCCGCGTTAGCGTTTTGGTAAGATTCGCACGGCAGGGTTAACGGGTGCTTAACGTCCAAAGGAGGCCGCACCCGTATGCATATCGTGCATCTGATCACCCGTCTGCTGCGTGCAGGATCCGAAGAAAACACCGTTGAAACAATTCGCTGGCAGTTGGACGCCGGGCATGAGGTGACGCTTATTCATGGCTCCGAAACGGATCCCTACTGGGACATCAATCTTCCGGAAAGGTTAGCTCGAATCGTGGTGCCTGATCTGGTGCATCCGATCGATTCCAAACGGGATTTTCGTGCCATCCGCTGGTTGCGTGATATCTACAAAACCCTGTTGCCAAATGTCATTCACACGCATCAGAGCAAGGCGGGGTTGGTCGGGAGATTGGCTGCAGATGCCGTGCCGGGTGCGCTGATCGTGCACGGGGTGCATATTCTACCGTTTGAGGGTGTCAGCCCGTTGCGGCGCGCGATCTACCTGGCAGCGGAGCGTCTTGCGGCCCGTCGGACAGATGCATTTGTCGGTGTCTCTCAGGCCGTTTCAGACGCTTATCTTGAGGCCGGATTGGCGCATCCGGATCAGATGTATTGTGTGCGCTCGGGCATGGCGCTTGATCGATTTCGTCGTGCCCAACTGCCATCCGATTGGCGTGTTTTGTCCGGTGCCGATGCTGCGGGTCGACGTCCGCCTGTGGCGCTCATGATGGCGGCGTTTGAGCCGCGCAAGCGACATGTGCCTTTTCTTCGCGCCTTTGCGCGGGTGTCAGACCGGTTGCCGCAGATGCGTCTTTTGCTGGCCGGTCAAGGCCCCGAGGAAAACCGGGTACGCGGCGAGGTTCAGCGTCTTGGACTTGAGAAAAACGTGGTGTTTTGCGGACATCGTGCCGATGCCGAGGCACTCTTTGCGCTGGCGGATGTTTCCGTTCTGACATCGGTGCGCGAAGGGTTGCCGCGTGTCGTGGTTCAGTCCATTGCTGCAGGGTGTCCTGTCCTGGCGCAAGCTTTGCCGGGTTTGGATGAAATCCTGGCACATGACCACAATGGCTTGATCCTTCCGGCAGACGACATGGGTGCGGTGGCGCATCGGCTTGTTGATGTTTTGGAAGACACAGCTTGGCGCACGCGTCTGGCACGAGGAGCGCGTCGCACCGATGTGTCTGATTGGGACCTGGCGCGACTGGGGTCTGGCACAGAGCGGTGTTATCGCGCGGCCCTTGGTCAGCAAGCGCTTAGCCTGCACGCCGAGGTCGCATGACACTTTTCATCAATGGGCGTTTTCTGACGCAGCCTTTGTCGGGTGTTCAGCGCTATGCGCATGAACTTGTGCAGGCGCTGGATGACCTTCTGGTGCGGCAGCCTTCGGTGAAGGCGCGCTTTGGTCAGGTGGTCGTGCTAACCCCGTTTGTATCGGGGGCTGTGCATGAGCGCTTGCCGTGCTACCGCCGAATTGAGATATTTTCGACAGGTGCATCGCAAGGCCATGTTTGGGAACAATCGCGGCTTTATCAGATCAGCAAGGATGACGTTCTGCTAAGCTTAGGTAACTGCGGACCACTTGCTCATGAGGCGCATGTGGTTGCGTTTCATGACGCCCATGTTTTTGAAATGCCCGAGGCGTTTTCGCCAGGCTATCGCAGGTGGCACAGGTTTTTGCGACCCCGGCTGGCGCAGCGCGCCAAGAGCCTGATCACAGTGAGCCAGCATTCAGCGCACTCTCTGAGCCCTTGGCTGAGGATTGATCCGGCACAGTTCGCAGTTATTCCCAATTCTGCAGAACACGTGCTGCGCACGCAAGACAACCCAAATGCGCTAGATACGTTTGGGTTGGCGCGGCGCGGATACTTTTTGTCGGTGGGCAATCAAAGTCCCAACAAGAACCTTATCAGACTTATATCTGCGCATCGCGAAACAGGTTGCGATATGCCGCCATTGGCAATTGTTGGGGATGCGCCGCGTGCCTTGAACAAGGCCAAACTGGGCAGGTACGATAGCTTGCGTGTTTTGGGCCGGGTTCAAGAGTCTGACCTTTGTGGTCTCTACAAAGGGGCGGCTGGTTTTGTGTTTCCGTCCCTCAACGAGGGGTTTGGTATTCCGCCGCTGGAAGCGATGCAACTCGGCGTGCCGGTGCTGAGCTCAAATGCGACGGCAATGCCCGAAGTGCTGGGGGATGCGCCGATGTGGTTTGATCCCAGGGACCAGCTTGGGATGACACTGGCGCTCAAGCGCTTTGCCTCAATGAGTGAGGAGGAAAGAAGGTCCCGGATTGCAAAAGGTAAGCTGCGCGCTGCGCGGTTTTCCTGGCGTGCCAGTGCTGAGGCATTGGTCGAAGTGTTGAAACCTCAGTTTTCCACCGGGGCAAAGCCAGCGCACAAGCCACGGCTGCAAAGTCTGATCAGCGTCCGGTAGGGCGAAAGATGACCGCCCCGGTGCGTAAGATGAGCGACAAATCCTGGACCGGCGAAATGGCTCGGGCATATGCCATGTCCAGACGAAGACGTTCATCGTAGCAGCCATCGCTGCGACCCATGATTTGCCACAAACCGGTGATGCCGGGGCGCAGATTGAGATAGACGATCGCATCCGATCCATATCGGTCCAGCTCTGGTTTGGTCACCGGTCGCGGTCCAACTAAGGACATGTCACCGCGCAACACGTTCCAAATTTGTGGCAGCTCATCGAGGCTGGTGCGGCGCAGAAACTGACCCAGCGCGGTGATGCGCGGATCGCGATGGAGTTTTTGTGTTCTTCGCCACTCGTCGGCGGCCTTGGGATCGGCATCGAGCAGTTCGGCCAATAGCCGCTCGGCATTGGGCACCATCGTGCGAATTTTCCAGCACGAGAATTCCGCCCCGTTTCGACCAACTCGCGTATGGCTGTAAAACCCGCTGCCTCCCTGCAAGCGAACAAGGAGCCACAGCAGGAAAATCAGCGGAACGAGGATCGGCAGAAGCAACAGTGCGATGGCAAGGTCCAGAAGACGTTTGCCCAAGATCGAGTAAACAAATGAGACTGTTGATGTGAGGTGTGCAAAAGGGCGCGTGTGGGGGTGGTCCATCATGGCCATTGGCGGGCTCCGTCGTATGTCCCCACTCACACGTCGATAACCAAACTTTAAGCATCGCAAGGCTTAACAAGCGGTAAACAACACCGCTAAATTTTGCCTAAAGTCGTGATTTTGGTCAGGCGGTTTCGAAACGGACTTGCCCGGGCTCAACGATCGCCGCCGTCAGACGGCCAGTCGCGTAGGCGCCGGTGTCTATGGCGATGCGGCCGTCTTCGGCATTGGGTGCCTCTACCACTGTGTGACCATGCACCACCCACATGCCATCTGTTCGCGGCGTTTTGAGAAAGCCCGCGTGTCCCCATTGCAGGGTCTGTGGCTTTTGCGTGTTCAAAGGTTTTGATGGATCGGCCCCTGCATGCAGCACAGCTACGTTGCCCGATTGCCAGAGTGTCGGCAGATCCCTCAGCCAGGTCAGCATCTCCTGGCCCATCGCTTCGACCAGTGCGTCGCGCAGTTTGACCAACTCTTCACCCCGCGCCGATGGCGAGATGCCACCCAAGCCAAAGCTGGCCACGGTTTGCATCCCGCCGTGCAGAAGCCAGCGCCCCCCTTCTCGTTCGGGGGTGTCGATGAAGCGCAGCAACATGTCCTCGTGATTGCCCGAAAGACAGATGATCTCGGGGCGATCCAGAAGCAGGCGCAGCACGTCCGCGCTGTGATCGCCGCGGTCAACATAGTCGCCAACGCAGATGATCGGAAGATCAGGCAGGCGTGGCAGAAGACGGGTCAGAAGGTCAGCGCGACCATGGATGTCGCCAATGGCAACAAAAGGTGTGTCAGGCGCAGGCGGCGCGCGCTCGATATCAGGTTTGTTAAGAAAGATCCGCAACGCGTTAAGCATTTATTAACGACCAGTCTCCGAAAGTTTTAACCAAACTATCGCGTTGCCGCGCGTGTGCCCACCCGTTTCGCGCCGTGTGAGCTTCGACCGGGGGCAAGAGAGCAAAGAAATAGGA
Source organism: Roseovarius sp. S88 (assembly GCF_037023735.1). Classification (GTDB taxonomy): domain Bacteria; phylum Pseudomonadota; class Alphaproteobacteria; order Rhodobacterales; family Rhodobacteraceae; genus Roseovarius; species Roseovarius phycicola. The sequence continues at coordinate 24,800 of NZ_CP146069.1, read as the reverse complement.
ACGCTGTTTGAGATTTATGGAGTTTTTCCCTCAGCTCATCGCCTGTGTTCTGATCCTCGTTTCGCTGTCATCCTTACAGTTGAGAGCAGAGACGCTGTCGACGTTTGGAACCCCTGGGCTGATTGATATGCCCACCGCTGTAGTTCTTCCGGATGGGCATGTGGCCGTCACAACAAGCATGTTTGAAAACAACCAGCGGCACACGCTGACGTTTCAGGTCCTGCCGCGCGTATACGGGACGTTTCGGTATTCAATCCTGCGCAACCTAGTACCAACTGGTCCGAACAGCGGTGATGTGTTTGACCGCAGTTTCGATGTGCATGTGCAGCTTTTGGAAGAACGGTCGAACCGTCCGGCCCTGGCCTTTGGGCTTCGCGATATCGCGGGGACGAGTATCTTTTCCAGCGAATATGTCGTGGCCTCCAAGTCGATAGGGCCAAACCTTCGGGTAACGGGGGGGCTTGGATGGGGGCGCTTGGCGCAGCGAGGATCGTTTGCCAATCCGCTTGGAATATTGTCCTCTGGTTTTGACACGCGTGCGCCGCGGGCCACGACAGGGCAGTTGGCGGTGGACTCGTTCTTTCAGGGACCGGTGGCGTTCTTTGGTGGCGCTGACATAAAACTGGGCAAACGGCTCAGCTTGCAGTTCGAATATTCGTCGGACGCCTATGACCGCGAGCGCTCAGTGGGCAATGTCAATATCGATAGTCCGATCAATCTGGGCCTGACCTATCAGTTTGACCAAGGGCCACAGCTTCGAGGCTATCTACTGGGCGGCACGACCTTGGGGCTGCAATTCAGTTACATGTTCGACCCGGCCAAACGCCCTGTACCGGGTGGGCGTGACAAGGCACCAGTGCCATTCACACATAAGGCTTTGCTCAAAACAGCCGATCTTGGCCAACCTGATGCGCTGCAAAAGACACAGGCGCGGTTATTCCACGATTTGAAACAAGAGGGTTTGGTGCTTCAGGGGTTTGACGTCCGAGGCACGCGCGCACTGGTCCGGATCGAAAATCAACGCTGGGATGTCGAGGCGCAAGCGGTCGGGCGAGCCGCGCGTAGGCTGGCGCGCGTTCTGCCAATGGACATTGAGATATTCGAGATAACGTTGCAACAGCGCGGTGTGCCGCATAGCACGGTCACGCTGAAACGGTCGGATTTAGTTGAGGTTGCGCTGCACCATGATGGCGCGTGGCGCAGCCTGTCGCGCACGCGGTTTGCCGACGCGCCAGATCTTGATCGAACGGGCGAGCCATCCCAAGCGTTTCCCGTTTTCGACTATTCCATTGGGCCTTATGTGGCACTTTCGTTTTTTGATCCGGACCAACCGGTGCGCGCCGATGCGGGCGTACAGGTGAACGCGTCCTACCGACCGTCGCCTGGCCTGACGTTTTCCGGGGTCTTTCGTCAACCGCTGATCGGGAACATTGACGAGGCCACCCGCGTATCAGACTCGGTGTTGCCTCGAGTGCGATCTGATGCCGTGCTCTACGCGCAGCAATCCGATTTCGAAATTAACGAACTGACCGCAGAATACATGTTTCGACCGGGCGACAATCTCTTTGGTCGTGTGACGGGAGGGTATCTTGAGAGCATGTTCGGCGGTGTGTCCGCCGAGCTGCTTTGGTTTCCCATCGAAAGCCGATTGGCCCTTGGCGCAGAGCTGAACTATGCCCGGCAGCGAGACTTTGACATGCTTTTGGGGTTTCAGGGTTATGATGTTCTGACGGGCCACGGCTCGGTGTATTACGACCTTGGCAATGGCTTTACCACGCAGCTGGATGTTGGCCGGTATCTCGCCGGTGATTGGGGTGCCACGTTTTCGCTCGCACGTGAGTTTAACAATGGATTCAAAATCGGCGGGTTCTTCACGCTTACCGATGTGCCATTTTCCCAGTTTGGCGAAGGATCTTTTGATCGGGGGATCACCGTGGAAATTCCCATCTCCTGGTTCACGGGTCGGTCCTCTCGTCGAACCTTCCGTCAGGTGATCCGCCCGTTGCAGCGCGATGGTGGCGCGCGACTGAACGTCAGTAACCGGCTTTATGGTGTGACACGGGACTACCGGGCGCAACGACTGAGCGCTGGGTGGGGGCGGGTGTTTCGGTGAAAAGCACGTTGTCTGTTCTGCTTGTGTCTTTTTGTCTGTTTGGGTGCGGGACCTCTCAAACCTCTCAATCTCCAGCACTTTGGGCACAAATCAGGGGTCAACCGGATGAAGTAACACCGCGTTATGCTGCGCTGATCAAGGCGCAGGCGCCCGCGCTGCAGATCGGGTTTCCCGACACGCGCAAGGGCGGAGGAACGCTGTCGCTGGAAAAGCGGGATGGCGCGTTTGAGTATTGGCTCAGTCCTGAAGGTGCGCAGGTGATCCTGCAAAGCGGTATGCTACATGGATTGCGTGGATTTGGAGAGGGGCTGTTAGCCTCTGAGCTGACAGAGCCACTCGGCCATGTGCTTGGTCTGCGTCCCGGTGAATCGGACCGGTTTCATACGTTTTTGGACGGCAATGACCGTGCCGTCACGCGCACATACCGCTGCGTTTTTGAACGCGCCGCGGCGGTTCAGGTCGATTTGGCAAAGACACGTGTCAGCACCGTATTGATGATCGAACGATGTCGCAGTCTCGATCAGTCTTTTGAAAATCTTTACTGGGTCGCGCCGCTTCAAAGACAGATCGTCTTGTCCCGCCAATGGGCAGGGCCGTTTCTGGGCGCACTGTCCATGCGGGTGGTGCCGTGATCGCCCGGCGCGAATGAAAAGGAGAAACATGCAATGAGACTGGCTCTTCTTCTGGTGTCTGTCATGGCCTTAACAGCTTGCGGGACGGTGTATCGATCCTCGTCCGTGAGCCCCGGTTTGCAAAATGGTACGCAGGTTCGCGTTGTGTCGATTTCAGCCGAAACCGTGGTGCAGGCAAACCGTTCTGCTTACTCACCCAAAACGCTGCCGGCGGTTTTTTCTTTGACGGCGGGCACGGGCGAGGGAGTGCGCAGCGTGGGGGCTTTGCCACAGCCTACATACAGCGCGCAGCTTCGGCCCGAGCGTCTAGAGGTGCGTCTGCCCCCCTCGATCCACCCGGGTCCCTATCGCATTGGCGTCGGTGATGTTCTTGTCCTGACCACCCCGGATGCAGGGGCCTTGATCCCTAATCCTGGCGTGTCCTCCAGCCTTAAGACAGGGCGACAGGCCTACACAGTGCAGGATGACGGGGCGATCAATATTCCTTCGGTTGGACGCGTGAAGCTGGCTGATCTGACCATTGAGTCCGCCGAGGCCGAGCTTTTCCAGAGGATGGTCGCCAATCAACAGGACCCGACTTTCAGTCTTGAGATCGCGGAATTCAATTCGCGGCGCGTGTCCGTGGGTGGGGCTGTGGCGGCTCCCGCGGTTGTGCCTGTGACGCTGACGCCTTTGTCTTTGGATGCGGCATTGGCGGCGTCCGGGGGGGTCGCCGTGCAGGATCAGGACAGCGCGTCGGTTCGGCTTTACCGGAATGGGTCGCTGTATCAAATTCCGCTGAACGAGCTTTATTCTCGTCCTGATCTGCTCAAGACCCGGCTTTTGGATGGGGATTCCGTGTTCGTCGATACCGAATACGAACTGGGCAAAGCACAGGCCTTTTTTGAGCAGCAGATCGCATTGGTTGCGGCGCGCCAGCAGGCGCAGCAAGCCGCCTTGCTTGAATTGCAGACCGAGGTGAGTTTGCGGCGCGCGCAACTGACAGAAGCACGGTCAAACTATCAGGCGCAGGTCGCGCTGGGGGCTGACAAAAACGACTATGTCTACCTCACTGGCGAGCTACGGGAACAGGGGCGGTTTGCATTGCCGTTTGAGCGTCGCGCCGTGCTGGCCGATGCACTTTTGGCAAACACGCGGGGATTTTCGGTGCAATCGGCCGATATCTCTCAGGTCTACGTGCTGCGGGCGTCAACCGATCCCAGGGAATTCGGAGCTGTCACCGCCTGGCACCTGGACGCACGCAATGCGGCGAACTTTGCATTGATGACGCGGTTTGAGCTGAGGCCAGATGACGTCATCTTTGTTGCACAACAGCCGATCACCAAGTGGAACCGCGCGGTGTCGCAAATCTTGCCATCGTTGATCAATGTGAGCCGGGTTGCGGTGGATTAGAGCCTAAACCACCACCTCCATTTCTTCCTGCTTGCCTACTCCAAACACGCGTTTATAGCGCTCGATCTGATCCTTTGGCCCCATTGCCTTGCGTGGGTTGTCCGAGAGTTTGACGGTTGGCGTGCCATTGGCTGCCACGGCTTTGCAGACAAGAGAAAAGGGCGCGAGACTGTTGTCGGGAGTGAGGTCGCGGAAATCGTTGGTCAAAAGCGTGCCCCAGCCAAAGGACACTTTCACCCGGCCGACGAATTGCTTGTGCAGCGACAGGATTTTGTCCTCGTCCAGGCCGTCTGAAAAAATGATCAGTTTGTCTTTTGGGTCTTCGCCGCGGTCGCGCCACCAGTTGATCGCAGTCTCAGCTCCTTCCGCGGGGTCACCTGAATCAATGCGGATGCCCGTCCAGCCTGCCAACCAGTCGGGTGCGCGGTCCAGAAAGCCCTTTGTTCCATACGTGTCAGGCAGGATAATGCGGAGGTTGCCGTCATGTTCTTCGTGCCAGTCGGAAAGCACCTCGTATGGCGCCTGTTTCAGATCATCATCAGTCTTGGCCAAAGCAGCATAAACCATGGGTAATTCATGCGCGTTGGTGCCGATCGCTTCGAGATCACGGTTTTTGGCAATGAGGCAGTTGGATGTGCCGACGAAATTGTCACCTAGGCGTTCGGTCATCGCCTGAACGCACCAATCCTGCCAGAGGAATGAGTGCCGCCGTCTCGTGCCGAAATCAGCTATACGAAGCCCTTCGACCCCGCGCAGGCGCTCGACTTTTTCCCAAAGCTTGGTCATCGCACGGGCGTAAAGCACCTGAAGCTCAAACTTGCGCAAGCTGTTGAGCACAGCGCGCGAGCGGAGTTCCATCAGCACCGCCAGTGCAGGGATTTCCCACAGCATGACCTCGGGCCAACTGCCTTCGAACGTCAACTCATATTGTCCGTCGCGTTTCTCCAGATGATAAGGGGGTAGGCGCAGGTTCTCGAACCAATCCATGAATTCCGGTGTGAACATCTGGCGTTTGCCGTAAAAGGTGTTGCCGCGCATCCAGGTGCTTTCGCCACGTGAGAGCGACAGAGACCGGATATGATCAAGCTGTTCGCGCAGTTCTCCCTCGTCCACAATCTCCGCCAGCCGAACGGACTTGGTACGGTTTATCAGCGAGAACGTGACTTTGGTGTCGGGTTTGTTGCGAAACACTGATTGGCACATCAGCAGTTTGTAAAAATCCGTATCAATGAGAGACCGGACAATCGGATCGATCTTCCACTTGTGGTTCCAGACGCGGGTGGCGATATCGACCATATGTGGCCTCCGGGGCGAATTCTGCGACGTCCTTTAGATCAAACAGGTCTTGGTGACGCAAGGTATGGCTGGGGTTCGCCTCGATCACACCTGATTGCTACGAACTCTGCCAGAACTTGGTGATTTGAAGGCCTGCGCGGTCATGGCTCAGCGACGGGGCAAAGGTTTCGTGATATAATAGAGCCTCTCAATGGAGGATTTGCGATGCCTATGAGTGCAGCCGATATTGAGTTGGTGCAGCGCAGTTTTGCGCATGTCCGGGCCGAGTTAGAGACGCATTCCGATGTGTTTTATGCCGCGCTTTTTGAACGTGCGCCCAACCTTCGAGACTTGTTTCGAGAAGACTTGGAAGGTCAAGGTATGAAATTCATGACGACCTTGCGTTTTGTGGTCAGCAATCTGGGCGATCACGCCGCTATGGATGACAAGCTTGGCCGGTTGGGCGAAGCGCATGCGAGCCTTGGCGTGAAGGCGGCCGATTTTGACCCAATGGAAGACGCGCTGATCGACACAATCAGAAATGCATTGCAGGAGTTGTTCACTCCCCAGGTGGAAGCGGCCTGGAGGTCAGCCTATGGTGAAGCGCGCGACACCATGGTGCGCGTGGGCGGCATTGCCAACCAATGACGGGCTCCCAATTCAGCCGCCGTGCACGACCTTGCTGTCTTCGGGAACCTCATCGCGTTCGAACATCCCGTAGTCACGGATGAGGCTGACCACGCGCAGGCGATAATCATCGAACATAATGTCCCGCCCGGCTTTCTGGGCGTTGCGATGCGCCGACAGGCAGCGCCATTCATCCAGAGCCGCTTCATCGCGCCAGAAGCTGAGCGAGAGCAATTTGCCAGGTGTGGTCAGGCTCTCAAACCGTTCGACCGAAATAAAGCCGTCGATGCCTTCGGCCAGTGGGCGCATCTTGGCGGCCATGTCGAGATAGGCATCTTTTTGATCTGACTTGGGATGAACTTCGAAGATGACGGCAATCATGCGGGGTCTCCATGCGGGTGTGAGACACATTTCACAAAGGTTCTGCGTTCACGCAACAGGAACTTCTCTGACCTCGCGAATTCGTAATTGATCTGGCCCAGGGGATCGGCGGCCAGACGGGCGCGGTAGGTTTCGTAGTCAGCAAGCGATGGGATGTTATAGATACCATAGGCCCGCGTGGACGATCCTTCATGTGGGGCGAAATACCCAACCAAATTTGCACCGCAGCGTGGGATGGCCTGGCCCCAATTGCGCGCATATTGGGCAAAGGCATCGGGGTTGTTCGGGTTGATGTCATATTCGATGATACACGTCAGCATGATATGTCTCCTGTGATGGTAGAGGCTTGATAGCCCGTGGACACCACTTCATGCTTCGATTATAATCGAACTATGAAAGACGGCCCAGACATATCCCGTGTCGCAGCTCTCATCGGGGATCCGGCACGAGCCAACATCCTAACAGCTTTGATGAGTGGCAAGGCGCTCACAGCCAGCGAGCTGGCAGGTGAAGCCGGAGTCACCTTGCAAACAGCCTCGTCTCACTTGTCCAAACTTGAGAGTGGTGGGTTGATCCGCTTGCGACGTGAAGGACGTCACAAGTATTTCCGCCTTGCGGGTGACGACGTGGCCGCGGTGCTTGAGGCGCTCATGGGGTTGGCCGCAGGTGCAGGGCAGTTGCGCCACCAGCCCGGGCCGAAAGATCGTGATCTGCGGCGGGCGCGGGTGTGCTACAACCATCTGGCGGGCGACATGGGCACTCAGATGTTCGACAGCCTGCAGGCGCAGGGTTTTATCGCATCAGGCGACAATGATCTGGTTTTGACCGCAGCGGGACGATCCTTTGTAACAGAGTTTGGTATCGATCTTGATCAATTGCCCACATCGCGTGCGCCTATGTGTCGAGAATGTCTGGATTGGTCAGAGCGACGGTCGCATCTGGCAGGACAACTGGGGCGAGCGATGTTGTCGCGTATGGAGGAAACAGGCTGGGCCAGACGCGTCGACGGCACACGTATCGTGGACTTCACGCCAGTTGGTCTACGGAAGTTTGAACAAGTTTTCGGGCGTGCGCTGCACGGATAAGCCCTCAAGGCTTTCGGTCCAGATTGATGTTGGCATAAGTCCAATGTAAACGACACCTATGGCAATATCGGTCGAAACCTTTTTCCTCAGCCCCGGAGCAGAGGGTACACTGCAGGCGCAGATTCAGCAGATGATCGCCCAAGGCATTCTATCAGGCCGGTTTCGTAAAGGTGAAAAGCTCCCCAGCTCGCGAAAACTCGCACAGCATCTCGGAGTGAGCCGCATAACAGTCACTTTGGCCTATACCGAGCTTTTGGCGAATGACTATCTGGAAAGCCGGGATCGATCAGGTTTCTTTGTTTCGCAAAATGCGCCTGAACCGCCACAGTTTCCGCCGCGTGTGTCGCGCCGCGATGTGATTGATTGGACACGCGCGATCGGGCGGAAATTCACCGGCGGGGCGATGCCAGACAAGCCCAAGGACTGGTCAGAGTACCCTTATCCTTTCATCTATGGGCAAACGGATCCAAGCCTATTTGACCATGCAAACTGGCGGCATTGTGCACTTCGGGCATTGGGACAAAAGGATTTCCAGTCGCTGGCAGCCGATCACTACGATCAGGATGACCCGCAGCTTATCGAATTCATTGTGCGCCACACCTTGCCCCGGCGCGGGATATTGGCCGAACCCAGTGAGGTTTTGTTGACCATGGGCGCGCAGAATGCGCTCTGGCTAACAGCGCAAGTCTTGCTGACGCAACGCCGCACAGCTGCGGTGGAAGAGCCGTGTTACCACGCGCTGCGTGATATATTGACTCAATCGCGTTGTCATCTGGTGTCAGTTCCAGTGGATCGCGATGGTGTGCCGCCCGATGAGCTTCCGAATGAGGTAGACCTGATTTTTACCACGCCGAGCCACCAGTCGCCGACCAACGCCACAATGCCCTTGGAAAGACGGCAGGCGCTTTTGCAAGAAGCCAAAAAACGCGATGCGCTGATCGTCGAAGATGACTATGAGTTCGAGATTTCGTTCCTGCGCTCTCCGCTGCCTGCACTAAAATCGTTAGATACGGATGGTCGCGTCATCTATGTCGGCAGTTTTTCCAAGTCGATATTTCCCGGACTAAGGCTTGGGTATCTTGTGGGACCAGAGCCTTTCATCCGAGAGGCACGCGCGCTTCGAGCGAGTGTCTTGCGCCACCCGCCCGGGCATATGCAGCGCACAACAGCGTATTTTCTAAGCCTGGGGTACTACGACAGCCTGATCCGGCGCATCGGCCAGGTCTATGCGCGTCGGCGCAAAGTGATGGAGGCCGCGCTTGATGCACATGGATTGGGTGTCGAAGGCCGCGGTGTATTTGGTGGTAGTTCAATTTGGATGCGCGCGCCAGATGATGTGGATACCGAAGATCTTGCCGACGCGCTCAAGGTAAAGGGCGTTCTAATTGAACCAGGACTGCCGTTCTTTGACACCGAACAAGCGCCCAGAAACTATTATCGCTTGGCTTACTCTTCGATTCCCTCAGAAAAGATACCTGCTGGCATAGCGATTCTGGCTGAGACTTTGCAGGCTCGAACGGCAGGGTAGAATCTTTTAAACCCTTCGTTAAAATTGATTTATATCAATTGTATACTGAAAATTCTGCTGGGCGAATTGGCGTGAACGACGATCCAAAAAATTCAAAAAATGAGATGCTATGTCTCAATTTTTTGTGCTTCTGGATATAGAATGCCTAAAAATCTGGCCCTAGAATGAGCGCTGCACCGAGTCTAGTTTCCCTTCAAATGCGCCGGGAGACCGGCTCCTTTGCTATTGGATAGGAGCACACCCATGAAGATGACGACCGAAGAAGCCTTTGTCAAAGTTCTGCAACGCCACGGCATTCAGCATGCTTTTGGTATTATTGGTTCGGCGATGATGCCGATCTCGGATATTTTCCCTGATGCTGGCATTCAGTTCTGGGACTGCGCGCATGAGGGCTCCGCAGGCATGATGTCTGACGGGTACACGCGCGCAACCGGCAAAATGTCGATGATGATCGCGCAAAACGGTCCCGGCATCACCAACTTCGTGACAGCCGTGAAAACAGCTTATTGGAACCACACACCCCTTTTGCTGGTTACACCACAAGCGGCCAACAAAACCATCGGTCAGGGCGGATTCCAGGAAGTCGAGCAGATGAAATTGTTCGAAGATATGGTTGCCTATCAAGAAGAAGTCCGTGATCCAAGCCGTGTGGCAGAGGTTCTGACCCGTGTGATCAGCCAAGCCAAGCGTTTGTCTGGCCCAGCACAAATCAACATCCCTCGCGATTTCTGGACACAAGTTGTCGACATCGAAATCCCAGACCCGATCGAATTCGAAGCCAGCCCCGGCGGCACCAACTCCGTTGCTGAAGCAGCCGCGCTGCTCTCTTCCGCGAAAAACCCTGTGATCCTGAACGGCGCGGGCGTTGTCCTGTCCAAGGGTGGCTTGGAAGCCTCTCAGAAACTGGCAGAGCGTCTGACTGCACCGGTTTGCGTCGGTTATCAGCACAACGACGCGTTCCCAGGCAACCATCCGCTGTTTGCAGGTCCTCTGGGATACAACGGTTCCAAAGCCGGGATGCAGTTGATCTCCGAGGCCGACGTTGTTCTTTGCCTCGGCACACGCCTGAACCCATTCTCGACCCTGCCCGGCTACGGCATTGAGTACTGGCCAACAAGCGCCAAGATCATTCAGGTTGACATCAACCCTGACCGGATTGGCCTGACCAAAAAGGTCTCGGTCGGCATCGTGGGTGACGCTGCAAAAGTGGCCGAAGGTATTCTGGCACAGCTGGCTGATGATGCGGGCGACGCGGGCCGTGAAGAGCGCAAATCGAACATTGCGCAGAAGAAATCGGCGTGGGCGCAAGAGCTGACATCCATGAACGAAGAGCAGGACGATCCGGGCACCAACTGGAACGAGCGTGCACGTGCGGCCAAGCCGGATTGGATGTCCCCACGGATGGCGTGGCGTGCGATCCAGTCCGCTTTGCCAGTTGAGGCGATCATCTCTTCAGACATCGGTAACAACTGCGCCATCGGCAACGCGTATCCGTCGTTCGAAGAAGGTCGTAAATACCTTGCCCCTGGCCTGTTCGGCCCCTGCGGCTACGGCTTGCCTGCCATCGTTGGCGCCAAGATCGGCCAACCAAATGTGCCGGTTGTCGGATTTGCCGGTGACGGCGCGTTCGGTATCGCCGTGAACGAACTGACGGCGATTGGCCGCGGCGAATGGCCAGCAATCACACAGATCGTCTTCCGCAACTACCAGTGGGGTGCGGAAAAGCGGAACTCGACCCTGTGGTTTGACGACAACTTCGTTGGCACAGAGCTTGATGAGCAAGTGTCTTACGCGGGCATCGCTCAGGCCTGTGGCCTGAAAGGTGTGGTTGCGCGGACGCAGGAAGAGCTGACAGATGCGTTGAACCAGGCGATCAAGGATCAAATGGAAAACGGCATCACCACGCTCATTGAGGCGATGATCAACCAAGAGTTGGGTGATCCTTTCCGCCGCGATGCGATGAAGAAACCTGTCGAAGTTGCTGGTATCAGCAAAGACGACATGGTTGAGCAAGTCGTATAAACCAAGAAACGGGCCGGGGATATGACTGCAAAACCTATTGCGTTGCTGCTGTCGGATCCCCGGCCTGAACCCGCCACGATTGCGATGAGCGAAGGCACGGACCCTCGCATCGTTGAAGGCGCTCTGGCGGCTGTGAAGCAAGGCTTTGCGCACGTGATCCTTGTGGGTGATGCCAGCACGATTGAAGCTGAACTCGCCAAACATAATGCGCTGGGCCGCGATGGCGTTGAGGTGCATGATCCGGAAAACTCGCCCTTGCACGACGAGTTTGCCAAGGCATTTTTTGAGCTGCGCAAGCATAAAGGCGTCGATGAGGTCAAAGCGCAGGCTGCTGTGCAAGATCGCCTGACCTATGCGGCCTTGCTGGTACGTCAGGGATATGCCGATGGCACGGTCGGCGGTGCGGTTGAAACGACGTCCAATGTCGTGCGCGCGGCTATTCAGGTCATCGGCAAAGCACCATCCGCCAAGCTCGTGTCGAGTTTCTTTCTGATGTACCCGCCGGAAGATGCGTCAGACGAGGCGCGCGCGATGCTCTACTCCGACAGTGGTTTGGTGATTGATCCGAGCGCTGAAGAAATGGCAGCAATTGCCGCGGATGCGTCGACCTCTTTCAAGGCTCTGATGCGGGATGATCCAAAAGTCGCGATGTTGTCGTTCTCGACCAAGGGGAGCGCCCAACATCCGATGACCGAGAAAGTGGTTGAGGCCACCGCACGTGTGAAGTCGGACCACCCTGACCTAAATGTCGATGGCGAGCTGCAATTTGACGCGGCGTTCGTGCCGTTAGTGGGGGCAAGTAAGTCCCCGGGATCGGATGTTGCAGGTCAGGCCAATGTCATGGTCTTTCCCAATCTTGACGCGGGCAACATCGCCTACAAAATCACACAGCGCGTCGGCGGCTACACGGCCATTGGCCCGGTGCTTCAGGGATTGGCAAAACCGGCTAACGATCTGTCGCGGGGATGTGTGGCCAGCGACGTAACAGAGATCATTGCGGTCACAATTCTTCAGGTGCGCGCCAGCGCGGCGTGAGGACTTTGTGACGCGCAAAACCTGATTTTCGGAACATCTGTCCCGGAAGATCGGTGAAACAGGAAAACGGTCGCGAAGGTCGGCAAACTGGCCTAACGTGACTTGAATGCGAACAGGGAAGGCAAGTTGATGTTCGATCAGCCCAAGGTGGATACGTCGCCCAAGGTGTCCGACGAGGTACGTAAAACCACCTGTTACATGTGCGCCTGCCGCTGCGGCATCAATGTGCATATGAAGGACGGCAAGGTGGCCTATATCGAGGGCAACCGGGATCATCCGGTGAACAAGGGCGTTCTCTGTGCCAAAGGCAGTGCCGGGATCATGCAGCATAATGCGCCGTCTCGGCTGCGCGCGCCTCTCAAACGCGTCGGACCGCGTGGATCGGGTGAGTTCGAAGAGATCAGCTGGGACGAGGCGCTTGAGATTGCTGCGGGCTGGCTTGAGCCGATCCGGCAAGAGGACCCAAGCAAGCTGGCCTTTTTCACCGGTCGCGACCAAAGCCAATCCTTCACCAGCTTCTGGGCACAGAATTTCGGTACGCCCAACTATGCCGCACATGGCGGGTTCTGCTCGGTTAACATGGCAGCCGCTGGCATCTACACAATGGGCGGTGCCTTCTGGGAGTTTGGCCAACCGGATTGGGACCACACCAAACTTTTCATGATCTTTGGTGTGGCCGAAGACCATGACAGCAACCCGATCAAAATGGGCATTGGCAAGATCAAAGCGCGTGGCGCCAAGGTTATTGGCGTGAACCCCATTCGTAGCGGCTACAATGCCGTGGCTGATGAGTGGGTTGGCATAACGCCCGGGACGGATGGCTTGTTCATTCTTGCGCTGGTGCACGAATTGCTCAAAGCGGGCAAGATTGACCTCACCTATCTGGCACAGTTCACCAATGCGCCGGTATTGGTCAACTCTGACCCCGACACGCCGGAATACGGCCTCTTGATGCGGGACAAGGATGGCAAGCTACTGGTCATTGATCGCAAGACGGGCAAGCCCGCGCCGTTTGACAAAAAAGGCGTCAAGCCTGACCTCTCGGCGACCTATCGTCAGGCGGGCATCACGCATCGTCCGGTTATGCACCTTTTGGCCGAGCGCTATATGAGCGATGAGTATTCGCCCGAAAACGTGTCGGATCGTTGCGGCATCAGCGCGCGCCGGATCAAGGCGATTGCCGCGGAACTTGCGCGCGTGGCTTTTGAGGAAGAGATTGTCCTCGATCACGAGTGGACGGATTTCCGTGGTGAAAAGCACAAAACCATGGTCGGTCGGCCTGTGAGTTTTCATTCGATGCGCGGGATTTCGGCGCACTCCAATGGCTTCCAGACCTGTCGCTCACTGCACCTTCTGCAAATCCTGCTCGGCTCGGTCGAAGTGCCGGGTGGCTTCCGGTTCAAGCCGCCCTATCCCAAACCGGTGAGCATTCATCCAACGCCGCATTGCAAGGTGACACCGGGCAAGCCGCTCGATGGTCCACATCTGGGCTTTGTGCGTGGTCCCGAAGATCTTGCACTGAAGGAGGACGGCAGTCCGGCACGCATTGACAAGGCCTATACCTGGGAAAATCCGATGAGCGCCCATGGCCTCATGCATATGGTCATCTCCAACGCCTATGCAGGTGACCCGTACAAGATCGACACGCTCTTTATGTACATGGCGAACATGTCCTGGAACTCGTCGATGAACACCCGTGGCGTGATCGACATGCTGACCGATAAGGATGAAAGCGGCGAGTATGTTATCCCATGCATTATCTATTCGGATGCGTATAGTTCCGAGATGGTCGCTTATGCCGATCTCGTATTGCCTGACACCACGTATCTGGAGCGGCATGACTGTATCTCGCTTCTGGACCGCCCGATCTGTGAGGCAGACGGAGCCGCAGATGCGATCCGCTGGCCAGTGGTTGAGCCGGACCGCGATGTGAAAGGGTTTCAGACCGCGCTGATCCTGCTTGCCAACAAGATGGGTCTTCCCGGCTTCACGAATGAAGATGGCAGTGCCAAATATCAGGATTATGCGGATTACATCGTCAACCATGAACGCAAGCCGGGCATTGGTCCGTTGGCGGGCTGGCGCATGGGTGAGAAAGGTTTGACTCACGGACGCGGCGCCCCGAATGAGGCGCAGCTTCAGAGCTACATTGCCAATGGCGGCTTCTTTGTGAAGCACATCCCCGACAACTGCGCCTATATGAAGCCGTGGAACATGGGGTATCAGGATTGGGCCGTCGAGCTTGGTCTCTATGATACGCCGCAGCCCTATATTTTTGACCTCTATGTCGAGACGATGCGCAAGTTCCAATTGGCGGCTGAGGGGCACGGTGAGCGGCAACCGCCCGATCACCTGCGCGAGCGGGTCAAGAAAACGCTGGACCCGCTGCCAATCTGGTACCCGCCCTTTGAAGATGACCATGTGGATGCGAATGAGTATCCGGTGCATGCGCTGACGCAGAGACCCATGGCAATGTATCATTCCTGGGGCACGCAAAACGCGTGGCTGCGGCAGATTCACGGGCGTAATCCACTCTACGTTCCCACCAAGATATGGGAGGCCGAAGGCTTTGCCGAAGGCGATTGGGCGTCTGTGTCATCGGCTCATGGCGAGATCACAGTCCCAGTGGCGCATATGGCGGCGCTGAATGAAAACACCGTCTGGACCTGGAATGCGATAGGCAAACGCAAAGGCGCTTGGGCCTTGGACAATGACGCGCCGGAGGCCACGAAAGGGTTCTTGCTCAACCACTTGATCCATGAGTTGTTGCCACCCAAGGGAGACGGGTTGCGTTGGGCAAACTCTGACCCGATTACAGGGCAAGCGGCGTGGTTTGACCTGCGCGTGAAGATCAAAAAAGCGCAGGCACCTGCCGAAGCGCAGCCAGCATTTGATCCGATCAAGTCGCCAGTTGGCGCTGGGCCGGGCGAATTGACATGGAAGGTGGGCAAATGAGCTTGGCCCAAAACTTTTCAGAAAAGTTTGGGCAAAAGTCTTTTGAAGACTTTTGCTGCGGAGGATTGGCATGACGACGCTACCTGAAAGCACCCAACGCAAGATGGGTCTAGTGATTGATCTTGACACTTGTGTGGGTTGCCACGCCTGTGTGGTGTCCTGCAAAGGCTGGAACACCGAGAATTATGGCGCGCCGCTTTCGGATCAGGATCCGTATGGTGGAAATCCATCCGGGACGTTCCTCAACCGTGTCCATTCCTATGAGGTCCAGCCCAGTGAGGGGGCGGCGCAGCTTATTCACTTCCCAAAATCCTGCCTCCATTGCGAAGACGCACCATGCGTGACCGTATGTCCAACTGGTGCGAGCTATAAACGCGTCGAAGACGGCATTGTTCTGGTCAATGAGAGCAACTGCATCGGCTGTGGTTTGTGTGCATGGGCCTGCCCGTACGGCGCGCGCGAGATGGATGCCGCCGAAGGCGTTATGAAAAAGTGCACGCTTTGTGTGGACCGTATCTACAACGATAACCTGCCGGAAGAAGACCGAGTGCCCGCTTGTGTACGGACCTGTCCGGCAGGCGCGCGGCATTTTGGGGATCTGGGCGACCCTGACAGCGATGTGTCCAAACTGGTCGCGGAACGCGGCGGGATGGACCTCATGCCGGAACAAGGCACCAAGCCCGTGAACAAATATTTGCCACCACGCCCTAAAGATCAGGTCATGGCCGCGCCTGAAGCGGAGATCGACATTCTCGCCCCGCTGCTGGCCCCGGTTGCCGAAGAGCCCAAAGGGTTCATCGGCTGGCTCGACAAAGCTCTGGAGAAAATCTGATGCATCCAGCCCCGTCCGTTATCGTTTTCACCACTTTGTCGGGTCTTGGCTTTGGTCTTTTGTTCTGGCTGGGCTTGGGTTTGCCAGCCGTGACGGGCTGGATTGCTTTCGTGTTTTTTGCCATCGCCTATGCTTTGGCAGTGGGTGGTCTGATGGCTTCGACCTTTCACTTGGGTCATCCCGAACGCGCGATGAAAGCGTTCACGCAGTGGCGCTCATCTTGGCTTAGCCGGGAGGGCGTTTGCGCCGTGGCAGCGTTGATTGTTATGGGCGTCTACGCGGCTGCAATTGTGTTCTTTGACGTCAGGCTGGCTGCTTTGGGCGTGATTGGCGCAGTGCTATGTGCCGGAACGGTTTTCACCACCTCCATGATCTACGCACAGCTTAAAACCGTGCCGCGTTGGAATTCGCCTCTTACCTCCGTGTTGTTTCTGTCGCTGTCGCTTGCTGGTGGCGCATTGCTGGCCGGGCAGACGCTAATTGCACTGGTTCTTTTGCCTGTTGCGGCTGCTGCGCAGGTTGCCTGGTGGTTTGTTGGTGATAAGGCCTTTGGCAAAAGCGGCACAAATCTTGCGACAGCAACCGGCTTGGGCAATATCGGCGCTGTTCGGGCATTCGAGCCGCCTCACACGGGCACAAACTATCTGCTGCGTGAGTTTGTACATGTGGTGGGACGCAAGCATGCCGCGAAACTGCGGATGATTGCTTTGGCGTTTGGCTACACGGTGCCATTTGTGCTGTTGCTGGTGCCGTTTTCACACGTGGTCGCACTTTTGGCAGTTGCCAGCCACTTGGCCGGGATCGCCGCGTCACGCTGGCTCTTTTTTGCAGAAGCCGAGCATGTTGTGGGGCTGTATTACGGCAAGCGCTGAGTACGGCCAGGCGCGGATACTGCCGGGCGGCAGTTCACCCCCAGCCATCCGTCCATTCATCGACCACCGGGTTGATCTTGTTCTCGCGGAACCGGATCCACCGGACGCGGATGGCCCAGAAGATTGCGAACAGCACGATCAGAATAAAGATGCTGAACCATGGGATGATGCGCACATCCGGGCCGCTCACGGCACGCACGCCCACGGCGTTGGGGAAAATCGAGATCAATTCGTTGCGCCAGCCATAATGTTTGATCGCCACCCATTTGGGCGCCTCTGCTGTGGATTTCAAATCGGCTGCCTCGGCCTGCAGGTTCGAGGTGTCGAACTTGAAATAGGGCGGCCAGCCCCAACCGGTGTCCTCATTGCGATAGACCATGACGCGCCCATTGGTCCGAACGGCTTGGATGAAGAACACATCGCGGTTGGAGGAGGTTGTGTCATTGCCCACATCGGGCGCGGCCCAGAAGATGCTGTTCTCACCAAAATCAATGCGTTTTGTATAGGTGTCCGTGACACGCGCGACATCGGTCTGTGGCAATGTGTAGTGCAGAAAAGCCGCAACCAAGACCCAGGTAAGGCCCCAAAAAAGGAATTTCACGTAAATCATGCGGGTCTCTCTCATGCGGCCAAAGGGTGCCAATGCCGTGCGTGTGAATTGACCTGCCCTATTGTCATGTCATGTTATCGGGTGACACAGCCCCAATTCAACCGACAGGAGGAAAGAATATGTGCGACATCTGTGTGATGAATGCGGTGAAAGACAAGATGCTCTCACGGAGACAGTTCTTTAGCGCGAGTGCGGCCGTTGGCGCCGCCGCTGCAATTGGAACCGTAACGGCACCGCCTGCTTTGGCGGATGGACACAGCTCGGTCGAAGATTTAACGCATACCTATGACGATACCTTTCCCACCTATTTCGGAGAGCCGGGTATTTCGATGGAGCAAGTGTTCAATTATGCCGAACACAAGTTCAACCTCCTGAAACTGTCAGTCAATGAGCACACTGGGACGCATATTGATGCGCCTTTGCATTTCTCGGCAGATGGAAAAGCGGTGGATGAGATTCCCGTCGACACGCTTGTGGTACCCCTTTGTGTCATTGACATCACCGCTAAAGCTGAAGGTGATGCGGATGCACAGGTGACGCCAGATGACCTAAAAACCTGGATTGCTGCCAATGGCGACATTCCCGACAATGCCTGTGTCGCGATGCATTCCGGATGGGGTGGAAAAACCGGGGGTGACGCCTATCGCGGCTTTGATGGCGAAAAAATGCATTTCCCCGGCTTTCATATCGAAGCGGCAACCATGTTGATGGAAGAAACCGGTGCGCAATCGATGGCGGTCGATACGCTGTCGCTCGATCATGGACCGTCAGCGGACTTTGCAGTGCATTACGCGTGGCTTCCAACAGGTCGGTTTGGGATTGAAAACATCGCCAATCTCGACAAGCTTCCCGCAAATGGTGCCACTATCGTGATTGGGGCGCCCAAACACAAGGGTGGCACAGGCGGCCCAGCGCGAATTATGGCACTCGTCTAAATTTTAAAGGCCCCGGTGTATCGCCGGGGCCTTAGCCTTTTATCCCACGACGTTGAACTCAGGTCCATAAGGATAGCCCGTGATGTTCTCGTTGCCATCTTCGGTGATGATCAGAACGTCATGCTCACGATAGCCGCCTGCGCCGCGGTGATCGTCAGGTAAGGTCAGCATCGGCTCCATTGAGATCACCATGCCGGGTTTGAGCACAGTGTCGATGTCTTCGCGCAGCTCAAGGCCAGCTTCCCGGCCATAGTAGTGAGATAACACACCGAACGAATGACCATACCCGAACGTACGGTATTGAAGCAAGTCTCTTTCGCCCAGGAAATCGTTGATCTTGTGTGCGACCTCCGCACAGCTGATCCCTGGTTTCAACAGCGACATGCCATATTCATGCGCCGCAACGTTGGCTTCCCAAATGGCAAGCGACGCGGGATCGACCTCTCCGACAAACAGCGTGCGCTCAAGAGCGACATAGTAGCCAGAGATCATCGGAAATGTGTTTAAAGACAGGATATCGCCGCGTTCCAGTTTGCGCGCTGTGACCGGGTTATGTGCGCCGTCTGTGTTCATCCCGGATTGAAACCAGACCCAGGTGTCGCGATATTCCGCATCCGGAAAATCCTTTGCAATCGCAAGCTCCATCGCATCTCGACCGGCCATTGCGACGTCTACCTCGCGGGTGCCTTCGCGAATAGCATCGCGGATCGCATAGCCTCCGATATCAGCTATGGCAGTGCACTTACGGATATGGGAAATTTCTGCTATAGATTTTTCCATACGTTGGCGCATTGTTTCTGTAGAGATATCCTTGACGTGGCTTGGGGACAGAAAACTATCGAGCATAGTGCGCTGCACCAGTGTCAGGTGGTCACCTTCGATGCCGATGACTTTGCCTTCGCCTGAAACGGAACGGATTGCGCGCCAGTAATTGTCGCGCTGCCAGTCGGTATAGGTGATATTGTCACCGTAGCACCGGCGCCAGGGCTGACCAGCATCGATGCCGGCGGAAATGGTAACGTTTTCGGTGGGCGTCACAACCAGCGCATAGGGTCGTCCGAAGGCACAGTACAAAAACCCTGAATAATAAGCGATGTTATGCATTGATGTTAGGACTGCGACATCAACGCCTGTCTCTGACATGATACGACGCAACTTGGCAAGGCGCGCCTCATATTCTTCGGGCGCAAAGGGCAAGGGTGCCTTTTCGCCATTGTGAAAACGGTAGAATTCGGGACGTGTGCCCACGAAATCAGTGGATTGGATAGGTGCAGTCATAGTGACCCTCCTTCGTAAAGAAAGGTCCCGGCGTTCAGGACTGTTTGGGATGTGAAGTCCGGCTTGCTGAACGACGCCATCGCTCGCGGACTTACCCGCTTGTTGCGCTCTGGGCGCAATCTGGCAAGATGTTTTGCGACAAAGTGAGGACGGAAACAGACCATGGATGCGAGGCCAGGACAGCGTAATCTGATTACCGATGTGCCGGGTTTACAGGTAGGGCAGGCCCAGGATGACGTTGTCAAAACTGGCGTCAGCGTGGTTATGGGCGCCGCGCCTTTCACGGCTGGTGTGCATGTCATGGGCGGAGCGCCGGGCACCCGAGAGACGGATTTACTCGGGGCTGACAAAGTGGTGGAGCAGGTCGATGCGTTGGTTTTGTCTGGTGGGTCCGCTTTTGGTTTGGATGCGGCCTCTGGAGTTGCGGATGCTCTTCGCAGTGAGGGTCGCGGATTCGCCATAGGCGATCAACGCGTGCCCATCGTACCAGGAGCAATCCTGTTCGACCTTCTTAATGGGGGCGACAAGGCATGGTCCGAGAATCCCTATAAACGTTTGGGTCGAGACGCACTGGCCAAACGCAGCGAGGTCTTTGAGTTGGGCTCTCATGGGGCTGGTACAGGGGCGACCACCGCCGATTTCAAAGGTGGTATCGGATCGGCGTCTTTGGTCCTGCCGGATGGCATAACAGTAGGTGCGTTTGTGGCTGTAAACGCGCTGGGGTCTGCGGTTGCTGGCACTGGCCCAAAATTCTGGGCTGCGCCATTTGAGATTGGCGATGAGTTTGGCGCTTTGGGTGTTTCAAGCGACCCAGGCGATGTGCAATTGCCAAACACCAAGCTGGGCCAGCATCAGGCGACGACAATCGGCATTGTGGCAACGGATGCAGCGCTAAGCCAAGCGCAGTGCACGCGTATGGCTGTGGCTGCACATGATGGATATGCACGTGCCTTGCTGCCATCCCATACGCCGATGGATGGAGATTTGATTTTTTCACTCTCTACAGCAGATCGAACAGCGCCCGATCTGGCAGGGCAACTTGCCATTGGTCATGCCTCGGCAACCTGCATCTCGCGCGCCGTTGCGCGGGCTGTTTTTGCGGCGCGTCCTGCGGCAGGAGACACGCTGCCATGTTGGGCCGAGGCGTTTGGGTATTTGTGACAAGAAAGAAGCAGGCGGCGTTAGAGCAAAACGTCTTTCATCATCTCGCTATTGGGATCCGAAAGTGCATCGATGACATCGAAATGGTGTTTGTTCGTTGCGATGTGAAGCGGGCAGGACCAGGCTTTGCTCTGCCACTCGGCCTGATCAAGGAAGGCCGGACGCTCTTTGCTTCCGACCCAGATTGACACAGGAACAGATAGGCGATGTGTCATCAAAACGGGGCTCTCGGCAGCAGCACTATCTTCAGTCAGTTTAAAAAGCTCATTCATTGACGTGTGCAACAAGGGTCGCAGATCGGATACAGGAGAGATCGGAAGGATCCGCTTCACTCTCTGCGCGGTCGTTTCTCTCAATAGACCCGGTTCACACATGCGGGACACAAGATGCCCACCTGCAGAATGCCCTGTCAGAATGAGGGGGCCCTCTACGTGTTCAGCGATCGTCTCAATTGCACGGGTGATCTGTTGGGTGATATCGGCGATGCGCACTTCGGGACAAAGATCGTATGACGGCATCGCGACGCAGTATTCGTGCGCCAACGCGCCTTCACTTAGATGGGACCAGAAGCTGCGATCAAACCGCCGCCAATAGCCGCCATGCACGAAGACCAGTGCGCCCTTGGCGGCATCTTTAGGATGAAAAAGGTCAAACGCTTGTCTCTCAGTGCCGCCATAAGGAAGGCCAAGCAATGCGCGTCCCTCGGCGATCAGTACGTCACGATATGCCCCTGCGGCTTTGGCCCAGCGAGGAGGATAGGACATAGCATCAGGAATATACCCGACATTGTCATAGGCATCATCCAGTTCCATGGCACATTCCTCGTCTTACGGCCTAGACAATCCTTGCCCCAAATGCTTAGCCAAGACGAGACGTTTTCTGGGAGGATACGCTATGCTCGATACAACCACCAATCTGAAGTCGCTATTGAAAGACCCTGCGCTTTTGGCCGAGCAAGCCTATGGCGCGGGCGAGTGGATGGACGGGGCGGACGGCACCTTCGAGGTGACCAACCCTGCGCGTGGAGATGTGATCGCCAATGTCGCGGATATGAGCCGCGCGCAGGTGGCTGATGTGATTGCCAACGCCGAGGCGGCGCAGAAGGATTGGGCCAGCTGGACGGGCAAAGAGCGCGCCGCTGTTTTGCGCCGCTGGTATGAGCTGATGATGGAGCACGCCGATGATCTGGCGACCATCCTAACCGCAGAGCAAGGCAAGCCGCTGGCTGAAGCCAAGGGCGAGATTGCTTATGGCGCGTCTTTCATCGAGTTCTTTGCCGAAGAGGCCAAGCGCATCTATGGCGAGATGATCCCAGGCCATCAGCGGGACAAACGGATCATGGTGCTCAAGCAGCCGATTGGCGTGGCCGCCTCAATCACACCCTGGAACTTTCCCAATGCGATGATCACTCGCAAGGCGGGTCCGGCGCTTGCAGCGGGCTGTTCCTTCGTGGGGCGTCCGGCCAAAGAAACTCCGCTCTCGGCGACGGCCATGGGTGTTCTTGCAGATCGCGCAGGCATTCCAAAAGGCGTGTTCAGCATTGTGACGTCCTCAAGCTCGTCAGCCATCGGTAAGGAATTCTGCGAGAATCCGGCTGTGCGCAAACTCACGTTCACTGGCTCGACTGAGGTGGGTCGTATCCTGCTGCGGCAGGCGGCGGATCAGGTGATGAAGTGCTCCATGGAGCTTGGCGGTAACGCGCCCTTCATTGTGTTTGACGATGCCGATCTTGATGCCGCCGTTGAGGGCGCCATCATGTGCAAGTTCCGCAACAACGGGCAAACCTGTGTTTGTGCCAACCGTATCTATGTGCAGGCGGGTGTTTATGATGCCTTTGCCAAGAAGTTGCAGGATGCGGTGTCGAAGATGAAGATTGGCGATGGTCTGGAAGAGGGCACGCAGCTTGGGCCGCTCATCAACGCCGATGCGATTGAAAAAGTGCAAGAGCATGTGGCCGATGCCACAGCGAAAGGCGCCAAGATTGCCATGGGGGGCGGAGACCCCATTCAGGGGGCTGGATATTTCCTACCGCCAACAATCCTGACGGATGTGACGCAGGACATGATGGTCAGCCAGGATGAAACCTTCGGGCCTCTTGCGCCGCTATTCAAGTTCGAAGACGAAGATGACGTGATCGCGATGGCCAATGACACGATCTTTGGTCTGGCGAGCTATTTCTACGCCAAGGATCTCAGCCGCGTTTACAAAGTGGCTGAAGCGCTGGAATATGGCATTGTGGGCGTAAACACCGGTATCATATCGACCGAGGTTGCACCGTTTGGTGGGGTCAAGCAATCGGGCCTGGGACGCGAAGGCAGCCATCATGGAATCGATGATTACCTAGAGATGAAGTATGTTTGCATGAGCGTTTAAGGCGCAGGTTGAGGGAGACACGACATGAGCACCCAATCCGAATTGGCCGCAAGCTTTCAGGCGCTTCATGTTAAAGGTGATCCGGTCATCCTTTACAATATCTGGGACGCTGGCAGCGCCAAAGCAGTCGCTGAGGCGGGCGGCAAGGCCATCGCCACAGGCAGTGCGCCTGTTGCCATGGCCAATGGATTTAGTGACGGACAGGCGCTTTCCATGGAGTTTGCTTTGGCCAATGCCGAGCGGATTGTTGGCGCGGTCGATTTGCCAGTGACCTTGGATTTTGAAGGTGGCTATAGCGAAGACCCGAAAACTTGTGGGGCAAACTTTGCCAAAGCGCTTACAACCGGTGTGGTTGGGTTCAATTTTGAGGATCAGGTTGTAGGGGGCTCGGGTCTGCATCCTGTTGAGGATCAGGTCGCGCGTTTGCGCGCTGCGCGGGATGCTTGTGATGCGTCGGGTGTGGCGGCCTTCATAAATGCGCGGACGGATGTTTTCCTCAAGGCATACGCGGCCAAGGCTGACGTAACCCCGGAGATGCTGGACGAGGCCCTTGCACGGGCGGACGCTTATGCAGGTGCCGGAGCGTCCGGATTTTTCGCGCCTGGGCTTATGGATCTTGGGATGATCGAAGCGTTGTGTGCCAAATGCACCCTTCCGGTGAACATTATCGCTTTGCCGGGGGCGCCCTCCAATCAGGAATTGGCGAAGGTTGGTGTGGCCCGGATCAGCTATGGTCCTGTGCCGTATCGCAAGCTTTATGGACAGCTAACCGAGCACGCTAAAGCGGTTTTCGACGGCAGTTAATTTTTTCTTATTCCTCCCAAGGATTGACGTGCGGCCTGCGTCTAACAATCGTGATGCGCATGGAAGCAAGTGACGAAAGCCTGGCCAAAGCGGCGGCAGTGGGGGATGGCGATGCGTTCTCGACCCTGCTCCAGCGGCATTATGATGGCGTGTTCAGGCTTGCTTTTCGCCTAACCGGATCGCGTTCTGACGCAGAGGATCTCACACAGGATATCTGTGCGGCATTGCCTGCGAAACTGCAGGGATTTCAAGGAGCTGCGCGGTTTACAACCTGGCTTTGGCGCGTGGTGGTGAATGCCGCGCATGACCGGCGCAGGCGGCGTGCGACGCATGTAAAATATGCCGAAGGCTGGGGTGACTGGGAGGTTGATCGACGTGCTGCAGATGCTGAAACAGCAGAGGCGCTTGATTGGCTGACCCAAGCGATGCGCGCCTTGCCAGAGGATTTGCGCGATACGCTGGCGCTGGTTCTGGACGATATGAGCCATGCGGAAGCTGCTGAAATCATGGAGGTTTCTCCCGGTACAATCAGCTGGCGCGTCTCGGAAGCAAAGAAACATCTGCGCGCTTTGCGCGAGAGTGAGGAACGCTCATGAGTGATGATCTTGATGACCTGAAGGCGGCGATGCAAGCCGCCACGCCCACGCCGGATGCGGCGCGGAAGGCTGAGGATATTGCCCTGGCGCAGAAAAACTTTACGGCGCTCCAAGAATCCCGGGATGCCGCCCGTCAAACCTCTGAACGCCCCAGAGCGGGGCTGATCAGAGGAGTGATGAATATGATCATGCGGATGAACACGCGCGGGGCGCTGACGGCGACCACGGCATTGGTGGCGCTGGGATTGGTGGCTGTTGTGCCGGACTGGCAAGGTGCGCCGCGGCTCACTGGGC